>JAZKHN010000291.1:0-6986 GCA_040385325.1 Pseudomonadota bacterium
GCGGCGGCGGTTGTTCTTCCACATGAAGTCGTACACGCAGTTGTGGAAGTAATAAAACTCCAGATGCTTGAACTCGGTCTTCACTGCGGAGAACATTTCTTCCACGCGCGCAATGTGCTCGTCCATGGTGCCGCCCACATCCATCAGCAGCAGCACCTTCACATTGTTGTGGCGCTCGGGCACCATCTTGATGTCCAGCCAGCCTGCGTTGGCTGCGGTGGACTTGATGGTGTCGTCGAGGTCCAGCTCTTCCACATGGCCTTCGCGCGCAAATTTGCGCAGGCGGCGGAGCGCCACCTTGATGTTGCGCGTGCCCAGCTCCTGCGTGTCGTCGTAATCCTTGTAGGCGCGCTGGTCCCAGACTTTTACCGCACTCTTGTTGCGGCTTTTCTCCTGGCCTATGCGTATGCCCTGCGGGTTGAAGCCGTTGGCTCCGAAAGGCGAGGTGCCGCCCGTGCCAATCCACTTGCTGCCGCCTTCGTGGCGCTCTTTCTGCTCTTCAAAACGCTTTTTCAGCGTTTCCATGAGCTCGTCCCAGCCCATTTTTTCGATCTTCGCTTTTTCTTCCGGGCTGAGTTCAAGCTCAAGATTCTTGCGCAGCCATTCGAGCGGGACATCCTTGGTGAAGTCCGTGAGCATCTCCACGCCCTTGAAATAGGCAGCAAAGGCGCGGTCAAACTTGTCGTAATGCTTTTCGTCCTTCACCAGCACCGTGCGGCTGAGGTAATAAAAATCATCAATCTTGTACGCGCCTTCACCCGGCGTGCCATCAGCCTCGTCCTTGCCACTGTTGGGGCCGACCACGCCGGCCTCCAGCGCTTCGAGCAGCATCAGATACTCCTTGACGGAGACCGGCAGCTTGGCCGAACGCAATGTGTAGAAGAAGTCAATCAGCATTTAAATCTCCGGCTACATGATGATTGCGCAGCGCCGGGCCGCCCCAAGCAAGCAACGCCCCCTCGGGGGGCAGCGAGGACACGCCAGTGCCGAGCGTGGGGGCACGTGTATTCAGCGCCGGGCCGCCCCAAGCAAGCAGCGCCCCCTCGGGGGGCAGCGTATTACACGAAGTGAAAAGCGTGGGGGTCATTGGTTTCGTGGCTTGTCGAGCAGATACAGTAGCTGCGCTTTAACCTCAGGCCACTCGCCGGCGCTAAGGCTGTACATCACCGTGTCGCGAATGGTGCCGTCACGGCGCAGGGCATGCCCGCGAATGACGCCATCCTTTCTGGCGCCCAGACGCTCGATGGCTTTCTGTGAGGCGAAGTTGAAATTGTCGGTGCGCCAGCCCACGATGTTGCAGGCCAGTGTTTCAAACGCATGCGTGAGCATCAGCAGCTTGCAGGTGGTGTTGATGTGCGTGCGCTGGCAACGTGCTGCGTACCAGGTGTAGCCAATCTCCACGCGCTTGAGGTTGTCGACGATGTCGTGGTAGCTGGTCGAGCCAAGCACATTCCCGGTCGCAGCGTCGGTTACGGCAAAAGCCATGCGGTTGCTGGTGGCCAGAGCTGTTTCTATATAACTGCGGGTTTCTTCTGGCTCAGGGACCGAGGTGATGCGCAGCTTCCAGAGCTCGCCGTCGGCTGCCGCTGCCGCAAGCCCGGCTTCGTGCTGCAGCGCCAGCGGAACAAGCTTGATGCCTCGGGCCTCAAGCGTAACGGGTTCAACAAATGCCATGCCTAGCTTTCAGAGCCGTCCTGATCGGGCTTTTTGCGGTTGCGCCAGCGGCGTGCGGCCTGCAGACCCAGCCCTCCGCCCAGCCCAACAAGAACGATGCCGAAGATGCTGCTGTTGCTGTAGCCAGGGTCAAAGATGTTCAGGCCCAAAAGCCGGCCTATCCAGAAGCCGAGCAGCGCACCGCCGACAAAACCTATGGCGTCTGACAGGCCTTCAACAAGCAGCGATTTCTGGTTCATGGATGTCTCTTTTTTATAAATGATGCTCAGATTAACGATTGTTGCGCTGCATGAACACCAGCTTTTCGAAGAGGGTCACATCCTGTTCGTTCTTCAGCAGGGCACCCACCAGCGGCGGTACTGCCACCTTGTCGTCCTTGCTTTGCAGGGCTTCGAGCGGAATATCTTCGGCGACCAGCAGCTTGAGCCAGTCCAGCAGTTCGCTGGTCGACGGTTTTTTCTTCAGGCCTGGCAGGTTGCGCACGTCGTAAAACGTTTTCATGGCCGCTGCCAGCAGTTCTTTCTTCAGGCCAGGGAAGTGCACATCCACGATCTGGCGCATGGTGTCTGCGTCGGGAAACTTGATGTAGTGAAAGAAGCAGCGACGCAAAAAGGCGTCCGGCAGTTCCTTTTCGTTGTTGGAGGTGATGAACACCAGCGGCCTGTGCTTGGCCTTGATGAGTTCGCGTGTTTCGTACACATAGAACTCCATGCGGTCGATCTCACGCAGCAAATCGTTTGGAAATTCGATGTCGGCCTTGTCGATTTCATCGATCAGCAGCGCCACTGGCGTTTCAGACGTGAAGGCCTGCCAGAGTACGCCCTTCACGATGTAGTTATGGATGTCCTTGACCTTTTCGCCCCCATCGACGCTGCTGAGCTGGGAATCGCGCAGGCGCGAGACGGCGTCGTATTCATACAGTCCCTGCTGCGCCTTGGTGGTGGACTTGATGTGCCACTGCAGCAGCGGTAGCCCCATCGCCTCGGCCACTTCCTCGGCCAGCATGGTCTTGCCGGTGCCGGGCTCGCCCTTGACCAGCAGGGGCTTTTTGAGGGTGGCGGACGCGTTGACGGCCAGCATCAGGTCCTGGGTGGCGACGTAGTTTTTGGAGCCTTGGAATTTCATGTTCAAAAGTGCGTTCTGTGTCGTTTGCCGGGTGAAGGGAAGGGGGTTTGCGGCGCCATCTGCGCTGTTTCAGGCCGGGCGGCGCTTTGGCGGGGCGCGCCCAGATATAATCAAAAGCTGTTTATAACAACAATCCCCACCTGAATCCCACTCGATTGTGCGCGCAAAATGAACAAGCTTTTTACTACGATATTCGCTGTAGCTGTCGCATTTGCGACCGCCTCAGGCCAGGCCCAGGACATCAAGGGCGACGCCAAGGCCGGTGAAACCAAAAATGCCATGTGCATTGGTTGCCACGGCATCAAAGGCTATCAGTCTTCCTTCCCCGAGATTTACAAGGTGCCGATGATTTCCGGCCAGAGCGCCGCTTACATTTCTGCCGCACTGCACGCCTACAAAAAAGGCGAGCGCAAGTACCCCAGCATGCGCGGCATCGCTGAAAGCCTGACCGACCAGGACATCGCCGATCTGTCTGCCTACTACAGCGCCAGCGGCGTAACGGCCGGTGCGGCACTGCCGGCCACCGCCTCGAAGCAGCCCAGCCCCGCTGTCCAGGCCCTTTTGAACAAGGCCAATTGCGTGTCCTGCCACGGCGCCAACTTCAGCAAGCCCATCGACCCGACCTATCCCAAGATCGCAGGCCAGCACGCTGATTACCTCTTCGTGGCCCTGAAAGCCTACAAGATGGACCCCAGCAACGCCAAGGTTGGCCGCGGCAACGCCATCATGGCCGGCATGGCCAAGCAATACACCAATGCCGAGCTGAAGGCCATGGCCGGGTATTTGTCGTCGCTTGAGGGTGACCTGAAGACGGTGCCTGAAAGCCGCTTCCGCTAAAAGCGGGCGACCAGAAGAAAAGCCGCTGATTCAGCGGCTTTTTTTATGCTTATGTTTTTTGGCGTCAGTCTTTAGTTGCCCTGCGTTGAACGCAGTCGATGTACGCGGCTCCGTCAGGTGGGCGTCCCGAACGCTGGCTTTCCCACACCATCTGGCCCAGGCAATCCATGGTTTCGTGGTGGGCGTCATGCAGCGAGTCGCGCCTTGCGGTCAGCAACTCCACCGCCTGGCGTATGCCGCGCGGCTGGTCTATCGAGCATTGTTCGCTGATCGACAGGTGCATGGAGATATGCAGAAAAGGGTTGGTCCTGCCGCCTTCCACGTCATACATTTTTTCAAGCGCCATGTCGGCGTCTTCAAAATCTGCGTGGTACTCGGGGTGCTCGGCAATCCACTGGCTGGCGAGGGTTTCAATCGCCTCCATGGGCTGGCCGCTTTTGGTTTTGGCATGCACCGCGCAAAAAAAACGGCGGACATCGGCTTGTGACGGCGTGAACATTCGGGGAGTTTATCCCGATGCACTTTCCCGCTGCAGGCGCGCTGGTTTGCCCTCACGCACTTTGTTGACGGATTTGCCCGGTTGAGTCCTACAGACGATTTTTATCGCCATCTCTACATTACGGCTCAGGGTGATGCGGTTCCGGGCCGTGGCGCTGTCGCATATTCCTATCAACAAACCCGGCGAGGAGAAACCAGATGAACGCAGCAAAAATCGCAGGCATTGTTTTGGTCGTGATCGGCCTGGCAGGCTTTTTCACCGGTGGCTTCAGCTTCACCAAAGACACGACTGCCGCCAAGGTGGGCCCCATTGAGCTGACCGTCAAGGAGCGCGAGTCGATCAATATTCCGCAGTGGCTGAGCCTGGGCGCCATCGCCTTGGGCGCAATTGTTCTGGTTGCCGGTTTCCGCAAGTCCTGAATTTCTGACAAGCTTCTTTTTTCAACGCGCCTGAAGGCCCCTGGTCTTCAGGCGCGTTGAACCGTCAGCATGCGCGAAATATCCTTTGCCGCTGACAGCAGTTGCGGCAGCATCGTCTCCTGCATGATCCTTGCGCTGGTGCGGTTGGCCTGGCCGCTGATATTGAGTGCTGCCACCGTTCGGCCTGCACGATCTGTAATGGGCGCAGACATCGACACCAGACCCTCTTCAAGCTCCTGATTCACCATGGACCAGCCCTGTCTGCGGGTCTGCTCCATGCGTGCGAGCAAATCCTTCATCTCCGTCACTGTGTATTTGGTGCGCGATGTGATGTCGGAGCGTTCGAGGCGTTCTGCCAGCTCATCGTCCGGCAAGGCACCCAACAACACCCTGCCCAGCGAGGTGCAATAGGCCGGCAGGCGTGAGCCCACGCCGAGGTTGATGCTCATGATCTTGTGTGTCGGGATTCGCAAGACATATACGATGTCAGTGCCATCGAGTACCGCGACCGAGCATGACTCGCGCACCTCCGCCACCAGTTTTTCCATCACCGGCTCGGCCAGATTCCAGATCGGCATGGACGACAGGTAGGCAAAACCCAGGTCAAGAATGCGGGGGGTCAGGCTGAAGACCTTGCCTTCCAGCGTGACATAACCCAATGACTGAAGCGTCAGCAAAATGCGGCGCGCCCCGGCCCGTGTGAGCCCGCTGCGTTCTGCCACTTCGGTCAGCGTCTGGCGGGGTGCCTCGGCGCTGAAGGAACGTATGACCTCCAGCCCGCGCGCAAACGACTGCACATAAGCGTCGCCCGGCTTGAGGTCTGAATTACCTGCAGTGCGTCTGGATGCGGCATTTGCCATGGCAGATGAAATCTCCTAAAATTCATTATACGAACTATTGTTCTTATGTCGAACATTTTTGAGAGATGTTGGGCTTAGGATGCGATGGGCTTCATATCAATACCGGATGCCTGCCGGGCTTGCTGCGATTGCTGCAGGGTCCGTAAGCCGCATCCAACGGAGACACTCAATGATCAACAAGATAGCCCGCTCGGTCGCGGATGCGCTGGCCGGCGTGAAGGACGGCTCCACTGTCCTGATAGGCGGCTTCGGCACGGCCGGCATTCCCATAGAACTGATCAACGGCCTGATCGAGCAGGGCGCCAAAGACCTGACGCTGGTCAACAACAACGCCGGCAACGGCGAAGCGGGGCTTGCCGCGCTGCTCATGGCTGGGCAGGTGCGCAAGGTGATCTGCAGCTTTCCACGGCAGGCTGACAGCCAGGTGTTTGACGGGCTTTACCGCAGCGGCAAGGTTGAACTTGAGCTGGTACCCCAGGGCAATCTGGCCGAGCGCATTCGCGCAGCGGGCGCCGGTGTGGGCGCCTTCTTTTCGCCGACGGGCTACGGCACCGAACTGGCCAAAAACGCCGATGGTTCGCCAAAGGAAACCCGCGAAATCAACGGCAAACACTATGTTCTGGAAATGCCCATCCATGGCGATGTGGCGCTGATACGCGCCGAGCGCGGCGACCGCTGGGGCAACCTCACCTACCGCATGGCAGCGCGCAACTTCGGCCCCGTCATGGCGATGGCCGCGAAGAAGACGATTGCCACCGTGCATGAAGTCGTCGAACTCGGCGGGCTGGACCCTGAAGCCGTGGTGACCCCGGGCATCTTTGTGAGCCAGATCGTCAAGATAGACCGGGTTGCCACGCAATCCGGCGGTGCCAAAAAAGCAGCCTGAACTCTGGAGCAAAAAATGACCTACCAAAAACGCACCAAAGACCAGCTCGCCGCACGCGTCGCCCAGGACATCCCCGAAGGCGCGACCGTCAACCTCGGCATAGGCCAGCCCACGCTGGTCGCCAACCACATTCCCTCCAATCTCGAAGTGCTGCTGCACAGCGAGAACGGCATCCTGGGTATGGGGCCTGCGCCTGCCGAAGGCGATGAAGACTACGACCTCATCAACGCCGGCAAGCAGCCGGTGACGCTGCTCAAGGGCGGCGCGTTTTTTCACCATGCCGACAGCTTTGCGATGATGCGAGGCGGTCACCTCGACATCTGCGTGCTGGGCGCCTTCCAGGTCTCGAGCACGGGCGATCTTGCCAACTGGAGCACCGGTGAGCCCGGCTCCATCCCCGCCGTCGGTGGCGCAATGGACCTCGCCATTGGTGCCAAGCAGACCTGGGTGATGATGGATCTGCTGACGAAAAAAGGCGAGAGCAAGGTTGTCGACAAATGCTCTTATCCGCTGACTGGCATCGGCTGCGTGAAGCGCATTTATTCAGACATCGCCACGCTAGCCTGCACGCCGGAAGGGCTCAAACTGATCGACATGGTCGACGGCCTTACGCACGTCGAGCTCGAAAAACTCGTTGGGTTGCCCATCGCCGCCTGAACCTCTACACATTAATTTTCAAATACCAA
>JAZKHN010000292.1:0-6515 GCA_040385325.1 Pseudomonadota bacterium
ACGACCCGCTGGGCAAGGGTATGGCGCAGATTCTTTTGTCAATGCCGGTACAGGTGCCTGTCGCATTGCTGGCTGATTGAAACACTGAAAACCTGAAACCGGAAAAGACAGGAGACAAAAAATGAACACAACCCGCAGAACCCTTGCCATCGCCGCGGCAGCGGCCACCCTGTGTGCCGGTGCAGGCTTTTCCTCGCCGACGTTTGCCCAGGCTTTCCCGAACAAGCCGATCAGGCTGGTGGTGGCCTTCGGCAACGGCAGCGTCAATGACCTGATTGCGCGCGATGTGGCCCGCTACATGACAGACAGCCTCGGTCAGCCCGTGGTGGTCGACACGCGTGTGGGCGGTGGCGGCTCGATTGCCACCGACATCGTGGCCAAGGCCGCGCCTGATGGCTACACCATAGGCCTGGGTACCAGCTCGCAGCTGGTCATGAACGTGGGCCTGTTCAAGACGCTGCCCTTTGACGCGGAAAAGGACCTGCGCGCCATCGGCCTGATTGCGCGCACGCCCACCGTGATCGTGGCCAGTACCTCGATGCCAAAAACGCTGAAGGAAACCATCGCCTACGCAAAAGCCAACCCCGGAAAGGTGACTTACGGCTCGGCCGGCACGGGTGCGGTCAACCATATCTTCGGCGCGGCGTTTGCCCGGGCGGCCGATGTCTCACTGCTGCATGTGCCCTACAAGGGCAGCGGTCCGGCGTTGACAGATCTTTCCGGCGGCCACGTCAACCTGCTGCTCGACAGCCTGATATCGACAGCCCCCATCGCGCAGCAGGGCAGGGCACACCTGCTGGCGATTTCCACCGCCAGACGCAGCCCTGCAGCACCTGATTTGCCGACGTTTGCAGAACTGGGCTTCCCCACGCTGGAGGCCTTCACCTGGAACAACCTGTACGCGCCTGCCAAAACGCCGGACGACATCATCAGCAGGCTGAACCAGGCGCTTAACAAGGCGCTGACCGAGCAGGGCGTGAAAGACCGCCTGGCACAGGGCGCGTCTGAAAACCTTGGGCCCAGCACGCCGGCACAGGCCGATGCATTCGGCGTGGCACAGCGCGCCAAGTGGGTGCCCTTCATACGTGCGCTCAAGATTGACGTGAACTGAACCTGCAGATTACAACGCAAGGAGACACAACATGAACATGACAAGAAGGCGCATCGCCGCTGCACTCGCTTGCACCGCCATGGCCTCAGCTGCAGGTCTGTCAACACAGGCATGGGCTCAGGCCTATCCCGTCAAACCGATACGCCTGGTCGTCGCCTTCAGCACCGGCAGCGGCAACGATGTGATTGCGCGCGAGCTGGGCCGCTACATGGGTGAGATCCTCGGCCAGCCCATGGTGGTTGAAAACCGCACCGGTGGTGGTGGCTCGATTGCCACAGACTTTGTGGCCAAGGCTGCGCCTGATGGCTACACCATAGGCCTGGGCACCAGCTCGCAACTCGTGATGAACATCGGGCTCTATCCCAAACTGCCCTTTGATGTCGACAAGGACATACGCGCCATAGGCCTGGTGTCGCGCACGCCGCTCGTGCTGGTCGCCAGCACGGCTACGCCAAAGACGCTGAAAGATCTCATCGCTTATGCCAAAGCCAACCCCGGCAAGGTGACCTACGGCTCAGGCGGTGCGGGTTCGATCAGCCACATCGTGGGTGAGAACTTTGCGCGGGCCGCAGAAATGAGCCTGCTGCACGTGCCTTACAAGGGCAATGGTGCGGCGCTCATCGATTTGTCGGGCGGGCATGTCAACCTGCTGTTCGACGGGCTGATATCCGCCCAGCCGCTGCAGCAGCAGGGCAGGGGCCAGGTGTTGGCGATCTCCGGCAACAAGCGCAGTGCCATTGCGCCGGGTGTTCCGACCTTTGCCGAGCAGGGCCTGCCCACTTACGAGGCCTACACCTGGAACAACCTGATCGCGCCGGCAGGCACGCCACAACCGGTGATCGACAAACTCAACGAAGCGCTCAACAAGGCGCTGGCCATGACACCCGTGAAAGACCGGCTGGCGCAGGGCGCCTCTGAAAGCCTGGGGCCAACGACACCCGCACAGGCCGATGCCTACGGCGTGGCCGAGCGGGCAAAATGGGTGCCTTTCATACGCGCCTTGAAGATCGACGCGAACTAGCCATTCTTTTTACACCACACCGCGCCATGGTTTTTTCGGTCAAAGCTCCACCCCTCGCGCCGCGCGCCGCAACGCATTCGGGTGCGGGGGTCACCCAGTACCTGCAACTGGCCAGCGTGCTGCGCCACCAGATTGCCCATGGTGAGCTGGTCCACGGCCAGCGTCTGCCCACCGTGGTGGAACTGGCCGCGCAGTACAAGGTGGCGGGCATCACGGTGCGGCAGGCCTACGGGCTGCTGAAGGCCGAAGGGTTGATCACCAGCGACCGGGGGCGCGGCACATACGTCTCGGCACCCGCGACATCCATGGCCGCGAACATGCATGCGGCCATCAACGATCCGCGTGCAACCGATGTGCGTTTTGAGGTGATCGAGCAGCGCCACGGCGTGGCATTGCCGGAGTCACTGCTGCGCGGCACTGCGGCGAAGTCCTGCTACAAAAGCTACACCTTCATCCGCAAGATTCATGTTCAGGACGGCGAGCCGTTTTGCCTGGCCGAGATTTATGTGGCCAGCGAGATCTACACGCGCTTCCCCAAGGGCGCAGAGCAGCAGCACAAGCTGGCCTACCTGCTCAATGCACATTCCAAAAGCCGGATGCAGGCGATGCAGCAGACGCTGACGGTCGCGCCCGCCGACATGGTGCTGGCGCAGGCGCTGGGTTGCTCGTTTGCGACGCCGATGGCGCACATGGCCAGGCGCATCTCCGACGAATCCGGCCACATCGCCTACGCGGGCCTGTTCTGGTACCGGGGCGACCGCTTTGTGCTGGAGAGCGAATACCCCTTCGACCTCTGGCTCAGCTACCCGGGTGTGGCGGTGCCGCAGACGCGAGACTGAGCCTGCCGACTTTAAGGCTGCCCAAACAGGCCGAAAGACCAAAAGTTAATATGGAAGTTAACATTGTTAACATGGGTATTAACATTTCGGGCTTTTGCCTCCATTTTTGACGTTTTGACCGCTCAAAAGGCCTGAAAACAGCATAAAAAAGGCAGTTTTAAGGCATTAAATCGGCTGCAGGTCAATAGATACGAGCGTGAGGTGCTACTGAATCAATAGCATTCTGGAAGTTTTCCGGATGCCTGAAACAGCACCGCCGGTACTTTCATACCGGCGGGCAACATTTCCTGAAGCGGTCGGGGCCCCAAACCCCGTCAAGCGCCTGCTTACGCGCTGAAAAAATTCTTCAGCTTGTCCGTCCAGCCTTCCTCGCTGGGCGAATGTTTGGCGCCACCTTTTTTGATCGACTCGTCAAACTCTTTCAACAGCTTTTTCTGGTGCTCGGTCAGCTTGACCGGCGTTTCGACCGTGATGTGGCAATACAAATCACCGGGGTAGCTCGAGCGCACGCCCTTGATGCCCTTGCCGCGCAGGCGGAACTGCTTGCTGGCCTGTGTGCCTTCCGGGATGTCGATGGCAGCTTTGCCGGCCAGCGTCGGCACTTCAATCTCGCCGCCCAGGGCTGCGGTGGTGAAGCTGATGGGCACGGCGCAGTGCAGGTCGTCGCCGTCACGCTCGAAGATCTCGTGCTTCTTGACGCGTATCTCGATGTACAAATCGCCGGGCGGGCCGCCGTTGGTGCCGGGCTCGCCGTTGCCGGTTGAGCGGATGCGCATGCCGTCGTCAATGCCGGCCGGGATTTTGACTTCGAGGGTCTTGTTGGTCTTGGTCTTGCCGACACCGTGGCAGGCAACGCAAGGCTCGGGGATCAGCTTGCCGGTGCCCTTGCACTGCGGGCAGGTCTGCTGCACGCTGAAAAAGCCCTGGCGCATCTGCACGACGCCGTGGCCGTGGCAGGTGGTGCAGGTCGCGACCTTGGTGCCGGGTTTGGCACCGCTGCCGTGGCAGATGCCGCAGTCGTCCCAGCTCGGGATGCGGATCTGCGCTTCCTTGCCGGCGGCGGCTTCTTCGAGCGTGACTTCCATCGCATAGCTCAAATCACCACCACGGAACACCTGGCGTCCGCCGCGCTGGCCACCACCACCGCGTTGCTGGCCGCCGAACACGTCGCCAAAAATGTCGCCGAAGGCTTCTGCAAAACCGCCAAAACCTTCTGCACCCGGGCCGCCGCGGTTCGGGTCCACGCCGGCATGGCCGTACTGGTCATAGGCCGCGCGCTTCTGGTCGTCCGAAAGCATCTCGTAGGCTTCTTTCGCCTCCTTGAACCTTTCTTCTGCAGCCTTCGATGCGTCACCCTGATTGCGGTCAGGGTGATGCTTCATCGCCAGCTTGCGATAGGCTTTCTTGATGTCTTCATCACTCGCGTTCTTGGGAACACCGAGCACGTCGTAGTAGTCTTTTTTTGCGGCCATGGCGGTCAGTCAGGGGTCTTCAAAAATCTGTTGGCGAAACTGCAGGGCAGGATGGGGCGTAAACACAAAAGCGGAAAGCCGGGATTGCTCCTGGTTTCCGCCTTGTCTTGCCTTGGCCTGAAGTGATGGGGCTTAGCCCTTCTTCACTTCCTTGACTTCAGCGTCAACGACATTGTCGTCGGCTTCCGGTTTGGCCTGGGCCTGTTCGGCACCTGCGCCCGGGCCGCCTGCCGCTGCAGCTTTTGACGCTTCCATGTCGGCATACATCTTCTCGCCCAGCTTCTGGCTGGCTTCCATCAGCGCCGTGTTTTTGGCATCGATGGCGGCCTTGTCGTCACCCGTGAGGGCTTCTTCCATGTCCTTGATGGCGGCTTCGATCTTTTCCTTCTCGCCGGCTTCGAGCTTGTCACCGTATTCAGCAAGGGACTTCTTCACGCTGTGCACCATGGCTTCGGCGTTGTTCTTGGCGGTGACGAACTCGACCTTCTTCTTGTCGTCTTCGGCATTCAGCTCGGCGTCTTTCACCATCTGCTGGATTTCAGCTTCTGACAAACCGGAGTTCGCCTTGATGGTGATCTTGTTTTCCTTGCCGGTGCCCTTGTCCTTGGCGCCCACGTGCAGGATGCCGTTGGCGTCGATGTCGAAAGACACTTCAATCTGCGGCGTGCCACGTGCTGCTGGCGGGATGCCTTCAAGGTTGAACTCGCCCAGCCCCTTGTTGCCCGATGCGATTTCACGCTCACCCTGGAACACCTTGATCGTCACGGCCGGCTGGTTGTCTTCAGCGGTCGAGAAAGTCTGTGCAAACTTGGTCGGGATGGTCGTGTTCTTCTTGATCATCTTGGTCATCACGCCGCCCATGGTCTCGATACCGAGGGACAGCGGGGTAACGTCAAGCAGCAGCACGTCGGTGCGGTCGCCCGACAGAACCTGGCCCTGAATAGCTGCGCCGACGGCAACGGCTTCATCAGGGTTCACGTCCTTGCGCGGCTCCTTGCCGAACAGCTCCTTGACCTTTTCCTGCACCTTGGGCATGCGGGTCTGGCCGCCGACCAGGATCACGTCATGAATGTCGGAGGCGCTGACGCCGGCGTCCTTCATGGCCAGGCGGCAAGGCGCCATCGTGCGCTCGATCAGCTCGTCCACCAGGCTTTCGAGCTTGGCGCGCGAGAGCTTGACCAGCAAGTGCTTGGGGCCGGTTGCAGGATCGTGTGCGATGTAGGGAATGTTGACTTCGGTCGCTGCGCTGTTCGACAGTTCGATCTTGGCCTTTTCAGCGGAGTCTTTCAGGCGCTGCAGGGCGACCACGTCTTTCGACAGGTCGATGCCGCTGTCCTTCTTGAACTCGGCCACGATGTAGTCGATGACGCGCTGGTCAAAGTCTTCACCGCCGAGGAAGGTGTCGCCATTGGTCGACAGCACTTCAAACTGCTTTTCGCCGTCGACGTCTGCGATCTCGATGATGGAGATATCGAAGGTGCCGCCCCCCAGGTCATACACGGCAATCTTGCGGTCGCCTTTTTCCTGCTTGTCCAGGCCGAAGGCCAGGGCTGCAGCAGTAGGCTCGTTGATGATGCGCTTGACGTCCAGGCCTGCAATGCGGCCGGCGTCTTTGGTGGCCTGGCGCTGTGCGTCATTGAAGTAGGCAGGCACGGTGATGACGGCTTCCGTCACGGCTTCGCCGAGGTAGTCTTCGGCGGTCTTTTTCATCTTGCGCAGGATGTCTGCGGAGACCTGCTGTGCAGAGAGCTTCTTGCCGCGCACTTCAACCCAGGCGTCGCCGTTGTCGGCAGCCACGATGGCGTAAGGCATCAGCGCGATGTCTTTCTGCACTTCTTTTTCAGAGAACTTGCGGCCGATCAAACGCTTGACGGCGTACAGCGTGTTCTTGGGGTTGGTTACCGCCTGGCGCTTCGCTGATGCGCCAACCAGCACTTCACCGTCTTCCTGGTAGGCGACGATAGACGGCGTGGTGCGGCCGCCTTCGGAGTTTTCAATCACGCGGGGCGTGTTGCCCTCCATGACGGACACGCAGCTGTTGGTGGTGCCAAGGTCGATGCCAATAATTCTTC
>JAZKHN010000293.1:0-4232 GCA_040385325.1 Pseudomonadota bacterium
TACAGGGGCCGCTTCGCCCCGTCACCCACAGGTCCTCTTCACGCAGGCTCTCTGGTCGCCGCACTGGCCAGCTGGCTGGATGCACGCGCGCACGGCGGGCATTGGCTGGTGCGCATGGAAGACGTGGATACACCTCGCTGCGTGCCGGGCGCTGACCGCATCATTCTTGGGCAGCTTGCAGCCTGCGGTCTACACCCGGACGAGCCTGTGGTTTACCAGTCGCAGCGCGGACATCTCTACCAGGCTGCCCTCGATGCACTGATTGCGCAAGGCCAGGCCTACCCATGTGCCTGCACGCGGCAGGACATTGCGCTGGCACTCACAGCCAGCGGGCAAACACGGCAGCGGCATGGCGAACTGGTTTATCCCGGAACCTGCAGGCAGGGGTTGAAAGGTCGCCCTCCGAGAGCCTGGCGTTTTCGGACCGAATCAAGCGCCGAAGTTCGGTGGACCGACAGACGTCTCGGCGATCAAACGCAAACCGTCGGCAGCGAAGTCGGCGACTTCATCCTCAAGCGCGCCGACGGCCTGTGGGCCTATCAGCTTGCAGTGGTGGTCGACGACGCAGCGCAGGGCATCACGCATGTGGTCAGGGGCGAAGACCTGACCGACAACACGGCGCGGCAAATGTTGCTGCAGCGTGCGCTTGGTTATGCACAGCCGCAGTACATGCACACCCCCCTGGTGCTTGCGGCAGATGGCAACAAACTCTCAAAACAAAACGGGGCGCAGGCGCTGGTGTTCGCGAACAATTCAGCCGCATTGCTGATGCTGAAAAATGCATCGCGCGTTCTTGGGCTGGATGTGCAGGTTAACAACATAGACGATTTTCTTGAGGCCGCGACAAGGCAATTCAAGGTTAACGTTTTGTAAACCCCGTTTTCCGCAGAACTTCTGTTTACACTTCAGCACAAGACGAAAAAAAAGGGCGTCAATCTGGGCGCCCACCTGAGGAATAGCGCCATCCTGCTGGCCATCGGAATAATGCAGACCTTTTTGCGTCGCTGCCTTTTGTTTATCGCGCTGCTCGCGTGCAGTGCTGCTGCATTTGCGCAGACCTGTGCCCTACCCGGACTGAGCGGGCCCATCACCCTTGGCGCGGGCACAACCTACATCAACTCCTACCACGGCGGTATCGGCAGCACGGGTGCCAACGCCACCGTCATCAACGTATCGTCCGCCACCGGGCAGCGGAGCAACACACGGCAGTTGCTTGCAGGTGACATGATCCTCGTCATGCAGATGCAGGACTCCACCAATGGGGGAAATGCCGGCCTGCACGAATACGCCCAGATCGCCTCCATCACGGGCACCGCCATCACGCTCACCAAGCCGCTGGTCAACTCCTATAACCAGCTGATGAACACGACCAACGTTCGCAGCTGGCAGGTCATATGGGTCCCGCAATACTCGGCATTGACCGTGACCGGCACCGCCGGTGCGAACAGCTATACGGTCTTCACCCCCACAGGCGTTGCAACCGGCGGGGTTCTGGCCATGGATGTTGCGGGCAGCCTGACCCTAAACGGCACGGCCACTGCATCCGGTATGGGGTTTCGCGGGGCTTTTGGATTGAGCGGGAGCGGTATCGTCACGGGCGGCACGGCAACGACTGCCAACGTTCCTTACAGCACAAGCACCACACTGAGCACCATCAATGGCGGCCAGAAGGGCGAAGGCACCATGGGCACACCGCCCAGGGTGTTTGCCGGCACTGTGTTCCCGTTCAGCTATACGGTACTGCTCAATCAGGGCTATGCGCTGGGCGCAGGCGGGCAGGCTTCCATAGGTAACGCAGGCGGCGGTTCAAATGACGGCAATCCCGCCGATGTCGGAAGCTCCAACTCCTACAACGCCGGCGGTGGTGGCGGTGGCGGCTACAGCCTGGGCGGCCGGGGCGGCAACAGCTGGAACGACGGCACCAGTACCAACGCCGTGCTCAACCAGAACACGAACACCAACGTTGGCAATGTGGCAGGCGGTCAGGGCGGCAACGGGCAAGCCAGTGTCGCGACGCGCCTGGTGATGGGCGGAGGGGGAGGTGCAGGGGCTGCCAACAATGGATCGGTGGCCAACGGCCTGACCGCCTGGCCGCCCACCAATGCTGCAACAGATAACGGGGCCACCGGTCCGATTACTTCCAGCGGCGCTTCAGGGGGCGGTGTGGTGTTGATACGTGCGGGGAGCGTGGCGGGTACCGGCCGCGTCCTTGCGGCAGGCTACAAGGCGTATAACAAGTGGCCGCTCGGGGATACCGACTCGGGCGGCGGGGGTGGAGGAGGCGGTTCCATCTTTTTTGTCGCCACCACCGGCAACGGTGCGGGCATGACCCTTGACGCCAGCGGGGGCAACGGCGGCTTCTCCAACTATTTCCAGCACGGTCCCGGGGGCGGCGGCGGGGGCGGATACATAGAGACCACCCTGACGGGCGCGGCCACCAACGTTGCTGGCGGTCCCAATGGTACCGAAGCATGTTGCGGCGTGGGAGCTCCCGGCAACGGCAGCGGTATCAGCAGCGGCAGCCCGAAGGCATGGAATGCACTGGCCGGCACAGCAGGTGCGGTAGACACCAGCCCGGGGACCCCCACAGGGCTTGGCGGTGGCGGTGGTGCCTGCCTGCCGATCATCGCAGTCACCAAAAGCACCAGCACGCCCAATGTCACGTCAACAGGGGCAACTGCAAGGTACAGCATCAACCTGAGCAACACTGGCGGCGGCGCGTCCAACGTTTTTATCCTCGACGCCGCCCTGCCGCCGGGCTGGACCTACAGCACGACACCGCCAACCACCTATACCTACAACCCTGCGCCTGGCGGAGCCGTAGCGCCCAACGCCGATGCGGCTGGCGCAGAAAATGTCTCTGCCACCGTGCTGGGGCCTTTCCCCATCAACACCCTCGTTCAGGGTAATTCCATCACCGCCGTGACCCTGCGTGCCAACGGGGCTGCGCCTGCTGTCATACCGACCAATGGCACAGCGACAGTCACCCTGGGCAGCTTCTACCTGCCCAGCCAGGGCAGCATCACCGTCAGTTTTGCCGTCACCATTCCCAACGCGGCAACGGTGGGCACCTACCACAATCCGGCAGGCGTGATATTTCTTGACGCCACCCGCACCACAACCGTCGCGCGAATGGTCAGCCCCCTGACCGACGTTTCGGCCAATCGCGCGGCCATTGCCTACAGCGCCAACACCGCCTATGCGAGCGGAGGCACAGCCAATGTCGCCGGTTCAAATTACAGCGGCCTCGCGGGCGGCCCAGGCACCGAAGACGTCACACTCCAGCCTGATTTTTCAGTTACCAAGAGCATCAACACTCCCACATTTACGCTTGGCGCAACCGGCCTGCGCTACATCATCGCGCTGCGCAACGCCGGTCGCCCGATTGACAACCAGGTTTATATCAACACGCAGGCCACCAGCCAGTCGGCGACGGCCATCATAGGCACGCCCGTCATCAGTGACACCATGCCGACCGGCATGACCATCACGGCGCTCAACAATAACGACCCCGTTGACTGGACGTGTACGCCCAACGCGACCAGCACCACCTTCACCTGCTCTGTGGGCAACGGTGCATTTCCAATGACGGCCGCCAGTAACGTCGTGACGGTGACAGCCACCATCACTGTCTCCTCCTCCGCGTGCCCAAGCCCGCAGCCCAACACGGTGAGCGTGACGACCACCACGCTCGGCGACGTCACGCCCGCCAACAACACCGCTACTTTCTCCACGCCCATTGACTGCAGGGTGAACCTCACGGTGAGCAAGGTAAATTCTGTAACAACCGTGATGGCGGGAAGCACCACCAGCTATACCATCACCTTCGCAAATCTCGGACCGGCAACCGCTGATGGTGCTCTGGCACTCGACACACCCAGTGCAGGATTGAGTTGCACGGTGAGCAACTGCGCGCAGTCGGGAACGGGGGTGTGCCCGGTGCCGGGTCTGTGGCCAGATCTTCTCGGCGGCGGCCTGACGCTGACCTCCTTCCCCACGGGCGCAACGCTGACTTTCTCATTGAGTTGTACGGTGACGGCCACGGGCAGCTAGCGACGATCAGGCGACATGGCGCTCGGCGACAATAAGCGCATGAGCGAGCATCCCGAACTTCCCCAAACCCCACCACAGGCGCGCACCATACGCAGTTTTGTGCGCCGCACCGGCCGCACCACCGCCGGCCAGGCCAAGGCCTTTGCCGATGTCGGACCGCAGTTTCTGGCCAACTACGC
>JAZKHN010000294.1:0-5323 GCA_040385325.1 Pseudomonadota bacterium
TCGCAAAAACGCAGCGTTGACCAGATACTGCAGGCTGGCTGGTACCTGCTGGACCTGATCAATGAAATCCTGGACCTGGCGCTGATTGAATCCGGCAAACTCTCGCTGTCGCTTGAGCCCGTGTCCCTCGCTGAAGTGATGCACGAATGCGAGACCATGATCGAGTCGCAGGCCGACAAGCGCGGCATCAGCGTGAGCTTTCCGAAGTTCAGCAAGCCCTGCTTCGTCAAGGCCGACCGCACCCGGCTCAAGCAGGTGCTGATCAACCTGCTGTCCAACGCCATCAAATACAACACCGAGCGCGGCTCGGTGCTGCTCAAGTGCATCGAGTCCGACGCCGCCCACGTCCGTATCTGCGTCGAAGACACCGGTGCCGGCCTGGAGGCGCAGCAAATCGACCAGCTGTTTCAGCCCTTCAACCGGCTGGGTCAGCAGGCGACCACGGAACAGGGCACGGGCATTGGCCTGGTCATGACCAAGCGCCTCGTGGAACTCATGGGCGGCACCATCGGTGTGGAAAGCGTGCCCGGCAAAGGCAGCATGTTCTGGATTGACATGAACGTCACGGCAGGAAACCAGCCAAGTGCCGAACTGATTGACCTGGCGCTGGCCTCAAGGCCCCTGCCGGCAGTGATGGCTCAGGCCCGTACCGTACTTTACGTCGAGGACAACCCGGCCAACCTCATGCTGGTCGAAGACCTGATCGCACGCAGGCCCGACCTGCGCCTGCTGTCGGCACGTGACGGCATCAGCGGCATCGCGATTGCCAAAGCCTCGCTGCCGGATTTCATCCTCATGGACATCAACCTGCCAGGCATCAGCGGCATCACGGCGCTCAAAATCCTGCGGGAAGACCCGCTGACGGCCCACATACCCGTGGTTGCACTCAGTGCGAACGCCATGCCGCGCGACATCGAAAAAGGCCTGGAGGCCGGCTTCTTCCGCTACCTGACCAAACCGATCAAGATCAATGAATTCATGGAAACGCTGGACATGACACTGAAGTTCGCCAAGGCAAAAGCAGATTCGATACCCCTGGAAGGAAACGCCTCTTGATTGCAGAGTTCGCCATCTTCAATGCCAGCGTCCTCATCGTCGATGACCGGGCCACCAACGTCCAGTTGCTGGAGCAGGTGCTGCGTGATGCGGGCTACACCAACATCACCACAACGATGGACCCGACCACCGTCTGCGCCCTGCATAAAAGCCAGGCCTACGACCTGATACTGCTGGACCTCAACATGCCCGTCATGGACGGATTCCAGGTGATGGAACAGCTCAAGGCGGCAGGCACAGACCCTTATTTGCCGGTGATTGTGCTGACTGCAGAACCCAGGCACAAACTCCAGGCCCTGCAGGCCGGGGCCAAAGACTTCATCAGCAAACCGTTTGACCTGCTGGAAGTCAAAACACGCATCTACAACATGCTTGAGGTACGCCTGCTGTACAAAAAAATGGAGAACTACAGCAAGCTGCTGGAGATGGCCATGCAGCAGGATTCAGCTGACGCGGCGCTTGTCGACAACGCAAGGCTTGACGCAGCTGCGCAGACAGCAGGCCGTTAAAACCCGACAGGCAGCATGGGCACCCTGCAGGTCTTTTACCAGCAGCTTGACCCAGATCAAATCCGCGCTTCAGATCCAGTGCCATCATGCCGTTGACGAGCCCGGGGGGGAGCGCAAACAGCAACCGTTCCTGAACAAAAAATGCTGTTGCGCGAAGTTGGACTACGCAAAGTGACAACGCCCTCATGCCCAATTAACGGCAGGCCGTGTATTTTTGCCTGATCCCAAAATCACTTTTCAAACGAAAGGACACATCATGAAAATTCTCCTCGCAGCAGACGGCAGCCCCTTCACGCAGAAGGCCCTCGACTTTATCTCCGCGAATAAATCCCTTCTGGGCGACACCGGTGAGCTTCTGGTGGTGAACGTTCAGACACCTGTGCCGGGACGGGTCACCACCATGCTGGGTTCGGCTGAAGTTGCGGCCTACCACGCAGAAGAAGCCAACAAGGTGCTGGAACCCATCAGGGATTTTCTTGAAAAGAGCGGTGTGCGTTACCGCTCCGAGGCGGTGATAGGCGCAACGGTCGAAGAAATCATTTTCGCGGCGAAGAAGGAATCCTCGCAAATGATCGTGATGGGCACGCACGGCCACGGCTGGATAGGCCGCGCCATCATGGGCAGCATCGCCCAGCGTGTGGTGGCCGACAGCGAGATTCCGGTGCTGCTGGTCAAGTAAGGCAGCCCATGAAAACGATGCCATCGCTGCGAGCGGGTTTTTCAGGATAACGCCGGACTGGGTCAAAATCTGCCCATTCATGAGCGACTTCTGAAAGACACACACGGTGAGGCATGTCGAGCGCCACAGAACTTCCCGCATCGGCTGGCTGCGCGCCGCAGTGCTGGGTGCAAACGACGGCATTGTTTCGACTGCCAGCCTGATGCTCGGCGTGGCGGCAGCACATGCCAGCCAGGGCAGCATTCTGGTGACGGGTATTGCCGGGCTGGTCGCCGGAGCGATGTCGATGGCTGCAGGCGAATATGTCTCGGTTCATTCTCAGGCAGATACCGAGAACGCAGACCTGAACCGTGAAAAAGCTGAACTGGCTGCTGACCCGGAAGCTGAAAAGCGCGAACTGACGGCCATCTACATGGGGCGTGGCCTTGATCCGGATCTGGCGCGGCAGGTCGCTGTGCAACTGACGGCGCATGACGCCCTGGGTGCGCATGCGCGGGACGAACTCGGCATTTCGGAGGCCATGAGTGCCCGTCCGATTCAGGCTGCGCTGGCGTCGGCCGCAAGTTTTGCAGTCGGTGCGGCGCTGCCACTGATGGTTGCGGTGCTCATGCCAGCTGCCGCGCTGGCATACTGGGTTGCGGGGACTTCGCTTGTCTTTCTCGCCCTGCTGGGTGCGATTGCTGCACAAGCCGGCGGCGCAAGCCCGGTCACCGGAGCCTTGCGCGTGACCTTCTTCGGTGCGCTGGCCATGGCCATCACTGCCGGGGTGGGCGCAATGTTTGGAACGCCCCTCCAATGACAAATCACCCCAGCAACTGGGTGTAGGCCTTGCGGTCTGCCGCGTAACAGCCGCAGGCTGCAGCCTCCAGGCCCTTGCGGTCAAGCACCGTCATTTCACCCCGGCTGTATTCAATCAGGCCTTCTTTCTGGAAGCCGCCTGCCGCGGCAGTAATGCCCACCCGCCGCACACCCAGCATATAAGCCAGAAACTCCTGGGTCACATGAAAACTGCTGGCCTGCGACCTGTCCTGGCTCATCAGCAGCCAGCGCGCCAGGCGTGGGCCAATCTGGTGAAACCGCACGCATGCTGTGGATTCAGCAAGTTGGGCCATCAGTACATACAGGTAGCGGTTCAGTCCGCCCTGCAGTGCCGGGCTGGCCGCAAGCTCTGCACGAAACGCGCGTGTGCCTATGCGCCAGGCCGTGCCTGCGCCCTGTACCAGTGCATGCAAAGGGGCGGTAACGATGCCCAGTGCCAGTTGCGCCCCGAGCATGCCTTCACGCCCCACCATGCCCACCTCGACACCCGGGCTGCCGTCAATCACGGCAATCAGCGAGATAAAGCCGTCCGTCGGGAAATATACATATCTGGTCGGCTTGCCAGGGTCACAAAGTACCTCCGCCAGAGGCAATTCAATGTGTTTGCAGGCTGCGAGCAGGCGAAGCCGGTCTTTGCGCGGAAGCAGCGCAATCAAATGGTTGTCGGGGGAAGTCATGCAAGCTCTCTGGTGTGCTGCTGTCCCTCGGGATGAGAGGATGAGCCACGGCCCTGCTGCAGCGAGGGCAGTCTTGATCGATGTCCCAGTCTATAGGAAACAGGGACGCGTGACCGTTCGCGGGCATACAGAACTTGAATGAGGCGAACGCCCCAATGAAAAGCGGGCCTCAGCTCGCAGGGATTGCCGGCAGCAGCCTGTCGTATTCCTTCTTGACGACTGCGTAGCACTCGCAGGTGCGGTTTTCAAGGCCCGGTCTATCAAGCACCGTGATGCGCCCGCGTGTGTAACTGATGAGGCCTGCCTCCTGCAGCTTCAATGCGCCTTCCGTCACACCCTCGCGGCGCACCCCCAGCATGTTGGCAATGAGTTCCTGTGTCATCACCAGCTCGTTGCCCGAAAGCCTGTCCAGGCTGAGCAGCAGCCAGCGGCACAGTTGCTGATCGAGTGAGTGATGGCGGTTGCAGACCGCCGTCTGGGCCATCTGCGTGATGAGGGCCTGGGTGTAACGCAGCAAAAGGTGCAACACGGGCCCGGCGCGGTCGAACTCTTCCTTCATGGCCTGGGCGCTCAGGCGAAAGCCCTGTCCGGCGCTTTGCACCACGGCACGGCTGGGGGTGGAGCCACCGCCCATAAACAGCGACACGCCGACCAGACCTTCGTTGCCGACAACGGCAATTTCAGCGGAAGCGCCGTTTTCCATCACGTACAGCAGCGAGACGATGGAGGTCGTCGGAAAGTACACATGGTCCAGGGTCTTGCCGGACTCATACAGCACATGCCCCAAAGGCATATCCACCCATTCAAGCTGCGGCAGCCAGCGCTGCCACTCAGTGTCGGGCAAGGCTGCAAGCAGGTGGTTTTGGCGGGGCGTGGTTTTGTCTTTTAGGGGGGTGGCCATCATGGAACTCTGGAGCGGGTGCTACGCAAGCCATGGCCGTGGGGATGGGCTTGCATCAGGTTTCCAGTATAGGGAACTCATCACGTTTTATATGTGCGCTACCGAACAGAAGACCCGGATCATCTGCTTTTTGCCAGACCAAGAACAACAGGCATGACGAGCGCTAAGATTCAGCAAAACCCGAGGAGCCCGCCATGACCACCACCACCCTGCTGCTTTTTGCCATCGTCGCACTGGCCACGATTGCCACGCCAGGCCCCACCGTGCTGCTGGCGCTGGCCAATGGGACGCGGTACGGCGTGCGTCGCTCCCTGCCCGGCATGCTGGGTGCCGTCATGTCGGACTTTGTGCTGGTCGGCGCGGTCGCACTGGGACTGGGCGCGCTGCTGGCAGCGTCCGAGTTCTGGTTCTCGGTGCTCAAGTGGGCAGGTGCGGTGTACCTGGCCTGGCTGGGCATTCGCCTGCTGCGTTCAAAAGGCGGGTTTGATGTGCCGCAAGAAGCAGGCACTGCCGCACGTGGCAGGCGTGCGATTTTCATGAAATCCTTCATGGTGGCCGTGACCAACCCGAAAGGCTATCTCTTCTGCTCGGCACTGCTGCCGCAGTTCATAGACCCTGCCGCTGCACAGGCACCGCAATATGTGGCGCTGGCGATTGTGTTTGCGGGCATGGATTTCAGCGT
>JAZKHN010000294.1:5423-14633 GCA_040385325.1 Pseudomonadota bacterium
GTCGGCATGGCGCCTTCCTGCTTGACCAGTTCACCCGTTTGCGCATGTTTGGCCACCACGGTGGGAATCGACGCAAAACCAAAACTGGTCATCAACTCGGTGTTCTTCCTGATGGCGTCCTTTTGGGCATCGGCATCTGCCGTGGCACTGATGCCGCCGCCCTTGGACATCATGGATGCCTCATGCGTTTCCATGGCTGCGACCGGGTCAGCGGCTGCCAGGATGGTCGCGCCTTGCGAGGTACTGGCACCGTTGAGAATGCCGACCGGAATCCAGACGAATTTCGCCTGTGACTTCAACGGTTTTGCGGCATACCAGAGCGCGCTGCAATGGGGACACTGGGCATCAAAAAACACATACACCGTGCGTGCACTCATGGGCGAGCCGACGGTAAATCCCCTGGCACCCGCAGTAATCGCCTCTATGGAGACCAGTGCCGATGTGGTCTTGACGGGTTCGGTTGTGCTGGAGTTGTTGCAGCCGGCGACAAACAGGGTGGCGGCCAGGACCAGCGCGAGAGAAAGTGTGGAAGAAATCCTGAAGTTCATGTTGTTTTGACAGAAAAATGGACAGTGAAGAGCGAAGATGGATGGCTGAAGAATAGCGGATGCCGATTCAGGCCGTATCAGGTTGATACAGGCGTGCCGTAAAAGTTCTCGTCCCGGGCGATCAATGAAAGTCACGGCTGCTGGTGCCCAGCCGCCCCAGCAGCGGCGTGAGGTCTTCCAGCCGCCTGGCGACCAGGTTGCGTACCGCGCCATAACCTTTCGCAGTGCCGCTTTCCTCGCTGCGTTGCCAGGTGCCGTGAACGGCCAGCAGGCGGGCATGCAGCACTTCGGCGCGCTGGGTTTCGCGCAGGGATTTCCACACGATGACATTGACCGGGCCGGTCTCGTCCTCGATGGTCACAAAAATGGTGCCCTTGGCTGTTTGCGGTTGCTGGCGCAGCGTGACGATACCGCAGCCCGAGACTTCCTCTCCATCAGGCAGCGCGTTGAGCTGGTCACAACTCAGCAGCCCGCGCCTGGCCAGCCGCTCGCGCAGCAGCGCCAGCGGATGGCGGCGCAAGGTCAGGCCTGTGGCCTTGTAATCGAACAGGATGTTCTCGCCTTCGGGGGTGTCCGGCAACAGCAGCGGCGTCTCGTAGGTGGGCACGGATTTCAGCAGCGCCGGTGCCAGCTTGATGGCCGAGGCCTCCCACACCTGCTGGCGCCTGTGACCGGCCAGCGCCATCAGCGCATCCGCAGCAGCCAGCGCATTGATTTCAGGCGTGCCGAGTTTTGCGCGTGAGACCAAATCCTCTGTAGAGATAAACGGAGCGTCCGAACGCGCTTGAAGCAGGCGTTGGACGGCCTCTTCACGCAGGCTTGAAACCAGCCGCAGGCCCAGCCGGACGGCAGGCTGGTCTTCACGGATGCCAGGATACCGTGCACGCAGCGCATCCTGGCTGGCGGGCTCCAGCGTGCAGTCCCATTCGCTGTGCATCACGTCCACGGCACGCACTTCGATGCCGTGATTGCGCGCGTCCTGTACAAGCTGCGAGGCCGAATAAAACCCCATGGGTTGCGAGTTGATCATGGCGGCCAGAAAACACGCAGGCTCATGGCATTTCAGCCAGCAGCTGACGTAGACCAGCTTGGCAAAACTGGCCGCATGGCTTTCAGGGAAACCGTATTCACCAAAGCCACGAATCTGGCTGAAGATGCGCTCCGCGTAATCGCGCTCATAACCGCGCGCCACCATCGCATCGGTCAGCCGGTCATGGAAATGCTCCACACCGCCCTTGCGCTTCCAGGCTGCCATGGAACGCCTCAATTTGTCGGCCTCATCCGCTGAAAACTCTGCGGCAATCATGGCGATCTGCATCACCTGCTCCTGGAAGATGGGCACGCCCAAAGTGCGGCCGAGGGCATCCTTGAGCTCCGGATAGGGCCAGGCGATTTCGCCGCCGTTTCGCACGATTTCACGATTCGTCAGGTAGGGATGAACCATCTTTCCCTGTATGGGCCCGGGCCGCACGATGGCCACTTCAACCACCAGATCGTAATATTCACGCGGCTGCAGGCGCGGCAGCATGGACATTTGCGCCCGGCTTTCAATCTGAAAAACGCCTACCGTGTCGGCCTCACAAATCATGTCGTAGGTTTGTTTGTCCTTGCCTGGAATGGTGTGCATTTCAAGCGCAGCGTTTTCGTGGCGCGTCTGATTCACCATGTCCAGGCACCTGCGGATGGCTGACAGCATGCCCAGCGCCAGGACATCCACCTTGAGCAGACCGATGTCGTCCAGGTCATCCTTGTCCCACTGGATGATGCGCCGGTCGACCATGGAGGCCGGCTGGATGGGCACCAGCCGTGTCAGCTTGCCCTGGGTGAGAACAAAACCGCCTACATGCTGGCTGAGATGGCGCGGAAAAGCGGGGCGGGTTTTTTGGTGCTTGCGGCTTTTTTCATCGGCATCCGCCAGTTCATCTTCCTTGCTGGGGTATTTGGCCATCAGCAAAAGCGAGAGCTCCAGCCATTCAAACAGCTGGCCCGTGTCTTTCTGCAGACCGGCTGCTGCGAGTTGCTCCTTCAGGACCACACTCCCATCAAACCAGAAGTGCTCCCCTGACAACCGCTCTATAAGTTCTGGCTTTATGCCCAGTGCCTTGCCGACATCACGCACCGCACTGCGTGTGCGGTAACTGATCACTGTGGCGGCAATGGCAGCCCGGTCATGGCCATATTTTTCATAGATGTGCTGTATGACTTCTTCGCGCCGCTGGTGTTCAAAGTCCACATCAATGTCTGGCGGCTCACGCCGTTCGCGGCTGATGAAGCGCTCGAACAGGGTGTTCATTTCATTCGGGTTGACCGCCGTCACACCCAGGCAAAAGCAGACTGTTGAATTGGCGGCGGAGCCACGGCCCTGGCACAGGATGTTTTTGCTGCGCGCAAAACGGACGATGTCATGTACCGTGATGAAAAACATCTCATATTCAAGTTCCTCGATCAGCGCAAGTTCCTTTTCGATGTTGGCCCGCACGCTGTCAGGCAAGCCCTGCGGGAATCTTTCCGTCGCACCCGCGTATGTCAATCGCCGCAAACACTGGGCAGGTGTTTCCGCAGGCTGAACCGTACCTTCCTCGGGGTAAAGGTAGAGCTTGCGGATTTCATCAAGGCTGAACGTGCAACGCGCGGCAACCTCCAGCGTGGCACGCAGCATGTCTGCAGGGTAAATATCCGCCAGCCGCATGCGGGGACGCAAGTGTGCCTCCCCATTGACTTGTAATTCAAAGCCGCATTCGTGCACAGTCTTGCCAAGCCTGATGGCCGTCAGCACGTCGTGCAGCGGCTTGCGTGAGCGAACATGCATCAGCACGCCGCCTGCAGCCACCATGCGAATGCCGGTGTGCGCGGAAACCTGCTGCAAGTGCTGCAGGCGCAAGGCGTCATCAAGCCCTTGCAGAAGTTCAACGGCCAGCCATGTGCTGTCATTAAAAACACTCAGGGCCCAGGTGCAGCAGGCCTCAAGTGCAGCCGTATTGACTGCACCTGGTACAGGACACAGGATGACTTCGCAGTGGGCAAGCAGTGAAAAATCGGTCTCACCCAGCACGACCCGGTAACTGCCTTTTTCAATCATGTCCCCTGCCTGGCGCGCAAAGGTGATGAACTCGCACAGATTTCCCCAGCCTGCCGCGTTATGCGGCAGCACAACCAGCCGGAAAGGTTCTTCGCCCTGCACCAGAAATTCGGCGCCCGGGATGAATTTGAATCCCCGCTCTTTGGCAACCATATGGGCACGTACAACACCCGCTACAGAGCACTCGTCCGTGATGGCGATCGCCCGATAACCCAGTTCGGCGGCACGCTCCACCAGTTCCTGGGCGTGAGAGGCACCCCGCTGGAAGCTGAAGTTGCTCAGCGCATGCAGCTCTGCATATTCGGGAAGGGGCCCCATGAACATGGCTAGGGCCTGTTAGCACTATTTTCAGGAGTGCGAACGCGGTGAAATGAGTGCCAATCAAGGCGCACGACGACGGCAAGGCTTATGCCTTGTCTAGGAGCGCAACGCAGAGTGGCGCTCATTTCACCCCGTTCCCTGCGGGTTGTGATCAAAAAGGCCGTGCGCGGCGTTGCAAAGCCTTGATGGGGTCTACCCCATCTGCGTTTTGCGCCTTGCTCACGGCCTTTTTGACTCACAACGCATCTCCTGACCATAGTGTTAACAGGCCCTGCTTCAGGCAAAAAAGCCCTGCAGGTACCAGTTGCGATGCGGCTGGCCTTCCGGCTTGCCGTGCCCAAGCCGTTCGCTGTAGATCCACAGCAGGCTGCCCTGCAAGCTTCGATACACGTAGTAGTCACGCAGCGTGGGGGGGTCGGCCCGGTCATGGCGGGCCTCGTCTTTGCCCTCACCCGGCATTAACCAGCCGGTGATCTCCAGACGCTGCGGACCCGTCAGGCGCACGAGCTTGCCTTCATGAACCGGACTGTTGCCATGGGTGGAAAGTTTCAGGGGGTGTGGCAGCAGCCAGCTGGGGTACAAAGCCTCCGTTCTGGATAAAACCACGCCATGGGGGGATTTGCCGGGCCGTGTTTTTTTTCCCGCCGGGGAAAGCATCGACTTGATCGCATCCCGCGCATTCACCCAGCGCTGCATGGCTTCCGGCCTGTGGTCTGCACACGGCTGCCAAACCTGCACGTTGTCATCACCGAGCCGCGCACTCAGGCGTTCGACCAGTTCGATGGCACTGTCGCCATGCTTGCGCGCCTCCATCAGCAGGCTGCCTGTGGCCGCAGAGGCATCGACCAGCAACTCCGTCACCAGCGACTTCAGGCTGACCGAATGCACGGGTGCCGGCAAGGTCTGCTGTACAAGATGCTCGGCCACCAGACGTGCCATGTGGCGAAGGTCCTGCGCCGGATTGGCAGTCCGGATTTCGAGCTCGCCTGTGGGCGCGACATCACGGCGTTTGTCCAGATGCCAGATGACCTTCAATGCGCACAGCCCGCTCTGCCGACCCATGAGCCAGGCCTGCAAATTGACCAGCAGGCGCTCGACACCGGCCATCAGCGCAGGTGCGTGTTCCACCAGCGCGTCGAGTTCAAGTTTTTCGTCAAAGTGTTCGGGCAGCACCAGCCACTCATAGTCATCGGCCACGGCACCCCGTGCGCGGTCAAGTGCTTCCAGAAGTGCGGCATCAAAACGGCGCGCCATGCCGTCGCGCGGCAGGCGCAGCAGGTCATCCCAGGTACGGCAGCCAATTCGTTCAAGCACACCCAGATGTGCGCGCGCAGCTGTCAGCGTGTGCATGGGCAGGTCGGCCACACGCTTTGTGGCCGCGTCAGGCCTCTCGCCCTGCCCTTGCAGCACGCGCAGCCGGCCCAGGGCGATCAGCGAGGTCGCACCTTGCGCCCGAGTGGTGAGTGCATGCAGCCTGTGGGACTGAAAAAAAGCCGTCAGCTGCTGCCCCAGCAACTGCATCAGCCGGGCCAGCCCGCCAAAAAGGCGCAGGCTGCCGGTCACATCCATGAGCACGGCTTCGTCGACCAAAGTCACCCGCGGGGTGAAGCGCAGGGCCATGCTGGCCACGGCTTTTTGCAGGGTGGCTTGCTCCATCACGGGCTGTGCAGCCTCAGTGGTGATCGAGGTGTGCAACGCGATCCAGCAGCGCATGGACAGGGCTTCCTGCAAAAGACGGGATCAGGGGTGTCGTTTCCTCGCGCTTGCGGCGGGCACGTTCACGGCTGGCAGCCAGCAAGGCAGCGAGGCGTTCTGGTCTGGTGTCCAGCAACAACGGCACACCCAGCGGCGGCCCACGGCGTTTGAGCACATGCACCAGCAGATTGCCAGCCTCATTGACTGTGCCCTCAAGCAGCAGGCGCAGCGGCGCCGGCGATGACTCGGTTTGCGCACGCAAGGGCCTGAAGACAAACAGCAGCTTGTTGTGTGCGTGCGCGGCAATCTGCAGGCGGCGCAGGTGCGCGCTGCGTGCATCGGGCAGCCAGGCCAGAACAGCGGCTACATCGGCACACTGCAATGCCTCGCGCGTGGCCCACAGCAGTGAAGGTGCCTGCCCTTTCGGCGCATCGACAGACAGCAGGCGCTGCATGTTGACCTGCCGGGCACCCAAAGCGGGGCCAAAAGGCATCAGGGGTGCACCTACCAGCACCGTCAGTTTGGCAGGCGCTTCACGTTGCATGGCTGCGAGTGCCGGAGCAACAAAACCCCATTCATGGCGGCCTGACTGGACCTGCAAAACCTCCACCAGCGCCCCTTGCGGCCAGCCTTCACCCGAAAGCACCCGGTTGAGTGCCGCATAGCCGCTATCTATGGTTTCTGCACTGGCGCTGCCCAGCTCGCCCGCCCGCCACACACCGGCATGGGCCGGGTCGGACAGCACAGGGTCCAGGACTTGGGGTGAAAGCATGGGTAAGGATCAAGGCCAAATAAATACTGTATTTATGTACAGTATATTGCCTGTCCAGACTTTGGCAACTCCGCTTGGGAAATCTTCCTGATTTACCCTGAAAAAATGCTCACCGGCGCACGGCGTTCCGAACCACCAACACCACCATCACCAGCGCAATGCCGACAAAACAGATAAAAGACCAGTTGGCAATCGACAAGCCCAGAAACGTCCAGTCGATCTTGGTGCAGTCGCCACTGCCCTTGAAGATCATGGGAATGGCGCGCTTGAGCGGAAAGGTCTCGATCATTCCGTAAAAGTCACGGCCACACGATGCGATTTCTGGCGGGTACCACTGCAGAAAACTCTGCCGTGCAGCCACAAAAGCACCAAACCCGGCAAAGATGAGCGTCAGCGCAGAACCCCCCATCAATACCCCCCTGCTTTTGCCGAAAGCCGTCAGTGCGGCCACAACCGCCACCAGCACCAGCGCGTAACGCTGCACGATGCACATGGGGCAAGGCTCCAGGCCGACGACATGCTGAAGGTAAAGGCCAAACGCCAGCATGGCCACGCACACCACAGCGGTCAGCGCCAGCACGCGGCGCGGCATGGCATCGAAATACTTCAAGAACATCAGGATCCCTCTTTGTTGAGCATTTTATGGATGTTCGTGAGTGCGGCTCGGGATTAGTTCCCAAAAGCGCAAACGTGATGTTCGAAAGAGTCCTACAGCCCGCCGCCGCAGCAGCGTGTAAGTTGAGCCTCATCACCAATCCTCAAAAGACAAGGAGAGTCCCATGACGCTTTCAAAAATTGCGCCTTGCCTGTGGTTTGACACGCAGGGCGAAGAGGCGGCGAACTTTTATATTGGCATCTTCAAAAACTCGAAGATCAACAGCATCGCGCGCTACGGCAAGGAAGGTCATGACATTCATGGCGGCAAGGAGGGTGCAGTCATGACCGTGCTGTTCGAACTGGACGGCCAGTCTTTTACGGCGCTCAACGGGGGGCCGATCTTCAGGTTCAATGAAGCTGTCTCACTGCAGATCTACTGCGACACCCAGGAAGAAATCGACTATTACTGGAACAAGCTCACACCGGGCGGTGATGTCAGCGCACAGCAGTGCGGCTGGTTAAAGGACAAATACGGCGTCTCATGGCAGGTGGTGCCCAGCATGATGAACGAGTGGTTTTCAGGCCCTGTCACAGAAAAAACCGAGCGTGCCATGAAGGCCATGCTGCAGATGAAGAAACTCGATATGGCAGAGCTTCAGGCCGCTTATTCGGGCAAGACGCCCGAACAGCGAGCCTGAATGAGAAGGCCCTCATAAAGAGGGCCTTTTTTTCGCGGTTGCCGTCAGTTTGCCGATTACTTGGCGGGCGTGACCGTCACCTTCGGCACTTCGATCGTCTTTTCCTCTGCCTTGATGGTCGGGACTGTCACTGTTTTTTCAGTGGTGGTCACCTTCACATCAGGGGTGGTCACATCGTATTTAGGAAGCGTGACATTGCCTTCCTGCGTCTTGTTGACCTCGACTTTCGGCAAGGTAACGTCGCCCTCCTGGGTTTTTTTGACGTCACAGCCTGCAAGGCCAAGAATACCGAGTGAAGCAATTGCGAAAGCGATGGTGGTTTGTTTGTACATGCAAAGGCCCTCATAAAAGTGAATGTTGTCTAGAGGAGCCCGGGAAGCTGCTTTTTACGGCAATTTCCGGGCCTCTGAAACTATTTCACTATGAACCCCCCATGCAGTCTTGTAGGGGATGGACGACCTCTTCTGTGCGGGAAATCCCAAGCAGGGAGCGGGCGGTCTTAAATCCCGGCGCCCTCTTCCACAAACACCCGCACATTTTTTGGCGACAGCACCAGCAGGTCGCCCTCACGCAGACCCATCTCCTTGTACTGCTGTGAAGAGATCTGCACCTCGATCAGGCCTTCGTCAGAGCCTTTTGAGGTCTGCTTCTGCTCTTCAGGAATCAGCTCGAGCCTGGCCGTCGGCCCGATGACGATGGCGCGCACCAGTTGTGCGGCGATGCCTTCGGCGCCCGGCGCGTAACGCTGCACGTCAAAGTCATGTGGGCGAACGTAGGCAAAGGCTTTTGCATCCTTTGCACCAGCGTGTTCGGGCGAGTCGATGCGTATGCCTTCGAGCTGCACTTCACCGTCGTTGGCGCGGCCATGGAACAGGTTCACGTCGCCCAGAAAGCCATACACAAACGGGCTGGCCGGGTGGTCCCAGACCTGCTGCGGTGAGCCGATCTGCTCGACCTTGCCCTGGTTCATCAGCACCACGCGGTCAGCGACTTCAAGTGCTTCTTCCTGGTCGTGGGTGACAAAAATGCTGGTGACGTTCAGGTCTTCATGCAGGCGGCGCAGCCAGCGGCGCAGTTCCTTGCGCACCTTGGCGTCAAGCGCGCCAAAAGGCTCGTCGAGCAACAGCACTTTGGGTTCGACCGCCAGCGCCCGGGCCAGCGCAATCCGCTGGCGCTGGCCACCTGAAAGTTGCGACGGGAAACGGTCTGCCAGCCAGTCGAGCTGCACCAGGTTAAGAAGCGAATGAACTTTCTCTTTAATTTGCGCTTCGCTGGGCCGCTGGTTGCGTGGTTTCATGCGCAGGCCAAAGGCGACATTTTCAAACACCGTCATGTGGCGGAACAGCGCGTAGTGCTGAAAGACGAAGCCCACCTGGCGCTCGCGCACATGCACGTCCGTGGTGTCTTCCCCGCTGAAAAGAATGCTGCCGCGGTCGGCTGTTTCAAGCCCGGCAATGATGCGCAGCAAGGTGGTCTTGCCGCAGCCCGAGGGGCCCAGCA
>JAZKHN010000295.1:0-9944 GCA_040385325.1 Pseudomonadota bacterium
CCATTTATTTATGCGCGCCTCAGCCCCGGTTTCGGGTTCTGGGGCGTTGCTGTTTATGGGGACTGTAAGAACTGGATCCAGGACTTGGCTACGAACCTGCGTGGGTTCATCCATCCACTATATTTTTAATGAGGCGTTCAATGAATACTGACCCTAGTCGCACCGGACTTCAACTTCGCTCAACTGTTTCCGCAGATGGCCAGTTGGAGATAGCCTTGATTGATGTCGATACTCCGGCCCCAGCTGCCGACGAAGTCGTGGTGCGGGTGGAGGCGACTCCTATCAATCCATCAGACATCGGCCTTCTTTTCGGTGCCGCCGATTTTTCTACCGTGGTCGTCTCAGGTACACCAGAGAGACCCGTCGTGAAGGCCACTGTTCCTGAACGCCTGATGAAAAGTATGGCTGGACGCGTCGGACAATCCATGCCTGTGGGCAATGAGGGAGCCGGTGTTGTTGTTGCGGCCGGATCATCGGCCTCTGCTCAGGCTTTGTTGGGAAAGACCGTCGCAGTCCTTGGTGGAGCGATGTATTCCCAGTATCGCTGCCTGAAAGTCGCCCAATGCCTTGTTCTGCCTGATGATGCCTCGCCTGCCGATGGTGCGTCGTGCTTTGTGAATCCGTTGACCTCTTTGGGGATGGTCCATACGATGCAAAGGGAGGGCCACAAGGCGCTGGTACACACGGCCGCAGCATCCAATCTCGGACAGATGCTCAACAAGATATGCATCAAGGATGGCATTGATCTGGTGAACATCGTGCGCAAGCCCGAGCAGGTCGCCATTCTCAAAAACATCGGTGCAAAGCACGTCTGCGATTCTTCGTCGCCGGCGTTCCTGGAAGATCTCACGAATGCTTTGGCACTGACGGGCGCGACGATAGCCTTTGACGCCACAGGTGGTGGCAAACTTGCCGGCCAGATACTGGCGTGCATGGAAGCCGCGATTGTTCGCGAGGCCAAAGAGTACAGCCGCTACGGCTCGGCAGTTCACAAGCAGGTCTACATCTATGGTGGTCTTGAGATGAGCCCCACAGAGTTCAACCGGAATTTTGGGATGTCCTGGGGAATGGGTGGCTGGTTGCTTTTCCCGTTCCTCCAGAAAATTGGCGAGGACGAGGCTCAGAAGCTCCGGCAAAGGGTGGCGCGGGAACTGAAGACCACTTTCGCAAGCAACTACTCCAAAGAAGTGTCGCTGGCTGAAGCATTGCAGCCTGAGGCGATTGCCGCTTATGGGCAACGTGCTACAGGTATCAAATACCTCATCAATCCCAATAGGGCTGCATGAAGTCACTCGTTGGCCTGAGAGCCTGGGCATCCCAGTTTTTCAGTGTCCCAGTAGCCGAATTCTGGGGCCAGTGGCTCGGTCCGGTTCGGTATTGGTTTCGGTTTCCCACTGACACTAACGCGTTGATTCTCATGAAAAAAGGCCATGCAGCAGTCGGCCCCGACTCAACAGCCAAGTTCGGCTTGAGCTCGGTATTGCCAGGGATTGACGAAGCGCAGTAAGAGAAACCGTCAAGTTTCTTGGGCTTACACGAACCAAAACGCGCAATCTCCTGGTTTTCATAATCCTTTGGTCGTAGGGTCAAGTCCTACACGCCCTGCCATTTACTAGTTCCGTGTGCGCCTCAGCATCCGGTTCGGGTTCTGGGGCGTTGCTGTTTTCGGCGTCTGGTTTCTGGATAATGCTTGCATGAACATTGCCACAGCCCTCAAATCCGAAATCTCCCGCGTTGCCCGCAAGGAAGTTCGCGCTGAAGTCGCTGGACTTAAATCGGCATCATCCAGATACCGCTCTGACATTGCTGAACTTAAACGCCGCATTGTTCAGCTTGAGCGTCTGGCCGGTCAGCTGAGCAAGGGCACTCGCAAGAGAATTGCAGAGTCAACAAACAACGAAACTCCAACCGTCACCCGCTACAGCGCCAAGAACCTGGCATCCTTGCGGAAGAAGCTCGACCTCTCTGCTGCGGACTTCGGCAAGCTGCTGGGTGTGTCTGGTGCCTCGATCTATCTGTGGGAAGAGGGCAAGATCCGGCCGCGTGAGAAAAACATGCCGGCGATTGCGAAATTGCGGGGTATGGGTAAGAAGGCGGCGCTTCAGGAATTGGCTGCCCTGAAATAAAACGGCGAACAGCCTTCGGCGCAGGCTGACCCTGAACAGGCGGCGCGGAGTAGGGCTTCTCTTACGCACCGAGCCGTGCTTGTATTCCACTTCCAGGGTCGTAACGCAGGGACGATTGACCAAACTCTGAAGCCCAGCCGTGACATCCATCTTCGACCACGTTCTTCCGCCCGAACCTGACGGCATCATGCAGTCGATCTGGATACAGGCGTACGCCGATGCCTGGGTGCAACTGGCCCCCAACCGCACACGGCTTGAAGGTGCCAACCAGGGCCTGATGTCGTGGCAGACGATGGGGCATATGAACCCCTTCATCTGCGCCAAAAAAGATCTGGACTCTTCTTCTTTCCGGGATTAGCACTCATCAAGATGTGCTGCTGTTTTCAGTTCCGGGACTACATCGCCCGGTGACGACGGCTCATAAAATCGAAACGTTTTTTAAGACCCGCAGAGCTTTTGCTGTGGGATGCGCTACAAAAACCAATTCGAGGCAAGCCGATATGAAGGTGTTACTGGTAGAAGACAACCTGCCAATGAGGGAATTTATCAAAGGGGCTTTGACTACTGTTCCGGACTCGGAACTTGTCTTTGAGACCTCAGGCCACACCGAAGCCCGGCAGTGGCTGAACGACAACCCTGCGGGATGGGATGTTGCGATCGTTGATCTCTTTCTTACTGAAGGAAACGGATTCAGGATATTAAAGGACTGCGCTGCGAGGCTCGCCCACCAGAAGGTGGTGGTGATGACCAACTATGCCGGATCGCAGGTGGAAGACAGAGTCATGGCTGAGGGTGCGGATGCGTTTTTTGAGAAGTCATCAGACTTTGCAAGCCTGATCAACTACCTGAAGCAACTCGTAGCCTGAAAGCGCACACAGCGTTCAGGCCATTCGCCCAAACCACAGCACCGACAGCACAGCCCCCGTGACCGCGATGCATGCAGCCAGCAAGGCCAGCAGGCCCGAGAGTTCCGTCTCGCGTCTGTTGACCTGCAATTGGGAGCCGAGGTTTTCATAGACGCTGCGTAGTTTTTCTGCCGTGCCGGCGTAGTGGTATTCACCCCCTGTCATGCGCGCAACTTCGCGCAGGGTGGGTTCGTCGAGCTGCAGGTAGATGGGCATGCCTTCAGCTGTCGCGCCGTCGCCACCGACGGTGCCCAGGCCCACCACGTAAATCTTCACCCCGCGGTCGGCGGCCATTTTTGCCGCGACCAGCGTGTCCACACCAGCAGTGCGGCGGCCATCGCTGAGCAGAATGATGGCGGCTGAGTTGTAGGAGCCCGGCGCGACGGGCGTGATCTCCCTGGGGGGCGGTTTGTCCTTGTCATCCAGGCTGCGGCCACGCAGTTGTTTGCCGAAGGTCATGCCGCTCAGGTCGATGCCGTGGTCGGGGAAGAGTTCTGACAGGCACAGCACGATGGCATTGCCAACGGCTGTACCCATTTGCATCTGGAAGGCGTCAATGGCCGTGACCAGCGAGGTGCGGTCAAGTGTGGCGGCCTGGGCGACCTGGCTGCTGCCGGCGAAGGTGATGAGCCCGACTTCAATGCCCTTGGGCAACTCGGTCAGGAACGCCTTGGCGGCGTCCTGTGCCGCGACCAGCCGGGTCGGTTTGACATCGGTGACGCGCATGCTCAAAGAGATGTCCATGGCCAGCATGATGGACGACCGCGCCCATGGCAGCGGCACTTTTGCTACCGGGCGCGCCGCAGCCAGCAGCAGCGCCGCGCTGGCAAATAAAAGCAGCACGGGCGGCACGTGCCTGCGCCAGTTGCGCCCGGAGGTGGCCGCGCGCACCATGGCCACGCTGCTGTAGCGCAGCGACGTTTTGCCGCGCCGCTTCAACAGCCACAGGTAGGCCAATGGCAGCAGGGGCAGCGCGAGCAACAGCCAGAGGTACTGCGGCCATAAAAAATACATGGAGCTATCCTGTACGCGGTTCGTGAGGAAGGGCGGTATGGCGGGTCTTGCGGCATCTGTGAGCGGCTTCACCGCAGCACAGCAATATCGTGCCGCTTATGCCAAAACTTGGCAAGTGCCTGAAGTGGCTTCCTGTGCCGCCGGACATTGCTGCAGTTGCGAAACTTTATGCAGGAATCACGGGCTGCAGGCAGATTCTGGCGTGCGGTGACAAAATGCCACTTCGCGAACCCGCCGGATTGCACGGTTGTGGGATTTCGCTGTTCACCACAAAGGAGACACATGAAACTGACCCTCGCCTATTGCCCCGTGGCATGCTCGCTCGTCCCCTACATCCTGCTGACCGAGGCCGGCGCTTCGTTTGATGTGATGAATGTCAACCTCGAAAAGAACGAGAACAACAGCGCCGACTACCTGCGTATCAACCCCAAGGGCAAGGTGCCGGCGCTGCTGATTGATGGTGAACCGCTGACCGAGAACGTGGCGATACAGGTCTGGATTGCGCGTGAGTTTCCGGCCGCAAAGCTGATGCCTGCCGACCCCATGGCCTATGTGCACGCGTTGTCAGTAATGGCCTGGTGTGCTGCGGCGATTCACCCCAAGCTCACGCAGCAGGCCCGGCCCGCGCGTTACTGCGATCTGCCGGATACGGCGGACAACGTGCGTGAGCACGGCTCGCAGGGCATGCTTGAGCTTTTCGGGATTGCCGACAACATGCTGGCCGGGCGTGAATGGTTTTTTGACCACTTCACCTGCGCCGATGCCTATTTCTACTGGTGTTTCCGCCGGGGTTCGATGTTCAAGGCCGATACGTCGGGTTATAAAAACTGCGTGGCCCACCTTCAACGCATGGAACAGCGCCCCAGCGTGCAGAAGCTGCTGGCGTATGAGAAGAAAGTACAGGCGGATTTCGCCAGCGCCGCCTGACTCTGGACTGAAGCCGGTCAGCACGGCCCTTTAGTTGCGAAAAACAGCCTTCATGGTCATACTTCATTTGCGGCGCAAACCAAGCGCCTGCGGGAGCTGGCTTGCACGACCCTAACGACGCCCGGGTGGCGGCATTGCAAAGAGCCGTTGAGGCTGAACGCCTGGAAGACCTCAGGCGGGCGCAGCGCTTTCTGGTTCTGGCGACCAAGGTGCGTGCGTTCCGTGACGATGAAGGCGCGGCCCTTACAGAGGCCGAGCTCAATGAATGGGCCGAGCACACGGCCAAGGCGGCGGCAGTGGCAGAGCGGCTGGCTGAAATCCATGAATCGTTTGAGAAACCCCCGCCGGTGTCCGACTTTGGTGACAGCACCGCGCTCCTCGCGTCAGACATGCCCCATTCGCAGCATTCCCCGCAAATCGAATGGACAGAAACCTTTGCTTACGCTTTTCTGGAACTGGCCACCGATGCAGGCCAGGAGGCGCCGGACATCCCCCTGCTCAGGGCCCGGGGTGCCGGGCTCTGGCTCGAGCACCATGACCGTGATGCGATTGAAGTTGCGCTGGAAGAATTCAACAAACGCAAAAAAGGCTGACGCGCGCACTGACCAGGCGCGCTAAAACCCCTGCGTCAGCGCACCGGTTCAGCCCGGGTTTACGTTCCTGCTGCTGACATGGCGGCGATTTCCGCATCGCTGTACCCCAGTTCTTTCAGTATCTCGAGACTGTGCTCACCGTGCATGGGCGGCGCCCGGCGCAGTGGTGTGCGCTCACCATCAAAGCGCAGCGGCTGCGACACACCCTGCATCTTGCCGAGGGTCGGGTGTGTGTAGCCAAACTTCATGCCGCTGGCCGTGGTGTGCGGATGTTCTGACAGCTCGCCCAGCGTGTGCAGCGGCGAGTTCGGAATGCCGGCCTTGTCGAGCTCTGCCAGCCAGGCATCGCGGCCCTTGCCCTGCAGTGCCCTGGCCACCAGCGCGACGGTGGCTGCACGGTTGCGCACGCGGTCGGCGTTGGTGCGGTAGTCGGGGTGGTCCACCACGTCGCCGAGTTTGGCCATGGTGCAAAAGCGCTTCCACAGTGTGTCGTTGGCCACCCCCAGGATGAGCGGCTTGTCAGCTGTTTCAAACACCTGGTAGGGGCACAGCGATTCGTGGCCCGAGCCGGGTTTTTCGGGCTCGGTACCGCGTTCCCAGAAGCTTTGCAGAAAGTAGCCCAGCATGCCGGTTGCAGTGTCAAACAGCGAGGCCTCTACCGTGCCGCCCGTGCCGGTGCGCTCACGCCGGTAAAGCGCGGCGAGGATGCCGATCAGCGCGTGCAGGCCGGTGGCCTGGTCAACCGGCGAAAACGGGCTGCGCACCGGCGGGCCGCCGGGCTCACCGGTAATGGCCAGCATGCCGGTGAAGGACTGCAGGATGACGTCGTAGCCCTTGCCCTCCTTCATGGGGCCCACGCTGCCAAAACCCGAGATGTCGCAGTAAATCAGCCTGGGGTTGCAGGCGCGCAGGGCGGCTGCGTCAACGGCGAGCTTTTCAGCCACACCGGGGCCAAAGCTGGCAATGGCGATGTCTGCCCATTTGGCCAGCCGGTAGATGACGGCGCGGCCCTGTTCACTGCGCAGGTCAAGGCACAGGCTGCGCTTGTTGCGGTTGGCGCTTAAAAAAACCGCGCCCGTCCGGTGGTCTCCTGCCTCCCGGAAAGGCGGCCAGTGGCGGGTTTCGTCGCCCTGGTCCGGCGTTTCGATCTTGATGACATCTGCGCCCATGTCGCCAAGGTACTGGGCGCACAGGGGCCCGGCCAGCACCTTGGATAAATCGAGCACGCGAAGGCCGCCCAGCGGTGAGGGCGGAGATGGCGGCGAGGTGGTCATTTGAGGTTGTTCCTGTTGTTGCCTGCGGCATGCACACGGCCGTGTTTACCGCATTGACGGTGGTTTGTCTCTGGTGGTAGTATAAAGTAGAGTAGCATACTAATTGGGCGGGCGGCTTTGTTGAAGGCCTTCCCGGCAAACACAACAGGAGACAAAAAATGAAATTCATGAACACACGCCGTGCCCTGCTGACGACGGCGGTTACCGCTGCTGCGCTGGCTTGCGGCAGTTCCTTTGCCCAGGCGTGGCCGGCCAAGCCGGTGCGCATCGTCACCGCTTTTGCGGCGGGCAGCGCCAGCGACATCGTGGCGCGGCTCTACGCGCAGGAGCTGCAGGCTGAATACGGCCAGTCGTTTGTGGTCGAGAACAAACCCGGTGCTTCAGGTTTCATCGCTGCCGAGCTGGTGGCCAGGGCCCCCGCAGACGGCTACACGCTTTTGCTGACGACCAACACCATCAACTCGGGCAACCCGCACCTCTTCAAGAAGCTGCCTTATGACCCGATCAAGGACTTCACGCCGGTGGCGCGCATCTGCAACTTCCTGTTCATCCTGACCGTGGCGGCTGATTCGCCGGTCAAATCTGTGGCCGAGCTGATGACCTATGCCAAGGCCAACCCGACCAAGGCCAGCTTTGCCTACGGCAACAGCACCGGGCAGATTGCGGGCGCAGCCTTCAACAACCTGGCCGGCCTGGGCGCGATTGCCGTGCCCTACAAGAGCACGCCACAGGCGCTGACGGCGCTGGTCGGCGGAGAAGTGACTTATTTGTTTGTGGATCTCGCATCCAGCCAGGCGCTGCTCAAGGGGGGACGTTTGCGGGCTCTTGCGGTGACGACCGAGGCCAGGAGCAGGCTGGCGCCCGAGTTGCCGACCATCGCCGCCACTGCCAACCTGCCGGGTTTTGACCTGGCGGCCTGGGTCGGCATTCTGGGCCCCGCCGCTCTGCCGGCAGACATCACCAGCAGGCTGAGCGCGTCGATCAACAAGATAACGGCCAAAAAGGAAGTGACGGACAAGCTGGTCTCGATGGGCGCTGACGTGTCGCCCGGCACCTCGACCGAGTTGGCTAGCTATATGAACCAGCAACTCGCGTCCTGGCGCGACAAGATCAGGGCGGCGGGCATTCAGCCTGAATAAGGCAGGGCTCGGTTGCTGGCCGGGTTTGCTGATCACCCGCCCGGCGTAGCGCCAATTGGATTACTATCAAATCAATAGCTGCTCACGCACGTATCTATTGGTCTGCAGCCGATTTGATGCCTCAAAAAGGCCTTTTTTGAGTCATTTTTCATGCAAAACGTCATCAAAACCTGATAGCGGGCGCAGAAAACGCCCAAATGTTAAGTTGCAAGTTAACATTCCGTCAATTTTTAACGTGTACGTTAAATTCTTGCTGTATACGTTAAATTTTTACCGGGATGCAGCTCTGGAAGCCGTTTTCAAACCGGCTGGAGGCCAGCCAGCCCCCTGAATTCCTCATTTCAGGTGCCAAATATGGCTGCAGGCCAATAAATACGTACGTAAGAAGCTATTAAAAAAATAGCAAACGCCGTTCAACCGATACCGGGTCTGGTCAGAAACTGCTCCCGAACCTCACGCCGCTGCACCTTGCCGACCACGCTGCGCGGCAGGTCGGCCAGGACATGGACGGCTTTGGGCGTTTTCACCGGACCCAGCGCCTGGCGCACAAACTCGATCAGCTCTTCCGGCTCGGCCTTTGCACCGGGCCGCAGGGTGATGGCGGCCTCGACGCGTTCGCCCCACTTGTCGTCTGGCAGGCCGAATACCACGGCTTCCTGCACCGCAGGGTTGCGGCAGAGCACATCTTCCACGTCCAGCGGATAAACATTGAAACCGCCGGTGATCACCACGTCGCGCAGCCGGCCCTTGATATAGAGGTAGCCACGCGCATCAAACTGGCCGATGTCGCCGGTGTGCACCCAGCCGTCGATGATGGTTTTGGCCGTGACTTCTGGCATCTCCAGGTATTCGATCATGCGGATGTCGCCGCGTATGACGATCTCGCCGGCTTCGCCCACCGGCAATATCCGCCCATCCGGCGCCATGATCTCGACATGTGCCAGCAGCGTGGGCTTGCCGACCGACGCCAGCACAGAGTCGTCAACGATGTCATGGTCGCGCAGCACCGTCGCCACAGACGACGCCTCGGCCTGGCCATAGGCCGACTCGACGACGTTGCCGAACAGTTTGCGTGCCTGCCTGAACTTTTCAGGCGTGGCGGCCGCGCCGCTCCAGATCAGGTGGCGCAGGGCGCTGAAGTCCTGTGTCTCAATGCCCGGCACATCCATCAGCATGTAGAGCAGCGTGGGCGGCATCCAGGTCATGGTGGCCCTGTAACGCTCCAGCGCGTCGGCAATCGATTCAGGCCGTGGTTTGTCGATGATGACGCAGCGCCCGCCGCGTGACAGCACCGGCAGCATGAAGGCGCCTGCGCCGTGCGTCATGGGTGCCGTCAGCAGGTAGACCTCGTCGCTCTTCAGGTCAAACGCCGTCGCCACTGTGGTGGCCACCGCGTTGACGGTGCGAAACGACTGCACCACCGCCTTGGGTTTGCCGGACGAGCCGCCGGTGAACTTGATGGCGTTGGGCTCTGAGGGGTCTGTGCAGGCAAACACCGGCACGCTGCCTTTGAGCTGGCGCACCAGGCTTTCAATGCTGGGCGCATCGCCTTGTTTGCGGCTGTGCACCATAGGCACGCCACCGGCCTTGAAGCCGTCGGCGAGCGCGGGGTCGAGGATGAACAGGTCGGGTTTCGCCAGCTCAACCTGGCGCTCCACCTCTGCCGCCGCATCGCGCGGGTTCAGCGGAATCAGCCAGAAGCCGCCTGCATGGATGGCCATGATGCCGATCGCCATCTCCAGCGAGTTGGGCGACAGGACGGCCACGCGCGGTCGTTGCAGCCCGGTGATCTGCTGGATGGCCGCCGCCAGCGCATTGGCCTGCGACAGCAGTTCCTTGAACGTCAGCGTGCGCTGGCCGTCCTGGATGGCAATGGACGCCGGCCACTGGCGTGCGGCCTTGACCAACAGGTCAACAGGAAACATCGATGCCTGGCTTAGAAAGCGACCTTGGACGCGCCCTTGGT
>JAZKHN010000296.1:0-2025 GCA_040385325.1 Pseudomonadota bacterium
GAACCCGCGTCATTAGCTTGGAAGGCTAGGGTTCTACCATTGAACTACTCCCGCGCAGCTCTGCCAAAAATCAAATCGCTACAAAACTCTTGCAAAAACCAGCGCTTGAGGATCTCCAGAAAAATCAAAAATCTGGTGGATGAGGCTGGATTCGAACCAGCGTAGGCGTTAGCCAACAGATTTACAGTCTGCCCCCTTTAGCCACTCGGGCACCCATCCTTCAAGCGAACCTCGGATTATGCCACGGTTTTATGGCAGTTGGCACGCCTCTGGATTGCAAAAACCTTCAAAAGTGGTGCGACTGGCCTGCCCCGCACGCGACCTGCCTTTTGCCCACCTCTGGCAATGCGGGTTTTGCCCTTTGCGGCATGATGCATGCACACCACAACGCCACTGCGCAATTAACCAATGTCACAAAGCCTTACTGCGCCCGCGCCACTGCCTAAACAAGCGGCAACCCGTCCGGTCAACCTGGCGTTGCAGGGCGGCGGCTCCCACGGCGCTTTCACCTGGGGGGTTCTTGACGGCCTGCTGCAGGACGATCGCATCCATATTGAAGGCATGAGCGGCGCGAGCGCAGGCGCGGTCAACGCCGTGGCGCTGGCCCATGGGCTGGCCACTGCCGCCCGGCAGGCCCACAAAACCGGCGACGCGCCAGATGGCCGGGCAGCCGCCCGGGCATCGCTGCGCAATATCTGGCAGGGCATAGAGGCGATGGGCAGCCTGGGTTCCATGGCCGAGAGCATCAGCAAGATGATGCTCGGGGACTGGTCGTCCAGCAGAGTGGGCGCAAACTTCTTCACCCAGGCAATTAACCAGTGGATGTCGCCCTACCAGTCCAACCCGCTGGACATCAACCCCCTGCGCAAGCTGCTGGAAAAGGAGATCGACTTTGAGGCGATTGCCAAACAGGCGGCACCCAAGGTTTTTGTATCGGCCACCCACGTCGCAACCGGCCAGGTGGAAATCTTTGCGGGAAAACGGCTGGATCTGCAGTCCATCATGGCGTCCACCTGCTTGCCGACGGTCTTCAGGGCGGCCGAGATTGATGGCAAGGCCTACTGGGACGGCGGGTTTTCAAGCAACCCCGCCCTGCTGCCGCTGATCAACCAGTGCCACAGCAGCGACATCATCGTGGTGCAGATCAACCCGCTCAAACGCGAGAACGCGCCCCAGACGCCGCAGGAAATCATGGACCGGGTCAATGAGCTGACCTTCAACGCCAGCCTGCTGTCGCAAATGCGCACCATAGACTTCATCAACCGCCTGCTGGCTGATGGGCGCCTGAAAGAAGGTGACAGCTACCGCAGCCTGTTTTTGCACCGCATAGACGGTGGCGAGGCGCTGGAGGATTTGCCGGCATCCAGCAAGATGTCGGCCAGCTCGGCCATGATCGAACAGCTCTTCGAGATGGGCCAGGGCGCTGCCAAACGCTGGTTGCGCAAGCATTTTGAGGCGCTGGGGCAGCAAAGCACGGTCAATATCCGCCGGGACTATGTGGGCAGCCTGCCGCAGGAGTTTTAGGGCGCCAAAGCCATGTAAAACGGCAAATGTTAAGTTGCAGGTTAACATTTTGCCTATTTTCTGACGAACTGGCCTTCAAACCGGTTGAAAACGGCCAAAAAAGGCCTGTTTTAAGGCATCAAATCGGCTACAGACCAATAAACACCAGCGTGAGCAGCTATAAAAGAAATAGCAAAAATGTCACCAAAAGGTGATTTCAGCTGGCAGCGTTCGCCTCGCGCCAGGCCTTGGCTTCTGAAAAATGTCCGCAACCGATAAAAGGCAGCGGCGGACGCAGGGCCGACAGCGGCGAAGGATGGTTGGCGACCAGCACCTTGTGGCGCTGCATATCTATCAGTGCACGTTTACTTTGGGCATGCGCGCCCCAGAGCATGAACAGCACCGGGTGGTCGCCCTCAGACACCTGGCGAAGGATGGCGTCGGTCAGCACTTCCCAGCCCTTGCCGGCGTGGCCGGCCGGCTGGCCCTCTTCGACCGTCAGGCAGGTGTTGAGCAGCAGCA
>JAZKHN010000297.1:0-2916 GCA_040385325.1 Pseudomonadota bacterium
AGATTCTGGCACAGGTAGACAGATCTGTCTACAATGACGCCATGAACGATGAAACGCTTTCAGCACGCGACCGCATTCTGCTCACGGCACACGACCTTTTCTACGCCGACGGCATTCGCGCCACCGGGATAGACCGCATCATTGCCGAATCAGGCGTGGCCAAGCTCACTTTTTATCGCCACTTTCCCAGCAAGGATGAACTGGTCATGGCGTATTTGAACTATCGGCATGAACGCTGGATGGCCTGGTTTGTTGATGCTCTCGGGCGCCACGGGGCAGCAGCCGGGGGCGGCCTGCAGCCGCTCATCAAAACAATGAGTGAGTGGTTTGAGAACCCGGTGTTTCGAGGCTGTGCCTTCATCAATGTCGTCGCAGAGATGGGGGGCAGCCAGCCCGGCATGTTGGTTATTGCCCAGTCGCACAAGGACGAGATGCTGCGCGTCATGGAGAACCTGTTGCCGGCAGAAGATGCAGCCATCGCAAACGCAGCAGCCATGGCCGTTGACGGCGCGATTATCAGGGCGCAGATCGAGAAAATGGACGGACAAAAAAAATCAGCACTTGACGGCTTGCGTCAGGTGCTGATGGCCCTGGAGAGAGCATCTGAAAAAACAGGGGCGTCCGGCGCGCCCGCTTGAATAGCCGGAAACTGAAAGCCGGCGTCAGAAAACGCCAAGCAACATCAGAATAAGGACAACGCTGAGGGGTACACCGAGTAGCCAGGCAATGATAGGCATTGAGTTTCTCCGTTTGGAATGTTGAAGCCTTTAAGTTACCCACACCAGCGCGCGCCCAGTGCGGGATGAAAACCCCATCAACGGTAAGGCTTGGCTTACACACCCCATCAGTCAAATACCCACTGCCTGCCCGGCCAGGGTGCATGCCTGAATCGGGTTAGAGTGACGGCCAGCACACGCTGCATCACAACCCATTCAAAAACAGGAGCACACATGATTCTCGAACTCGTCGACATCCGCATTCACCCTGGCCAGCAGGCCGCTTTTGACGAAGCGCTGCAGCGTGGCATCCGTGAGGTGATCTCAAAAGCCAAAGGCTTTAAAGGCTTCAAGATCTACAAGGGGATAGAAAGCGCCGAACGTTATGTGGTCAACATCTACTGGGACACGCTTGAAAACCACACGGTGGATTTCCGCGGCTCACCGGCCTTTGCCGACTGGCGCGCCATCGTCGGCCCCTTCTTCAACGGCGCACCGGCCGTCGAGCATTTCAACCTGCTGGCCGAGTCGAGCTAAACCCTCGAGCCAGGCTTGAACTAGGTTTCGTCAACCGCGCCCTGATGCGCGGCGACGATCTTGCCTAACAGCGCAGACAACTGCACCTGCTCTTCAGGCTCCAGCGGGCTGACGATGCGCTGCTGGGCACGGCCCACGGCGCGCTTCATCTTCAATGCGATCCCGGCACCTTCGTCTGTCGCCCACAGCAGCTTGCGGCGCTTGTCGCCGGGGTCGGCCGCACGCCGGACCCAGCCCTTGGCTTCCAGCCTGCCAATCACAGACCCGAACGTGGCGGGGTCAAACGCCACACGGCCAGACAGCGTGATCTGGTCTTCTCCCGGGTCGTCCATCAGGGCATTCAGGATGGCAAACTGCACCGGCGTGACATCAAACCCGGCCGTCTCTTCCATGAAGATGGCCACGGCCAGTTGCTGTGCGCGGCGGATCAAATGACCCGGTGCTTCGCCGAAATTGAAACTTTTTGCCATGCGGGAAGTTTAAGTGAGGCCCTGCCCCTGCAGAAAGCACACAGCGACTCCATGGCAAATCAGGGTATGTACCAAGCTGAAATATAATAAGCATACTTATCATTAATTGCCCGGATGCATGACGCGCATCTCACCAACCCACGACAGGCAAGAGACAACATGGCTGAAAAATCTCCCATCATCATTTCAGGCGGCGGCATAGGCGGGCTGGCGGCAGCCATGGTGCTGGCCAAAGACGGCCACGCAGTCACGGTGCTGGAGCAGGCGGCCGAATTCGGCGAGATCGGCGCCGGCATACAGCTGGGCCCCAACATCTTCAGAATGTTCGAATACCTGGGCCTGACCGAGGTGATCAACAAGGTAGCCTTCTTCCCCGAAGGCCTGGGCATGAACGACGTGCGCACCGGCGAGAAGGTGGTGCGTGTTCCGCTGGGCGACGTGGCGCGTGCGGTCTACGGCTTTCCCTATGGCGTGATTTACCGGGCCGACCTGCACCAGGTGTTTCTTGATGCCTGCCGCGCGCAGCCGAATGCCACGCTGCGCACCAATGCAAAAGTAGAGTCCTATGAGCAGTCCACAGACGGCGTGCGTGTGCATCTGGCAGGCGGTGAAGTGGTTGAAGGCCAGGCACTGATTGCCGCCGACGGCATGTGGAGCAGGATCCGCGAAGCACTGGTAGGCGACGGCAAACCCCGCGTCTCTGGACACATCGCGTATCGCGCGGTGCTCAAGCGTGAGGATGTGCCCGAACATTTGTGGAGCAACGATGTGACCCTGTGGGGCGGTGAAAAAACCCACCTGGTCCACTACCCGCTGCGCCGCGGCGAACTCTTCAACATGGTGTGTGTTTTCCACAGCAGCAAGTACGACGAAGGCTGGAACACCTTTGGCGACACCACTGAGCTCAATGAACGTTTTGCCGACGCCTGCCCGCAGGTCAAGGAACTGCTCGCAAAAATCGAGACCTGGAAGATGTGGGTGCTGTGCGACCGCGAACCCGTCAAAAACTGGACGGACCGCCGCGTCACGCTGCTGGGCGATGCCGCCCACCCCATGCTGCAATACCTGGCTCAGGGCGCAGGCCAGGCGATTGAAGACGCCGTCGTTTTGCGTGAGGCCCTGCGCTTCACCAAGGGCGACATCCAGGAGGCTTTCCAGAAGTACCAGAAGGCGCGTTACCTGCGTACCGGCCG
>JAZKHN010000298.1:0-2191 GCA_040385325.1 Pseudomonadota bacterium
AAACTGTGGGCCTGTTCAACAAGGACGCCGCAAAATTTGTGCACTTCGGCACCACTAGCCAGGATGTGCTCGACACGGCCATGGCGCTCGTCACGCGCGACGCGCTGGACATGATCGAGCTTGACGTGCGCAAGGCCGTCGCAGCCCTGTTGGCACTTGCCGAACGTCACGCCGGTGATGCCGTGCTGGCACGCACCTTCATGCAACCCGCATCGGTGACCAGCTTCGGCCTCAAGTGCGTGAACTGGGCTGCCCCGCTGGTGCGCAGCCTGCAACGCCTGCAGGTGGCTGGCGCCAACGCGCTCAGTGTGCAACTGGGCGGTGCCGTAGGTACGCTGGCTCAGATGAAGAAGGGCAACAAGAAACTTGGACCGCAGGTGATGGCGCTGATGGCGGCCGACCTGGGCCTGCGCGCCGCGCCATCGTCGTGGCATACCCAGCGCGATGAATGGGTGGCGCTGGGCTGCGAGATGGCGCTGCTCACAGGCAGCCTGGGCAAGATGGCCAAAGACATTTCGCTCATGGTGCAGTTTGAAGCAGGCGAGCTGGCCGAGCCGCTGGAGCCCGGCCGCGGCGGCGCATCAGTCATGCCGCACAAACGCAACCCCGTCTCGTGCATGGTTGCACTGGCTGCCGCACAGCGTGTGCCGCAGCGTGTCGCGGCCTTGCTGGCGGCCATGCCGCAAGAGCATGAGCGCGCCCTTGGCAACCTTCAGGCAGAGCTGGCCGAGTGGCCCGGCCTGCTGATGTCGGTGCATGGCTCTGCACGCGCGATGTCGCAGGCCCTCGGTGGGCTGCAGGTCGACACGCAGCGCATGCAGGCCAACATCGATGCCGTACGGGGTGAATTGCCGGCAGATGTAGCGGACGAATGGTTTAACCCGGCGCTGGCGCAGCATGCGGCCTTGCTGGCCCGCTCGCAGCTTGCAGTGCTGACGCAGGGCATGGCCGTACTGAACAAGCCCGGCAAGCCTGCGCGAACCCTCGCACCGACCTGAGTTTTACTGCGGGCTTGCTCGCGCACCTTGCTTTCGATACAGGAAACCCATGACCCAGTCACGCGTTGCCAACATCGCCGTTGCCGGCGCCGGCGTGATAGGCCGCCGCCATATCGAACTGATTGAAGCCAGCCCGCGCACCCGGCTCTGTGCTGTGGTTGACCCCACGCCTGCATCCAGAGAGTTTGCCGCAGTAAAAGGCGTGCCGCATGCCGACAGCCTGGAAGCCCTGTTCGCGCAGGGGGGCAGCAAGCCCGACGGTGTCATTCTCGCCACGCCCAACCACCTCCACGTGGCAGGCGCGCTGGCCTGTGCCGAACACGGCGTGCCCGCCATCATTGAAAAGCCGGTGGCCGAATCACTCGCCGCTGGCCGACAGCTGGTCGATGCGCTGGCCACAAAACCCGTGCCCATGCTGGTCGGCCACCACAGACGCCACAGCAGCACGTTGCAGCTGGCCAAACGAACCATTGAGTCGGGCCAGCTCGGGCGTGTGGTCACGGTGATGGGCAGCGCCCAGTTCTACAAGCCCGACAGTTATTTTGAGCAGGGCAGCTGGCGCACCCAGCCCGGGGGCGGCCCCATTCTCATCAACCTGATCCATGAGATGGACAACCTGCGCTACCTGTGCGGTGAGGTCGAATCGGTGCATGCCGTCGCCTCGAATGCCGTGCGCGGTTATGCGGTTGAAGATACTGCCGTGATGACCCTGAAGTTCAACAGCGGCGTGCTCGGCACTTTCACGCTTTCTGACACCGCTGCCTCGCCGCGCAGCTGGGAGCAGACTTCGGGCGAGAACACGGCCTACCCACGCTACCGGTCTGAAGACTGCTATTTCATTGCCGGCACACAAGGCTCCCTTGCCGTACCCACCATGCGCACCTGGACCTATTCAGATGCTGCCGGTGAGCCGGGCTGGTTGACGCCTTTCAAGGAGCAGACGCTGGCGCTTGATGCGGTAGACCCGCTGGCTGCCCAGCTTGATCATTTCTGCGATTTGATCGACCGCAGGGCAGAACCGATAATCTCGGTGTCCGATGCCCTGCAAAGCCTGCTGACCGTGGAGGCCATCAGGCAATCAATTGCCAACGGCGTCACCGTCGCGCTGCAGGACGTGATGTAAAACATTATTCAAAATTGCTGAAAGTCAAAAAATGAAAACCGTGCTCGTCCTCAATGGCCCCAACCTCAAC
>JAZKHN010000299.1:0-17822 GCA_040385325.1 Pseudomonadota bacterium
CGGTTGACGATGTCGCGCGGCGTTTTGGCGGGGGCCATCATGCCGATCCAGAAGTTGAACTCGGAACCGGGAACACCTGCTTCAGCCGTGGTGGGCACATTGGGCAGGGCGGTTGCGCGCTTGGGCGAGCCGACGGCAAGAGCGACCAGCTGTCCGTTCCTGATCTGGCCGATCACGGGTGCGATGGGCGAGAAGTAATAGTCAACGCGGCCGGACATGACTTCAGTCACGGCTTCCGCCGAGCCTTTGAACGGGATGTTGGTGGCGTCTATCTTGCCGGCGAGCTTGAATTTTTCGGCGTTCAGGTGCGTGGCGCTGCCCTGACCGGCGGAGGCAAAGTTCATGCTGCCCGGTTTTGCTTTTGCTGCAGCCAGCAGCTCAGGAAGGGTCTTGATGTTTTTCGATGGCGAGATCACCAGTACGTTGGGTGTCGATGAAATCGGCGTGACGCCTGCGAAGTCGGCGATGGTGTCGAAGGGCAGTTTTGCAAACGTCGACGGGCTGACGGTGTGCGACGACGAGTGAATCATGATGGTGTAGCCATCAGGTGCCGCAGAGGCCACCATCTGCTGCCCTATGGTGCCGCTGGCACCGCCGCGGTTGTCTATCACCAGCGTCTGGCCCATGCTGGCGCCCATCTTGTCGGCAATGGCTCGCGCAATGATGTCGGTGGTGCTGCCTGCCGCAAAAGGAACGACAACGCGAATGGGCTTGTTCGGGTAGGTGCCCTGGGCGGACGCGGCCAGGGGTGCCAGCGCCGCAGCGAAGGCAAGTGTGGACAGTGTTGAAAAAGCTGCGCGACGGTTGAACTTCATGCTTGTCTCCTGAGCTGGTTATGAGTGCTGGAAGGCGATTCTGGCCTTAATTCACTAATGGGTGAATTAAAAGATTGTAGGAAGGCCTTGTACCCCGCGTCAATTACCGGGGTCGCTTAGCTTCTAAGGACATACCCTAGGATGACATCGCACATGTGCGACAGGCGCTCGTGGTGGGCCTTGGGTGTCATCAGGTCGCGGCCGAAAACGGCGGACAGGGTGTAGTTGTTGGAGAGATAAAAGTAGGCCATGCCTGCGATTGAAACGTAGAGCTGTATCGGGTCTATGCCGCCGCGAAACAGGCCTTCGGCGCGCCCACGCTCAAGGATTTCTGCCAGCGTTTCCACCAGCGGCGAGTTGGTCTGCCGTACGCGGCCGGACATTGCCAGATGCCGGCCCTGGTGCAGGTTTTCACTGTTGAGCAGTGTCAAAAATTCGGGGTGCTCTATGTAGTATTCCCAGGTGAACTCCGTGAGCCGGCGAATCGCCTGGGCGGGCGGCATGTCGTGCAGGTGCAGTCTGGTTTCGGCCGCGCGGATATCTGCGTAGGCATTTTCGAGCACCGCCAGAAAGAGCTCATCCTTGCTGGTGAAGTAGTAATAGATCAGGCGCTTGTTGACATCTGCGCGCTCTGCAATGCGGTCCACGCGTGCGCCCCCCAGGCCGTGTTGTGCGAACTCGTCCCGGGCCGCGAGCAGGATGGCCTGCTGAGAACGGTCTGCGTCTCTGGAGCGGGGTTCGGTGGGCTTGGCTTTGGTGCTGGGCATGATGTTTATTTAACTGATTGGTGAATTAAACCACGTATCAACAAGAATTGCTGCGATGGTGAGTGCGGATGGACAGCGAAAGACTTCAGTGAAATGATTTGAGCCATTGCCTTACGCCGGGCGTACCCATGGCGCAATGTAATGGTTGTTGGCCGATAAACAAAAAGGAGCTGCCATGAATGATTCCGACACCCCCAAAGACGGTAATTTTGCAGCCTGGGTTGATGAAAAAGCCGAGGGCCTGAAGTTTGCGCTTGGCGAGAAATTCCCCGTGCCGCCGACGGAACTCCATTCACCGTCTGTGCATATTGAGACCGGGAAGCAAAAACTTGAAGAAGTATTGCTGGAGCATGAGGAGCCGACGCCGGAGTTTCTTGAGGAACTCGCGGCCCTCGAACAGGCTCCGCCGGTGAGCGATGAGGAACTGGCCAGGCAGGCGCTTGAAGCCGGGGGCGATGATGGGGACAGCAGTACGCCTGAATAGATACGCGTACGGCGGCTCTGGAGCACTGCGAACCGGTCAGGCAACACCGTTTGAGTGTGGGGAGCACATCCACTTCGGCACAATAGCTTGCATGACTTCAAAACTTGCCGGCCACCTTCTCGTTGACTGCCTTCTGGCCCAGGGCGTTACTCATGCTTTTGGCGTTCCGGGTGAAAGTTACCTGGCTGTGCTCGATGGCCTGCACGCCCGCCGCGACCAGATCAAATTTGTGATTTGCCGCCAGGAGGGTGGGGCCGCCTACATGGCCGAAGCTCACGGCAAGCTCACGAATCGGCCAGGCGTTTGTATGGTGACGCGCGGGCCGGGTGCCACCAATGCCTCCATAGGCGTTCACACGGCCTTCCAGGATTCAACACCGATGGTGCTGCTGGTCGGTGATGTGGCCAGCGATTGCCGTGACCGCGAAGCCTTCCAGGAAGTTGATTACTTCAGCTTTTTTGGCCCAAGTACCAAGGGGTTTGCAAAACGCGTGGAGCGCATTGATGACGCCAACCGCATCCCCGAATACATCGCACGTGCCTTCGCGACTGCCATGAGTGGCAGGCCGGGCCCGGTAGTACTGGTTCTGCCCGAAGACATGCTGACCCGCATGACCGATGCAGAGCCCCTGCCGCGCGTGGAGGCCGTACAGGCCTGGAGCGACCCAGGATCGCTGCGCACGCTGCGCGAAATGCTGCTGGCGTCAAAGCAGCCGCTGGTGATTGCCGGCGGCGGCGGCTGGACACCGCAGGCTGCGCAGGCCCTGCAGCGCTTTGCGGAGAACTGGAAGCTGCCAGTGGGCAATGCCTTTCGTTTCCAGGACACCTTTGACAACCATCACCCGCTGTATGCGGGAGATGTGGGCATAGGCCTGAACCCCAAACTTGCGGCGCGCGTCAGGGCCAGCGACCTCATCATCGCGATTGGCCCCAGGCTGGGCGAGATGACCACCAACAACTACACCCTGCTGGAAGCGCCGCAGCCAAAGCAGAAGCTGGTCCACATCCATTCGAGTGCGGAAGAGCTCAACCGCGTCTACCAGGCCGACCTGGCCATCAACGCGACCATGAATGCCGCTGCGCGTTCCCTGGAGGTGTTGACAGCCCCGGTGTCGTTGCCATGGGAGGCGTGGACGGCTTCAGCGAATGAAGATTACCTTGCGAACCTTGAGCCGCAGAAGTTGCCCGGTGATATCGACATGCCCACCATCGTCGGGCTGCTGCAAAAACATCTGCCGGACGACGCCGTGCTGACCAATGGTGCAGGCAACTTTGCCAGCTGGGTGCACCGATTCTTCAAACATCACGGTCTCGTCAAGGGCTTCAAGACGCAACTTGCACCGACGGTGGGTGCCATGGGTTACGGCGTGCCTGCGGGCATTGCAGCGGCGATCACGACAGGGCGCGTGGTGTTTACGATTGCAGGGGATGGCGATTTCCTGATGAACGGGCAGGAGCTTGCTACAGCCGTGCAGCACGGTGCAAAGACCATCATCGTGCTGCTCAACAATGGCATGTACGGCACGATACGCATGCACCAGGAGCGCGAGTATCCGCAGCATGAAAGCGGCTCGCACCTGCAGAACCCCGACTTTGCGGCGCTGGCGCGTGCCTATGGTTATGCGGGTGTGTGCATCACGCGCACGGATCGGTTTGAAGCCGAACTGCTGGCCGCGCTCAAACGTGATGAAGGCACCGTGATTGAAATCATGCTTGACCCCGAAGTCATCACCACGCGCGGAACGCTCTCGGCGATTACCGAGAACGCCTTGAAGGCATCACAAAAGGTGTGATGGCCGAGCGGTGCTGCAGTGTTTGGACATAAAAAAAGGCCGGTGAAAACCGGCCTTTTCAGTTCAGCAGGGCTGATTACTTGACGTGCTTGCCGATCAGGCCAGCCATCTCGAACATCGAGACCTGGGCCTTGCCGAATACGGCCTTCAGCTTTTCGTCTGCGTTGATCATGCGCTTGTTGACCTTGTCCTGCAGGCCCTTGGACTTGATGTAAGTCCACAGCTTGCTGACGATCTCGGTGCGTGGCAGTGGCTTGTCGCCGACCACTGCGGCCAGTGCCGGGCTCAGGGTCAATGCCTTCATGAACGCTGCGTTGGGGGTACGCTTTTTGGCAGGCGCCTTTTTGGCTGCTGGCTTTTTGGCCGCAACTTTCTTGGCGGGTGCTGCTTTTTTGGCGGCTACCTTTTTCGCAGGAGCTGCTTTTTTAGCGGCTACCTTTTTCGCAGGAGCTGCTTTTTTCGCAGCTACTTTCTTTGCCGGAGCAGCCTTTTTTGCTGGCGCTTTTTTAGCCGGTGCTTTTTTTGCAGTTGCCATGATTGATTTTCCTTCTAGAAGTTGATAAATCACCACTAGAGATAACTACTCCCCAATGGCAATGCGGATGCTACTGGAGAAAAACCCGATTTCATAGGGGAAAAGCACTTTTTTTGAGTCTTTGTGTTGCAGATTTAGCCTGCAGAACCACAAATCCTCCTCTGGGACGCGTAATCGTCGCCTGCTTTTAGCGCGCCAATCCCCGGTTGTCACTGGGGAGAGTGGTGTGCGGGACGCGCCACGTCAGCATGAAAACGCGCAGTCAGCTGTGTATGCACAGGGTGTGATGGCGTTCATTTTTGCAGGCACGGCGGCGTCGAACATGCTCACGCAAAATAGAGATAACGGCACTAACATCGCGCCAGCAAACAGCATTGTTGATGGACCTTCTGCGTTCTTCAGCGCAAGTTCTCGAGGTGCAAGGCTTGCTAAAGTGATGTGTGCCGGTTCAGGGCTTTCTTTTCAGCGCGTCTCCGCCGATCGCATTGACAGCTGGACTGCCGCGAGCAAGAGTCAGAATTTTTTCAGGAAAGGCGATCTCCATGAGCAAGCTTGAATTTGCGACCTGTGATTTATGCGATATCCATAAAAACGACAGTTCGGGTGCGTTTCGTGTATTGCCGCCGGTGTTTCGGGATTTCGGGGGCGTGCAAAAGTTTTCCGGCCAGGTCACAACCATCAAGTGCTTCGAAGACAACTCGCTGGTCAGGGACGCAGTCGATTCGCCCGGTCATGGACGCGTCCTGGTTGTTGATGGTGGTGCTTCATTGCGCAGGGCTTTGCTTGGCGGAAACCTGGGCGCAGCTGCTGCCCGGAATGGCTGGGCGGGCGTCGTGATTGACGGATGTGTGCGAGACCTCGCCGAACTGGCGCAGTGCAGCACGGGTATCCGGGCGCTGGCAGTCATGCCGCTGCCAACCGAAAAACGCAATGAAGGCCAGCGGGATGTATCGGTACGAGTGCAGGGCGTATGGATCCGCCCCGGGGAGTGGCTCTATGCGGATGATGATGGCATCGTGGTGATGCCCTCTGCAGGCTGACATAGCGGACAGGCTAGCTGCTGAGGCCTTTGTAGAGCATGTAGGCAGCCAGCACATAGAGGATGCTGGCGAAGACGCGCTTGAGCTTGCTGACAGGCAGGCTGTGCGCAGCCTTTGCGCCCATGGGGGCCACCAGGAAGCTGCAGATGGCAATCACCACAAGCGCGGGCAGCCAGATGTAGCCGAAAGACGCTGGTGGCAGGTTTTGAACGTGCAGGCCGCTGAAGATGTAGCCAACAACGTTGGCGACAGCGATGGGAAAGCCAAGCGCGGCGGAAGTGGCAACCGCGCTATGAATGGCGACATTGCACCAGGTCATGAAGGGGACACTGATAAAGCCGCCGCCCGCACCCACCAGGCCTGACAGGAAGCCGATGAAGCCGCCAGCGGCAAACTGGCCGGCAGTGCCAGGCATCTGACGCGTGGGCTTGGGCTTTTTGTCCAGAAACATCTGGGTCGCGGAAAAGCCGACGAACAGCCCGAAAAAGATGGCAAGGTAGGAGCCTTTAAGCAGGGCAAAAACACCCAGGCTGCCGATGATGCTGCCCACCACAATTCCCGGTGCCAGGCGCTTGACGATGTCCCACCGGACCGCGCCGCGCTTGTGATGCGCCCGCACGCTGGAAAGCGACGTAAAAATGATGGTGGCCATGGACGTGGCGATCGCCATCTTCACAGCCAGGTCGGGCATGACGCCACGATTGGACAGGATGATGGTCAGGAAGGGCACCATGATCATGCCGCCACCTATGCCGAGCAGCCCCGCCAGGAAGCCCGTGCCAATGCCGAGCACGGCAAGTTCAACAATCAGAAGTGGTTCGAAGGTCATGGGAGTGTACGGATGGGGGCGCGAAAGCCTGAAGATAAAGGTGTCTGCGAATGCCACCGGGCCGTCATCCTGAACCAGGGTTCAGGTGGGCGAGGGCAGCCTGACTTTGGGTCCGTCTAACGCGAGACGATCACGCCAGCCAGGCAATTTACCAAGCCCGAGCTCAGAGAGCATTGGTACAAGGAAATATAAAGCCCGATGAGCACCGCAGACAAGTCGATTGTAGGCCTTTGATACAGAAGCTGCAGTGTGGGGTCTGGTAAATCCTGCTGAGCACGGGCGTAAAAAAACCCCGCAAGCGGGGCCATCCAGGACACGGATTCGATGTCTAGAGAAGCTGGCCGTCCTGGCCAAGGACCATGTCCAGCCGCTGCAACAGGCCCGCCAGTTGCATGTTGTCTTGAGTGGTATTGCTGCCCGATTGTGTGGCCTGCAATGGCAGGGGTGCACTGGAGGCTTCAAACACAGGTTCGGCGACAGAGCGGTCGGGCAATTCAAATGCAAGGTTGAGTGCGGCCAGAACCGCAATGCGGTCGCGTGCCTTGATCTTGCCCGCATCGCGGATCTTGCACATGGCAATGTCGACCCGGTTGACGGCGTCCAGCATGCGGGCGTCGCCGTTTTCGGGGCAGCCAAGGAGGTAGCTCTGGCCCATGATCTGTACTTCAAGCTGCTTCATTGTGGGGTTCCCGCAGGCGCGTGCATGCCATTGACGGCGTTCTCGGGCAGGCGCTCCAGCAGGGCATCCACACGGGCGCGTGCAGCGCTCAGTCGGGATTTCAGCGAATCCCGTTCGTGCGTCAGCACTGCAAGCTGCTCATTGAGCAAAACATTGGTGCGCTGAAGTTCCTCGTACCTGAGCAGGAGCCGCTCAACGCGTTCGGTGATCTGGTCGATTTGGGTTTGGTTCGACATGAAGCCTGATTGTATGGTTTGCCGTTGCAATCGGTAAAGTCGGCCCTAGAATCGGCAACTGTTGGTGCTTGTGGTGTGGTTCGCACGCTGCAGTTCAACAAAAAATGTGGGGAGGAGGGCCGTTGCATGCGCGGTAAACGACCCGGGCGTGGGCGGGACCTTCGCCTCGTTATGCCCCTGGTGGCGAACCGACCGATACCTGGCCTGCCCATGAAAAAAACTGATACCCGCGGGTTCCGCCTTGCGGCGCTGTCCCTGTGCCTGCCGCTTGCTGGTACGGCTCTGGCGCAAGGCCCGGCCACAGCCGGTACCGAGATCACCGGCACGCGTATTGCGGGTCCGCTTTCGTCCCAGCCCCTCTCAGTAGGCGTCATCACCGCCGAAGAAATCCGCAGCAGTGGCGCCACTACCGTTAACGACGCCCTCATTCGCCTGCTGGGCGTCGGGGCAAAGTTTGAGAGGTATGGCGGCGGCGAATACGTCATGGACATTGGCGGCTTCGGCAAGACGGCGGATGCCAACCAGGTATTCATGGTCGATGGCGTTCGCCTGAAGGAGTTCGACTTCGACAGCGGGCGGCTGTCGGGCATACCCATAGACTCCGTTGCCAAAATCGAGGTGATACGAGGAAGCGGCGGCGTGCTGTATGGCGCGGGTTCCACGGGCGGCGTGATTGCCATCACGACAAAAGCCAGGGCCGGTGTTGAGCGCAGCACAGGGGTCTCCGTTTACACCGGGCTGGACTCGGACAGTTTTGGCGAAGTTCGTGTCAACGGCACGGTAGTTAACGGCGGTTTTTCTTTCGATGCGAATGCGCTGCGGCGCAACACGCACAATTACCGCGACAACCAGGAGGCAGGCAACGGGGCTCTTGCGCTGTCTGCACAATGGAAAAATGACTGGTTCCGGGCAGGGGTCAGCCGCGCACAGGACTCCCTGAACACAGGTGCTCCGGGCCCCTTGACGCCGGCGCAGTACCAATCTGTTCCCCGCCAGGCCAGCACGCCAACAGACAGGCAGTTGATCAATGTTGTACGCCAGGGCATTTTTGCTGAAGCCAATGTGGGCGACTGGCTTCTTTATGCGGACATCGGGCGCCGGGATAAAAAGCAGGAGAGGTACACCGGTGGTGCCTCGGGTGGTGTCGCCACTGTCAAGGCAAATGAAATTGCCCTGCGCGCAACCTACGGCGTGCGTGGAATCTCCTGGGCGAACCGTTTTACGCTCGGGAGCGACTATGACTACTGGAAGCGAGAGACGCCTGCCGCCGCGCTGGTCGCCTCACAGTTCACCCGCGGGGTTTACCTTCGCAATGAGTTGACGGTGCTTTCCAGCGGGACGGTGATCGTCGGAGGCCTGCGTTCGGATCGGGTCACCGGCCATAACGACAACGGTGCCGGCGGTGTTCCCGACCAGTCCGCCCGCCTGCCCTCATGGGAGCTTGGCGTGACCCAGCCCTTGAACACGGAACTTGCAGTGTATGGACGTGCCGGGCGCAGCATGCGCGCAGCGACGGTGGAAGAATTTAACTGGACGCGCATTGGCGTGCTGCTTAGACCGCAGGTTTCACGCGATATCGAATTTGGTTCCCGCTACGCTTCCGGTCCTTACAAGCTGAATGCGCGTTTCTTTCACAGCTCGCTCACTGACGAGATTGGTTACGACCTGGCGCAGTCCACGGCGTTGGCGGCGTTTGGCGCCAATGTCAATTACGACCGCACCAAACGGTCCGGGATTGAGCTCGAAGGCCGCTATGCGCACAGCAAAAACCTGGACTTGCGTGTCAACGCAGCCTTCCACCGTGCGAAGTTCAGGCAGGGTGTGTACGCGGGCAAGGATCTGGTCCGCGCGCCACGCGCCATGGTTTCCGCGCATGCCGACTGGCGCCTGCCCGAGGGCCATATGATCAGCGGCGGTATCAACGTGGTTTCGGACCAGAAGCTGGATATTGCCAACATCTGCACCATGCCGGGCTACGGCTATGCCGATGCGCGTTATTCCTACCAGTGGAAGGCCAGCGAGTTTTCGGTGGGCGTGACCAACCTGTTTGCGAAGAAGTTCTTCACCAACACGGAATGCGATGCCGGGCCGGGCGCAACGACCGGCGTGCCTAACACCATCTTCCCCGAGCCCGGCCGTCTGCTGGTGCTGGCGTTCCGTACGAAGTTTTAGGAGCACATTCCACCGCGTCGTATGCCAGCGTAGAATATTGCCTGTTGGTGCTCGCGGCGTGGTTCACACGCTGCAGTTCAACGGGAAGCAGGAGGAAGTCTCCAGCCATGCACGTCGGTCAATCTGATGTGCAAGCGCCACGACTTTTAACCTGCGCTGCCCCCGCAACGGTAAAACGGACGGGCCATTTTCTTTAAATCGGAAATTGGTCCAGCTTTCATCACAGCCACTGAGTGCCTTGAACAAGCATTTGGGAAGGCGATGAAGGCAGCTCCGTCAGCCCGGATACCGGCCAACAAGGTGGATGCTTGTCCTTTTTTAGGGCTGCGTCTTTAAGGCCCATGACCGGCGGGGAAGCCGGTAAGGGTGTTTAGCTGATTGTTGATCCAATGAAATTTCCCGTACCTGGTGCGCGCCTTGCCATGCTTTCTGTTGCTGTGGGCGCAGCATTTCCGACTTTCTCCCAGACTGCTGCTCAAGGTGAGCCTCAACTCAGGGAAACCGTGGTCACCGCGACGCGCGGTGAACAGCCCATAGGTGACGTCATCGCAGACGTCACCATCATCGACCGGCAGACCATCGAGCGCGCGGGGCCGGTTGGCCTGGCAGACCTGCTGGCGCGCGTGCCGGGGTTTCAGATTACCCGCAACGGCGGTATCGGTACCACCACCAGCGTGTTTGTACGTGGCGGTGAAAGCCGCCACACGCCGGTGATGATTGACGGGGTGCGTGTCGAATCGCAAACCACCAGCGGCGGTGCGAGCTGGAGCACTATTCCTCTGTCACAAATTGAGCGCATTGAAATCGTGCGAGGCCCAAGCAGCGCGGTTTATGGTTCCGATGCCGTCGCGGGCATGATCCAGATCTTTACAAGGAAGGGCCAGGGACCGTTTGCCCCCTCGGTCACCATCGGATACGGCACATACAACACCAGTCGCACCGAATTGGCGGCCAGCGGAATCGCAGGCGCTTTTGATTACTCTTTCGGTGTCACGCAGGAAACCAGCAACGGTTTCAACGCCCGCCCTGTTGCCGGGCAAAACCCTGACCCTGACGGCTACAAGAGCATGTCGGCGAACACCAAAGTTGGTTTTCAGATCAACAGGGATCATCGCCTTGAAGCGAACATTCTTCAGTCCCGCATGGATTCCCAATACGATCAGGGCCTGACGCGCGACTATCGGCGCATCAGCGACGTGCAGACCATTGGCGCCCAGTGGATGGGACAGTGGACGCCGGAATACAGTACACGGCTCTCGCTCACACAGGGCACCGATGCAACTGAAGAGGCGCTTAACGGATCGACCCCGCTGATTGCGTTCGATAAAACAAGAATCCGCACCTTCCTGATCCAGAACGACTACAAGATCGGCGGACACCTTTTCACGGCCCTGTATGAAAGCCGGCAGGACAATTTCAAACTTGGCGGTTCAACAGCCGTGCCGGCAGGCCAAGGTGCCGTGAACCGGGACCGCTCGCTTGATTCTCTTGCGATAGGGTATGGCTGGAGCGGTGGTCGCAACACGTTGCAGCTGAATATGCGTCATGACAAGGACAGTGAGTTTGGCGGCAAGACGACGGGTTCTGCCGGTTATGCGTTTGCGATGACCCCCGCCTGGAAAGTTTCTGCGGGTGCGGGGACATCATTCCGGGTTCCGACTTTGTACCAGCGCTTCAGCATCTACGGTCCCGGCAACCTCGTGCCGGAATCTGGCAGAAATGTTGAGGCATCTCTTAAATTCGCCGAGGGGACTGCCGCTTTCGGAGTCACGGCTTACCGCAACCGGCTGACCAATCTGCTGACTTTTGTGAATGGTCTTGGACCGTGCCCGAACGGCCAGATCACGGTGCTACCTGCGGCGAATCGATCCTGTTATGCCAATACCTCCCAGGCCCTGTATGAAGGATTGACCTTCACTGCAGCCGAAACCGTCGGTGGCGTACATATTTACGGATCGCTCGATTTGCAGAACCCACGCAATCTGGTTACAAAGCGTGCGCTTCAGCGGCGGTCGAACAGGTTCGCGACGATTGGCGCAGACACGCGTGTTGGCAACTGGACGTTTGCATCCGATATTCTTTCTGTGTCAGACCGCCGCGAGAGTGACACCAGCCCGATAATTCTCAACGGTTACACCCTGGTCAACTTCAGCGCGACGACCTCTCTTTCACGCGAATGGAAGTTGCTCGCCAAGCTTGATAACCTGACTGACAAGGTCTACCAGACTGCCACTGGCTATGCATCTCCGCGCCGCACACTGTATGTGGCCGTCACATGGGCACCTCAGTAGGCAACCTTGAGCGCGGTTTCGTTCCGTACATGCCATCAAAAAATGACAGTCGCATCTTGTCCCGCAGTCCTGATCACCGCCCCGGCCTCCGGTCAGGGCAAGACGACGGTGGCCTGTGCATTGGCGCGTCTGCATGCGCGGCAGGGCTTGAAGGTACGTGTATTCAAGTGCGGCCCTGATTTTCTGGACCCGCACTGGCTCACTCTTGCCAGCGGTGCACCGGTACACCAGCTTGACCTGTGGATGACAGGCCCGGCTGATTGTGCCCATCGCCTGCATGATGCTGCGGGCGAGGCGGACCTCATCATTGTTGAAGGCGTGATGGGTTTGTTCGATGGCGATCCCAGTGCAGCAGACCTTGCGCAGCGCTTCGGCCTGCCGGTGCTGGCGGTCATTGATGCCAGTGCTATGGCTGGTACTTTTGGTGCGCTGGCCTGGGGTCTGCAGCATTACCGCGAGGGCCTGCGCTTTGCTGGTGTGCTTGCCAATCGTGTTGCGTCCCCTGGTCATGCCGATATGCTCAAAGACGGGTTGCGCGATGCCTCCCAGTGGCAGGGTGGGCTGATGCGCAGTGATGCATTTGCCTTGCCCGAGCGTCACCTGGGCCTGGTTGTCGCCGGTGAGCTGCTTGATGCCGAGGCGCGACTTGATGCGGCCGCCGATGCACTTGCCCTCACCCCGCTAGGCCAGATGACGGCTGCTGACCTGCAGGCTTGGGCTGTTACTTTTGAGGTGCAAGGTACAAGCAGCGCACCCCTTCCCGAACATGCCTTGCAGGGTAAAACGGTTGCAGTCGCAAGGGACGCCGCTTTTTGTTTCATATATGCGGCCAACGTCGATTGCCTGCAAGCCATGGGTGCGCGGGTGGTTTATTTTTCACCACTCAAGGATGCGGCGTTGCCCGCCTGCGATGCGCTCTGGCTTCCTGGAGGTTATCCGGAACTGCACGCCGAAGTCATTGCTGCGAATGGCGCGATGAAAGCCGGCATCGCAGCACATGTGGAGGGTGGCAAACCCGTCTGGGCCGAATGCGGCGGCATGATGGCGCTGTTTGAACAGCTCACGACGGCCGATGGCGCAAGCTTTCCCATGTGGGGCGTTCTGCCGGGCAGCGTCACCCTCCAGAAGCGACTCGCTGCGTTGGGCCCGCAGCAGCTTGAATTGCCAGGTGGTGTGATGCGCGGTCATGCTTTTCACTACTCCACCGTTGCAACCAGCCTGACGCCCAGGTCGCGCACGACTGCTGCGCCGGGTAAAAAATTGAGGGGCGAGGGCGAGGCCCTGTATACGCACGGTCCTTCGGGAGCCGTTCAGGCAAGTTATTTTCATGCGTGGTTTGCATCCAATCCGGCTGCCGCGGCCGCACTCTTCGTAAGGAGCCTGCATGACTGAAAAAGCGATCAATTGGCGAATGCTGGCCGCAACTGCGGACAAGTCTGCTTACGGGCCGCAGCGCATCGTTTGCCTGACTGAGGAGCCTACCGAATGGCTTTACATGCTGGGCGAAGAGCGCCGCATTGTGGGCATTTCCGGCTACACCGTCCGACCACCTCGGGCGCGTGAAGAGAAACCCAAGGTCAGTGCCTTCCTCAGTGCAAAGATTGACAAGATCATTGACCTCAGGCCGGATTGCGTGATCGGGTTCTCCGACCTGCAGGCCGACATTGCCTCACAGCTCGTCAAAAAGGGCGTGCAGGTCACGATTTTCAACCAGCGCAGCGTCGCGGAGATCTTCTCCATGATGTTCCAGCTTGCAGCCATGGTCGGCCAGCAGACCAGGGGGCTTGAGTTGATCCAGTCCATGCAGGGCAGGTTGCTGGCTATCGAACAGGAGGCTGCGACCCTGAAACGCCGGCCCCGCGTATTTTTTGAAGAGTGGTATGACCCGCACATCAGTGCCATAGCCTGGGTATCCGAGTTGATGGGCATTGCGGGAGGCGATGACTGCTTTCCGGAACTCGCCGCCAAAGCCATGGGCAAGGATCGCATCATTGCAGACGGCGGCGAGATCGTGCAGCGCAACCCGGACATCATTTTCGGCTCTTGGTGCGGCCGCAAGTTTCGTCCGGATCATGTGCGCGCGCGCGTTGGGTGGGAGGGGGTCAACGCGGTCAGGAACAACCAGCTGTTTGAAATCAAGTCTGCGGAGATCCTGCAACCTGGCCCGGCATCGCTCACCGATGGCGTTGAGCAACTGCACCGCATCATCATGCAATGGAGCCGTGATCATGGCTGAGACCTTCTCGATAGCCCGCACCGAGCTGATACTCGGCGGCCAGAAGAGTGGCAAATCACGCCGTGCGGAACTGTTGGCACGCGAGTGGCTGGCAAAGTCGCCATCGCAAAAGGCCGTATTGATCGCGACGGGGCAGCCATGGGATGACGAAATGCGCGAGCGTATTTCCCGTCACCAGGCTGACCGTGCCGAGAGGGTACCGGGCATGCGCACCCTTGAAGAGCCGCTGGCATTGCCCGATGCGCTTGCAAAAAGCAGTGCGCCAGACACGCTGGTCGTGATTGATTGCCTCACCCTGTGGCTGACCAATATGTTGATGCCTGCGGAGGGTGTGACGGGCCAAAATGAAGCATCGCAAATTGACTCCCTGTTGCTTGCGATCGGGGGCAGCAATGGGCCGGTGATTCTGGTGGGCAACGAGATTGGCCTGGGAGTCATTCCGATGGGGCGCGAAACCCGGGCTTTTGTGGATGCGTTGGGCCGCCTCAACCAGGCCGTCGCTGCTGCGTGTGAACGTGTCACCCTGATGGTTGCTGGTTTACCGCTTGCCTTGAAAGGTCAGTCATGAGACGCATGGCGTTGATTGCGTTGTTGCTTTTGTCAGTGGCATGCGCGGCTCAGGCGCTGCAACTGACAGATGACCGCGGTGTCAGTGTCACTTTTGCCCGTTCACCGCAGCGAATTGTGAGCATGCTGCCGTCATTGACCGAAAGTGTTTGCGGGCTTGACCAATGCCAGCGTCTGGTGGGTGTGGACCGTTACTCGAACTATCCGGACAGTGTCAGGCGTTTGCCGGTACTCGGTGGCGGCATAGATCCGAATATCGAAGGTATCGTGGCGCTTAAACCCGACGTTGTGCTTGTCTCAACCGCTTCACGCGCCGCGACCCGGCTGGAGGCGCTGGGCATCAAGGTGGTCGCGCTGGAGCCTAAAACCCATGCCGATGTGAGACGCGTTCTCAAGGTTGTGGGCGCGTTGCTGGAGGTACCCGACGACACAGGTGCAGAAAGACTGTGGCGAGTCATAGACAGCAGTGTGTCCGCTGCCGCCCAGTCCCTGTCGCCCAAAGCCAAAAATGCGCGTGTCTATTTTGAGGTGAGTCGCGGGCCTTATGCAGCTGGCGAGTCTTCTTTCATCGGCGAAACCCTGAAACGCCTGGGCGTGAAGAATGTGGTGCCTGCCGCACTGGGGCCCTTTCCCAAGCTCAATCCCGAATTCGTTGTGCGGGCCAATCCGGACATCATCATGATAGGCAACCGCAGCATGCTGGCCATGGTTCCGTACCCGGGCTGGGGCAGTATCAAGGCAGTCAAAGAGCAGCGCATCTGTGTCTTCGTAGTGGGTGATTCCGATGTGGTGGTCAGGCCTGGTCCGCGCATGGCAGAGGCGGCACGCATCATGGCCAAATGCCTGGAAGACAAGGCGAGATGAGCGGCGTGATCGGTAGCCCGGGCCGCAGAAGCGTGCTGCTTGCAGGCGTGCTTCTGCTTGTGTCTGCGGTGCTCATGCTTCTCGGTATCACGGTAGGCAGCACCGGTTTTGAAAGCGTTCTCAACATGCAGCGCGATCCGCAGGCCATGCAGATTGTCTGGGAGATACGTCTGCCGCGCACCGCTGGCGCATGGCTGGCCGGTGGCCTGTTGGGGCTTGCCGGTGCGGTGGCCCAAGGGCTTTTTCGCAATCCACTGGCCGATCCCTACCTGCTTGGCAGTGCGTCAGGCGCCTCGCTGGGTGTGGCCTGCGCAATGGTATTGTTTGGCGTCTCGCCGCTGGCCACGCACTGGGTTGCCCGCATTGGCCTGACGGGAGCTGCGTTCATAGGCGCTGTCTGTGCCGTGCTGCTGACCTTGTTGCTGGCCAAAGGTGTGCAACATACCTTGCGACTCCTGCTTGCGGGCGTGGTGGTGGGTGTTGTACTGGGCGCGCTCAGTTCGCTCATCCTTCTGATCACCCCCGACATCATGCAGGCCATGCAGTCTTTCATGCTTGGGAGCACAGCGTTTGTCGGGTGGACGGCGTGCATCGTGATGGCATCGACCTTTGCCGTCAGTCTTGCGGCCGCGTGGACGATGAGCCATGTGCTTGACGGTCTTGCACTCGGTGAGTCTACGGCGCAAAGCCTCGGTCTGCGCTTGCCTCAGATGCGTGCGGCTCTGGTGGCGGTGCTTGCCCTGGCGACAGGTACGGCGGTCGCGCAAACCGGCCTGATTGCATTTGTCGGGCTGGCGGCGCCGCACCTTGTGCGCTCTGTTATCAAGATAACTCACGGCAAGCTGATCCTGTTGTCCAGCCTCATGGGTGCCACCTTGCTGACTGCCGCAGACATTCTGGCTCGCTGGCTGATTGCGCCCCAGGAGCTTCCTGTGGGTGTTCTGACCGCCGTTCTGGGTGGCGGTTACCTGCTCTGGCTCATGCATAAAAACACTGGCCGTGGGGGAGGGCTGTGATGAGCGCCGTGAACATGGAACATTTCCTCGCCGTGGCCGCACGAGACGTTGTTGCCAGGCTGGGGCATGTAAAGGTATTGCATGAGCTCTCCATGGATATTCCTTCCGCTTGCTGGACAAGCATTGTTGGACCCAATGGAGCGGGTAAATCCACCTTGCTCAAGGTACTTGCAGGCCTGCTCCCTCACAAGGGTGAAGTCACGCTTCTGGGACAACCGATCGCGTCCATCGATGCGAAACTTCGCGCCCGGCAAATGTCGTGGCTGGGTCAGAACGAGGCATCGGCTGATGACCTGACCGCCTATGACGTGACCATGCTGGGCCGCCTGCCTCATCAGCCATGGCTTGCGGCACCCTCGGTTGCAGACCATGCAGCAGTTGAAAAGGCCTTGCATACGACGCATGCCTGGGCATGGCGCGACAGGGCGCTTGGACAACTCTCAGGAGGTGAGCGCCAGCGCGTTTTGCTGGCACGTGCCCTGGCCGTGGAAGCACAGGTGTTGCTGATGGATGAGCCGCTTTCCAATCTGGATCCGCCGCACCAGACAGACTGGCTGCTGATGGTGCGTGAACTGGTCAGTGCAGGCAAGACGGTCGTCAGTGTGCTGCATGAGATTTCTTGTGCATTGCAGGCCGATGACATGGTGGTGATGGCCGACGGCCGCGTGACCCATCACGGCGGCTGTGCCGAGGCTGCGACCCACCGCGCGCTTGAGCAGGTATTTGATCACCGCATTGCCGTTCACCAGTTGGCCGGGCAGTGGGTTGCCATGCCAAAAATCTGATTCTCCGGGGACACACATGCAAATAGAAACACCACCAGCCTCGAAACCCTATGACAAGCCGGAAGGTGAACGCCGGGGCATCATCATCGTCAATACCGGCGACGGCAAGGGCAAAAGCACAGCCGCGTTCGGCCTCGCACTGCGCGCCCATGGCCGGCATCACGTGCATGGCAAGGGTGTGAAGATTTTCCAGTTCATGAAAGTGCCAACAGCACGCTTCGGTGAGCACCGCATGTTCGAGCAATTGGGCATCCCCATCGAGGGACTCGGTGACGGCTTTAGCTGGAAGAGCCAGGATCTGGAGCATTCCGCACAACTGGCCAGGAATGGCTGGGAAAAAGCCAAAGCAGCCATCCTTGATGGTGAAAACTTCATGGTGGTGCTGGACGAACTCACCTATCCCCTCATCTACGGATGGATGCCGCTGGATGACGTTCTGGCCACGCTTCAGAACAGACCGAAAGACGTGCACGTTGTCATTACCGGCCGGCGCTGCCCACCGGAGATCATCGCGCTTGCAGATACTGTGACCGAAATGACCAAGGTCAAGCATGCGTTTAACGCAGGCATTCCCGCGCAGCGCGGCATTGAAGATTGAGCACGTTGTCGTGCTGATGGGTTCAACGGTTCTCTTGCTGGCGGCCCTGCTAGTGGACCGGGCCTGGGGTGAGCCGCGCGCAGCGCTGCATCCGGTGGTATGGATAGGCAAGTACC
>JAZKHN010000300.1:0-1119 GCA_040385325.1 Pseudomonadota bacterium
TGGCCCCCACGGTCGCGCACTGCGTGTCGCTTCCTGCCCCCCGAGGGGGCCGCTGCGCCTGCGGCCTGGCGAAGCCAGTTCCGCGGCCCCTGCTTGAAAAGACGATGGCCCACACGCGCCCCAGAAGACATTTATGAACCAGCTCCAACTATTCTTACCTTGCGCCGCCGGTGTTGAGGCCTTGCTCGCCACAGAGGTCCAGCGCGTAACCGGCATCACCGGCAAGGCCTGGCGTGCAGGCGTTCAACTGCAGGGTTCATGGCGCGATGCCTTGCAGCTCAACCTGCACAGCCGACTCGCCCAGCGCGTGCTCATCGAGCTGCAGCACAACCAGTACCGAAGCGAGCAGGACCTCTACAACGCGGCGGCCAACGTCGCATGGGAAATCTGGTTCACGCCCAAACAGACCTTCAAGGTCGAGATCACCGCCCAGCACAGCCCGCTGACCAGCCTGAATTTTGCGGCGCTGAAAATCAAGGATGCGATTGCCGACCGCTTTCGCGCCAAGTTCGATGTGCGGCCCGATGTCGACACGCGCTGGCCCGATGTGCGCATCTATGTGCACCTGACCGTTGATACCGTCACCATCTACATCGACACCTCGGGCGAGCCGCTCTTCAAGCGCGGCTGGCGTGAGGACAAGGGCGATGCACCGCTGAAGGAAACGCTGGCCGCTGCCATGATTGCCGCCAGCGGCTGGGACCAGCAGTGCAAGGATGGCGTGCCGCTCTACGACCCCTGCTGCGGCTCAGGCACGATTGCCATTGAAGCCGCGCAGATCGCCTGCAACATCGCGCCTGGCATCAACCGGCGTTTTGCCTTCCAGAAATATTTGCCCTTCCAGCCCCACGTATGGGAGGGCCTGCTGGACCAGGCGGAAGCCGCCATCACCGAGCCCACCGCGCTGGTATTTGGCAGCGATGTGTCCTTTCGCATGGTTGACTTTGCAGAGCGCAATGCAGAGCGTGCCGGCGTAGCAAATGCCGTGCAGTTTCGCGGTGGTGATGCCTTGCAGCGCATGCCACCCGCACCCACCGGCGTGATGCTGGTGAACCCGCCCTACGGCGAGCGAATCGATGTGGCCGGAGTAGCGGGCACATCGGCGACCGCTGGCGCACA
>JAZKHN010000300.1:1219-7709 GCA_040385325.1 Pseudomonadota bacterium
GGACCGATTGAATGCCGCCTGTTCCGCTTTGACATGGTCGCGGGGTCGGCACGCACCAAGCCACCTCGCGAGGCATGACGCGTGAACTGATCGTCATCGACACCAACATCGTCCTTGACGTGTTTGTGTTCGGTGATGTGGCAGCCCTGCCTTTGACGCAGGCGCTTGAGGCGGCAAGCCTTGACTGGCTGGCCACGCAGCCCATGCGCGACGAGCTTGCGCGCGTGCTGGCCTATGCGCAAATCGTTCCGCGCCTGGCCTTCTACAAACTGCGGGCTGAAGATGTGCTCGCTGCATTTGACAAACACGCACGTATTGTTGAAGTTGCCATCAAGGCACGCGTGACCTGTAGCGATGCCGACGACCAGAAGTTCATTGACCTGGCAGTCGCGCACAAGGCCGTGCTGCTGAGCAAGGACAAGGCCGTCACCTCCATGACCAAACGCCTGCTTGCGCATGGGGTAGGCGTGCGCAAGTCCTTCTGACCCTGCCGCTCCGCTCGGGCAATTCAGGCATGTCGATATAGCGGACTCTTGCCGTCATGTAATCATGACAATTGCTTCGTTGTAGAAGCGCGCCCCGGCTCCTAGTATTCGCCTCTGGCTCATTTCAGCCAGATCAACGAATACTGACATGACCTACCCTTCCCCGACCTACCGCCCTTCATGGCCCAGGCGCACCGCGCTTGCCCTGTTGATTGCGCCGCTGCTCGCCGGCAGTCTGCCCGCCCGCGCCGAGTCTGCCACTGACTACCCCAGCAAGCCGATACAGATCGTGTTTCCGTGGTCGCCCGGCAGTGATGAGCTGGTGCGCGTACTGGCTGCCGACCTGACCGCGCGTCTTGGGCAACCGGTACTCATCGATTACCGCCCCGGTGCCGCCACCAGCATAGGCGCAGCACACGTCGCCAAGGCACCGGCCGACGGCTACACGCTGCTTTACGGCAGCAGCACCACTTTTGCCATCAACCCCAGCGCCTATGTCCGGCTGCCGTATGACCCGGCGCGCGACTTCGCACCCATCACGCGCCTCACCTCGTCGCCCTTCTTTGTATTTGCCAGTCCCAAACTACCTGTGAATTCGCTTGGTGAACTGCTGGCGCTGGCCAAAAAACGCCCGGGGGAAATCAGCTATGCCACGCCAGGCATCGGTTCGGTTCCGCACCTGTCCATCGAGCGCCTGGCGCAGCAGACCGGCGTCAAGCTCAATCACGTTCCCTACAAAGGCAACGGACAGCTGATGACTGATGTGGTTGGCGGCCATGTTGATTTTTCATTCAGCGTGCATGCGCAGCCCTTCATCCAGGACAAACGCGTGAAAGGGCTGGCCTTCACCGGTGCGCAGCGGTCGGCGGCACTGCCAGACCTGCCCACGGTATCGGAGACCGGCGTTGGCCCCTACACCTCATCTGTCTGGTTCGGTCTGGTCGCTCCTGCAGGCACGCCGCCGGCGATTGTGAAAAAGCTTAATGAAGCCGTGCGCGAGGCCATGGCCCAGCCTGCATTCAAGGCCAGATTTGCCGCCCAGGGCATAGACCTCTCGCCCAGCACGCCTGAAGAATTCGCCGCCCAGATACGCAACGAGATACCGGTATGGCGCGAGGCCGTACGCCTGGCCGGCGTCACGCCCGTCAACTGAGATCTGAACCGAAACCCATCTTTCCCCAACCCAAGGACACCATGACTGATAAAACTTTCCCCACCATCCGCCTGTCGCCCAACGGCCCGGTATTCGACCTGCCCATATATGTCGCGCAGCAGGAGGGCATTTTCGAAAAGTACGGCCTGAAGGTGCAGTTCGTCGAAAAATACAACGGCCATGAGAGCCATGCCTCCATCGACCCCTTCGAGCGTCGCAAGGAGAGCCTGTATGAAGACGGTACCGCAGATGCCTACAACCTCTGCGAGTGGGCCGGGCTGGATCGCTCCGAAAACAGCGCGCGCGGCAGCCGTGTGCATGCCCTGCGACCGGCCGTGGCGGCTCAGGCCATCCTGTCTTTCGACAGTGAAATCCAGGAAGTGCGCGACCTTGCAGGCGTGCCCGTCGGCATCAACGAACGCACCGGTTCGCACTACACCACCCTGCAGATCCTGGGCGGCTCGCTGGCGCGTGAAGACGTGGTGCTCGCACATCGCGGCGCACCGCAGGAGCGATATGACGAACTGAAGTCAGGCAAGCTGCGTGCGGCTGCGCTGATGGAGCCCTACATCAGCCTGGCGCTAAAGGAAGGCGCGCACATTGTCAGCGTGGTCTTCTACCGTGGTGCCGAAGTGATCTCGCCGGATGTCGACGATGACCTGCGTACCGCCTACCGCAGTGCACTCAATGAAGCAGCTGACCTGCTCAAGCGCGATTTCGGCAAGTACAAATACCACCTCACGGAGCAGGTCAAGGGCCAGCTTGAGCCGCATGAACTCTTTGACCACTTCGTGCACTACGCGCGCAGCCGCGAGTTTGACGAGAGCCGCTTTGCCTTCACCTACCAGTGGATGAAGTCCTGGAACCTCACGCCCGGCGACAAAGCCTTCAACCAGCTGGCGATCTGATCCGCAGCTTCAGGCAGTTGCCGCGCGAAAGCTGTGTGCGCTGGCCATGGGCCAGTACTGCCTGAACACATTGTTCTGCTTGTCCAGCGGTCCCAGCAGGGCGCCGGGTTCGACCTGCATGATGAGGTTGCTGAGCAGGCGCACTTCGGTATCTGTCAGGCGGCGCACGATATGGTGTGCGCTGACCTGCTGCGGATGCTCCAGTCCTGCTGCCTGCACCAACTCCTGCAGGGCATGCAGTGTGCTGCGGTGAAAGTTGCGCACCCGGTCGGCCTTGTCGGGCACGACCAGCGCCTGCTGCCGCAGGGGGTCTTGTGTCGTCACACCCGTGGGGCAGGTGCCCGTGTGGCAGGTTTGCGCCTGTATGCAGCCCAGCGCCATCATGAAACCGCGCCCGGCGTTGCACCAGTCGGCACCCAGTGCCATCAGGCGCACCATGTCAAATGCGGTCACCACCTTGCCTGCCGCCCCTATCGAGATGCGGTGGCGCAGGTTCACGCCAACCAGGCTGTTGTGCACCAGCAGCAGGCCCTCCTGCAGCGGCGCACCTACGTGATCTGTGAACTCGACCGGGGCCGCGCCCGTGCCCCCTTCGGCACCATCGACCACAATGAAGTCGGGCGTGATGTTGGTTTCCAGCATGGCCTTGACGATGGCAAACCACTCCCAGGGATGGCCCAGGCAAAACTTGAAGCCGGTGGGTTTGCCGCCCGACAGTCTGCGCAGTTTTGCGATGAAATTCATCATCTCGACGGGCGTTGAAAACGCGCTGTGGCTGGATGGCGAGATGCAGTCCTTGCCGATCGGAATGCCGCGGGTCGCCGCGATTTCCGAGGTGACCTTGGGCCCAGGCAAGATGCCGCCGTGGCCGGGTTTGGCACCCTGGCTCATCTTGAGTTCTATCAGTTTGACCTGCGGGTCCAGCGCGCTGGCAGCGAAACGCTCTTCATTGAATGTGCCGTCGTCGTTGCGGCAACCAAAATAGCCCGAGCCGATTTCCCAGATCAGATCGCCGCCATGCACCCTGTGGTGTGATGAGATGGAGCCCTCACCCGTGTCGTGTGCAAAACCGCCCATCTTTGCACCCTTGTTCAGGGCCAGAATCGCATTGGCCGACAATGAGCCAAAACTTAAAGCGGAGATGTTGAAGACGCTGCTGTGGTACGGCTGTGTGCAGGGCTCGAAGGATTCAGAGGGCTTGTCGGGTGTGCCGCCAATCCAGATGCGAAAGTCGTGTGACGGCAGTTTGCTGGGCGACATTGAATGGTTGACCCACTCATAACCCTGCTTGCCCACATCCAGCTGCGTGCCGAAGGGCCGGTTGTCAGGCTCGCCTTTGGCACGCTGGTAGACCAGCGAACGCTGCGCACGCGAAAACGGCGTGGCCTCACTGTCGCTTTCAATGAAGTACTGGCGCATTTCGGGGCGTATGTACTCCAGCAGGAATCGCATGTGGCCAATGACAGGGTAGTTGCGCAGGATGGCGTGGCGGTCCTGCTGCAGGTCGTAAATGCCCAGCGCGACCAGGAGTACGCAGGCTACAAACATGACCAGGGCCAACCACCAGAAAGAGAAGAAGACAAGCTTGACCAGAAAGGCCAGCGCTCCCAGGGCACACAAAGCCAGGAAAGAGTAGCGCGTAGGGAATGGGGTATTGATTCGCTGGAGCATGGGACGCTTTCAGATACAGGGCTTTTTTGTGGGTCGCGGCTGGGAAGCGGCAGATACACTTTGCATCATAAGAGCGCCGCATGTCGCTCAGCCCCTTTTGCATATGAAATCAGACCCCAACCCCGTAGCCGGCAACTTCATGGAAATTGAGGACTTCGACGAACTCGACGCCATCCTCGACGAGTTGCGCAGCCGCTATGACGAAACACCCCAGTGGGAGTTTTGTGAAGGTTTTATGGCGGCTGTCATTTGCTCGCGCCGAATCATCCCGGCTACCGAGTACATCCCCGTGTTGCTGGCCACGTCTGCCGAAGGCGAAGTACCCGATGCGGAAGGTGGATCGTTTGCCGATGCAGCGCAGCAGCAGCGCTTCATGGCACTGTGGAACAGACGCTGGGCCGAGGTCGCCACTGCGCTGGACTCAAAGGTTGAAACGCTTGAAGACGACGACTGCTATCACCCCGAAGTGATGGACATACGCGGCGCGGTGGCCGACATGCCGCCCGAAGAGCAGGCCAACTTCAAGGGCGAAGACCTCCCGGCGTTTGCCCAGGTCTGGGCGCTGGGTTTCATGTTTGCGGTTGAAAGCTGGCCTGATGAGTGGGCCGCACCGCGCGACAAGGATGCCGCCAAATGGCTGGACGAAGCGCTGGAGGCGGTTGTCGCCATGACAGAAGACGACACCGGCAAGCCAGAGGTTTCACCCCTGAGCGAAGAGGGTGCGCCCAGCACCAGCATCGCACGGCTCAATGCCTTTGGTGAGGCCATCTGGGCCATATACGACCTGCGTGAGTTGTGGCGCACCTTGGGGCCCAAGGTCGAGACCGTGCGTGCTGAAGTTACGCCTGGGCGCAATGATGTCTGTTATTGCGGTAGCGGAAAGAAGTACAAAAAATGTCACGGGGCTGGGTGAAAACCGGGGCCGGGCGCCAATACGGAAACAAAAAAAGCCCGCTTGATGCGGGCTTTTTAATTCAGCCAGAGCTGATTATTTCGTTTCGACGGCTGCCTTCTTGGCGGCCTTGGCCTTGCGTGCGCCCTTCTTTGCAGTGCGCTTGGTCTTCGCAACAGCTTTGGCAACCGGCTTTTCAGCAGGTGCGGCGGCTGGAGCTGCTGCAGGTGCAGCGGTTTGGGCTGCAACTGGCGTGGAGATCACGGCCAGGGGCATGGACAGAACAGCAGCGCTGGCGAGGATGGACAGAATTTTTTTCATGGTTGGCTCCTGGTGTTAGATATTGGATGTCGCCTTGCGGCCCATTCATAACGCCAGCTAGCGGGCTTTGGTTGACGGCTGCACCAGCTTTTTGTAACGGGCCTCAGGCGGCACCGAACTCATCGCCCATCTCGCGGGCACGTTGCTTGGCCGCGTGCATCGCGCGTACAAACAGTGTCTTGACCCGGTCCTGCTCCATGGAGGTGATGGCCGCATAGGTTGTGCCCCCTTTGGAGGTCACCCGGCCGCGCAGGATTTCAGGTGGTTCGTCAGACGCTTTTGCCAGCGCAGATGCGCCTACAAATGTGCCTATGGCCAGCTTGTTGGCTTGCTCGCGCGTCAGGCCCATGTCGACGCCTGCTTCGATCATGCCTTCAATGAAATAAAAGACATAGGCGGGGCCGGAGCCTGAAATCGCGGTCACGGCGTCAAGCTGGTGTTCGTCGTCCAGCCAGACCAGGTCGCCGGTTGTCTTGATGACTGACTCTACGGCCAGCCGGTCAGCGGCGTTGACGGCCTTGCGCGCAAACAGCGCCGTCATGCCCTTGCCGACCAGCGCCGGCGTGTTGGGCATGGACCTTACCACCACCTCGGTGCCCAGCCAGCGGGCGATGCTGTCCGAACGTATGCCCGCTGCCACGCTCAAATGCAGGGCGGTTTTCGTATGAAAGCGCGCCATCATGGCGGCCTCCTTGAAGGTTTGCGGCTTGACGGCCCACACCACAAGACCGGCGGCGGCCAGCGCCGCGCTCGGTGCCGCCTCGACCTTCACGCCAAACTGCTTTTTCAGTTTGGCCGCCTGCTCGTCAAAGGGCTCGACCACATGGATGTTTGCCGGCTTTGTTCCCCGCTTGATCAGTCCGCCAATGATGGCACTGGCCATGTTGCCGCCGCCTACGAAGGCGATGTTTTCGGGGGCATGGCCGGCGGTGGTGGATGCCGCTGCTGCGGCTGCTGTCTTGGGCATGGTGATCACTCCAGGAATTCAAACGCCAGCAGTTGTGTAACCTGCCGTGCGCTGAAATTGTCGTCGCTGATAAAAACAAGGCTGCGGTTGCCG
>JAZKHN010000301.1:0-3322 GCA_040385325.1 Pseudomonadota bacterium
GCAAGGTTTCGCTGCCGACGCGTTCATCACCCGATGAATCCCGCGCTCCGTCATGTGTGCCGTATTCGATGTAGTCGAGCAGCACTTCCTCGTTCCAGCTCGCAAAGGTTTTTTTGCTGCGGAAATAGGCCAGTACTTCATCCTTGTCCAGCCACTCGTTCTTGCGCCTGCGGCTCACTGCACCCGGTGACACCGAGCCGACCAGCTGTGCACGTTTGGCCACGCTCAGTGCCGTGGCCCGCCAGCCACCGATGACGGGCGAGTCGAGCAGCAGCACGCCGCGCACCGGCTGGCCGGCAAGTTCAGGATGGTGGGCTGCGCACATCAGGCTCAGGAACCCCCCCAGGGAATGGCCGACCAGAAAGACCGGACGGATGGCGTCGCCAATTTGCTGTTCGCTGAAATTCGCCAGTTGTTTGATCAGGTGTGGCCAGTTGCTGGTGACCGGATAGTCGGGGTCATGGCCGAACTTGTCGATGGCCTTGACGTCAAAACCGCGTGCCTCAAGGCTGCGGAACAGCACGCCATAGGTGCTGGCCGGAAAGCTGTTGGCATGCGAGAAGATGACCAGTGGCCTGGCCGTATTTGAAATGGCCGCAGGCAAGGCTGCTTTGGCAGTCACGACAAAACCCCTAAAACGCTTAAATCAGCTTCTCGTTGGGGTTGGTGATTTTTCTGAGCGGGTCGTTGCGGGTCGCCGGCATTTTCAGGGGCACATCGGTGTGCGCGTCGTCCCAGACAGGGTCTTCTATGCTGTCGAACACCTCGCGCAGCTTGCGGCCCCAGTTTTTGTGCATCATCATGTAGTAGGGGTTGTCGTTGTCGATGCAAACCACCTTGTCGCTCTGCAGGCTGTCGGCTTCATAGACCACCAGGTCCAGCGGCATGCCGACAGACAGGTTGGATTTCATGGTCGAGTCCATGGACACCAGCGCGCATTTGGCGGCTTCGGCCAGCGGGGTGGCGGGGTCGAGCACGCGGTCGAGCACGGGCTTGCCGTATTTCGATTCACCCACCTGAAAATAAGGCGTCTCGCTCGTGGCTTCAATAAAGTTGCCGGCCGAGTACATCTGGAACAGGCGCATGCCCTCGCCCTTGATCTGGCCGCCAAACACCAGCGACACGTTGAAGTCGACATCGGCATTTTTCAGCGCTTCGGCATCACGCTCATAGACGCGGCGGATCGCCGAGCCCAGCACGCGGGCTGCGTCGAACATGCTTTTGGCGTTCCAGATGGTGATGGCCTCGCCGCCGTCATGGTCCTTGAGCTGCTCGACCTGAAGGATTTCACGCACCGATTGGGAGATCGACAGGTTGCCCGCAGACAGCAGCACCATGAAGCGGTCGCCCGGCTTTTCATACACGATCATCTTGCGGAAGGTGCTGATGTGGTCGAGCCCCGCATTGGTTCGGGAGTCGGACAGGAACACCAGGCCGGCATTCAGTTTGATGGCTACGCAATAGGTCATGAGGTGCTCAGGAGTGTTGGAGTAGGAGTGTTCAGGGGTATTCAGTTCAGTCCGGCAAGCTTTTTCAGCCGGTAGAGGGCGTCCAGCGCTTCGCGCGGGCTCAGTGCATCAGGGTCAATGTTACCCAATGCCTTGTCCACAGCGCTTTGTTCGGCTGCGGCAGCCTCTGGCGGGGCTGCAAACAGGTCAACCTGGGCGCGCGCGTCGAGCTGCTGTGTTTCAAGCGCGCTCAGCGCATGGCGTGCATGGTTGACGACAGCGGCGGGCACGCCCGCCAGCTTGGCAACCGCCACACCGTAGCTCTTGCTGGCAGGGCCGGGCTCTATGTGGTGCATGAAGACGATGTCCGAGCCCGACTCGACCGCACTGACGTGCACATTGATGGCACCGTGGTGCTGGGCCGGGAATTCCGTCAATTCAAAATAATGCGTGGCAAACAGCGTGAAAGCCTGCGTCTTGTTGTGCAGGTAGGCCGCAATGCCGCCAGCGAGCGCCAGGCCGTCGAAGGTTGAGGTGCCGCGGCCAATCTCGTCCATCAGCACCAGCGAATGCGGTGTGGCGCTGTGCAGGATTTGCGCTGCCTCGGTCATCTCAAGCATGAAGGTCGATTGCGCATTGGCCACGTCATCGGCCGCGCCTATGCGGGTGTGGATGGCGTCGATGGGGCCCAGCCTGCATGCAGCGGCAGGTACATAGGAACCGACGCTGGCCAGCAGCACGATGAGCGCCACCTGCCGCATGTAGGTCGATTTACCGCCCATGTTGGGGCCGGTGATGACCTGCATGCGGTGCTTGCCGCTCATCACACAATCGTTGGCGATAAATGAGCCGCCGCCCGTTTCAGCAAGGCGCGCCTCGACAACCGGGTGCCGGCCCTGGCTGATGTCTATGCAGGGCTCTTTGACAAACACCGGTGCTGCCCAGTTCAAGGTAAGCGAGCGTTCGGCCAGCGCGCACAGCGCATCCAGCGAGGCGAGGGCGCGTGCCAGTCGGCTCAGTGCGGGGATGAAGTCCTGCAACTGGTCGAGCAATTGCTCGTACAGCCATTTCTCACGGGCCAGGGCGCGCTCCTGCGCTGACAGGGCCTTGTCTTCAAAGGCTTTCAGTTCGGGCGTGATGTAACGCTCGGCATTTTTCAAAGTCTGGCGGCGGCGGTAGTCATCCGGCACCTTGTCGAGCTGGCCTTGCGTGACCTCGATGTAAAAACCATGCACCTTGTTGAACTGCACGCGCAGGTTGGCAATGCCGGTGCGGGCTTTTTCGCGGCCTTCAAGGTCAAGCAGAAATGCATCGCAGTTGGTCTGTATGGCGCGCAATTCGTCCAGGTCGGCATCGCACCCGTGATTGATGACGCCGCCATCGCGTATCAGTGCGGCGGGTTCTTCGAGGACATAACGGCACAGCAGTTCGGCACAGCCTTCGGGCGGTTGCAGGTCCTCAAAAATGCGCGCTAGCAATTCAGGCAGGCCTTCGGGTGCGCGCGCTAGGAGTTCAGTTTTTTTGAGCGTGAGCTGCAGCGCCACCAGTTCACGCGGCCTGACCTGGCGCAGGGCGATGCGTGCGGTGATGCGTTCGACATCGCTGCTCCCCTTGAGCTGGCCGCGCAGCGTTTGCTGCATGCCGCTTCGCAGGTGTGTAATGGCTTCGAGACGCGCGGTTGCCTGCGCGCGGTCTCGGCGCGGAGACAGCAGCCAGCTTTTCAGTGCCCGGCTGCCCATGCCGGTGGTGCAGGTGTCCAGCAGCGAAAACAGCGTGGGTGAATCTTCGCCGCGCAGGGTCTGTGTGAGCTCAAGGTTGCGGCGCGTGGTGGGCGGTAGTTCGATCAGTTCGCCCGAACGCACCACCTGCAGGCC
>JAZKHN010000302.1:0-3309 GCA_040385325.1 Pseudomonadota bacterium
CTCGACCCAGTCGAATGCGTCCATGTAGATCGCCAGGTACCAGTCGCAAATCTGGGGCGGCGCGATGCCGGCCAGCAGTGCAAAGTTGCCGGTCACCATCAGCCGCTGGATGTGGTGGGCATAGGCATGTTTCAAACTTTGGCCGATCGCCTGGCCCATGCAGTTCATCTTGGTGTCGCCTGTCCAATAGAACTCTGGAAGCGGCCTGCTGTTGCCAAACAGATTGCCGCCGGCGTAGTCGGGCATTTTCAGCCAGTAGACGCCGCGTACATATTCACGCCAGCCAACGAGTTGACGGATAAAGCCTTCGGCAGCGTTTAATGGAATGCTGTGCGCCCAGTAAGCAGCCTCGACGTCGCTGCACAATTGACGCAGATCCAACAGGCCAATATTCAGCGCGGCGCTGATCCGCGCGTGGAACAGGAAGGGTTCATCACTGGCCATCGCATCCTGGTAGTCGCCGAAGGCTGCCAAACCCCAGTCAAGGAAGTAGTCCCACAGCGCTTGGGCATCGGCGTGAGTCACCGGGTAGTCAAAGGTGTCGAGGGCGCCGTAGTGGCTGGAAAAGTTTTTTGCAACCAGCGCCAGCACGTCCTGAGTGATGGCATCGGCCGAAAAACGGAGGGGTGAGGGGGCTCTAACGCCTTTAGGCAGTGCCTTGCGATTTTCGGCATCAAAGTTCCAGGCGCCGCCGACCGGGCTGCCATCGCCGTTGAGCAACAAGCCACTCTTGCGTCGCATCTCGCGGTAGAAGAACTCCATGCGCAGCTGCTTTTTGCCTTCGGCCCAGGATGCAAATTCGAATCGGGTGCAGTAAAAACGGGTATCGGTATGCCACTGAATCGCCAAGCCGCAATCTTTGAGCGACTGCTCCAGGCGCCAGTCACCGCATTCTGTCAGGTGCAACTCATCCGGCTGCAGCAGCGACTGCCAGCGCCGTAACTCGCCCGGCACCGAGCCGCTATTTTGCGGATCATCGAGCGTGACGTATTGCACGCGAATGCCACGCTGCTGCAATGCCTCAGCAAAGTGGCGCATGGCACTGAAGATCAGTGCGATTTTTTGCGGGTGATGGGGCACATGACTGGCTTCCTCCATCACTTCGACCAGTAAAACCGTATCACGCTCGCTGTCCAGCCCCTTCAATGAGGCCAGGTCAAAAGACAACTGGTCGCCCAAAACCAGGCATAGTCGGTGAGTCTTATTCATTCGACAGAGTCCAACGGAAGGTGACTCACCAAGGCGCAGTCAGCGAGAAAGGAATGCGTAACGGCTCAATGCGCCCTTCACGTGAGCCGCACATCTCGTCATGGACGCACTGCTGCACAAGCACGCAGGGGAATGGCGGGACAAACTGCAACAACTCACGCAGGTGATTGATGGAGCGAAGGTGCATAGGCTTCGCTGTATCGTCCAGCAACGTGAACTGGCCGTGATCCAGCCCGACTCGCGCCAGATAAAAACCGCCTTCCAGAGACAGCAGCTCCAACTCTCGTACTTCGCCATTGGCGGCCCGTTCGGTCAACGCTTGCAGATTCAAGGTTCACTCCCTGCCTACCACGGTAGGCGTTCTCCGTTATAAGCAAAGAAATTGCCGCTGTCGGCAGGCGCCAAGCGATCAATCAGTGATAACAATTCGCGGGCAGCGAGGCTTGCAGGCCTGGCGGCAGAAGCGCCTTTAAAGGGCTGGGACAGGCCCGAAATGACCGTGCCTGGATGAAGACTCAGCAAACGGGTCTGAGGGCGTGTTCGGGCTAGTTCAATCGCAGCCGTTTTAATCAACATGTTCAACGCTGCCTTGGAGGCGCGATAGGCATACCAGCCGCCCAGACGGTTATCGCCAATACTGCCCACCTTGGCGGAGAGCACTGCCATTGCGCCGCGAGGGTCAAGCAAGGGCAAGAAGTGACGCAAAATCAGTGCAGGCCCGAGTGTGTTGACTTGGAATATCGCCTGAAGCGCATCCGCTTCAATAGAGGTGTAACTTTTTTCAGGTTTGATGTCTTCGCGATGAAGCAGACCGGCAGCATGCAAAATCAACTGATACGGGGCTTCTTCGGCTAATTCGGCGGCTGCGCTGGCGATGCTGTCGGGCTTTTCCAGATCCAATCCTGGAGCACTATTGCGCCCCAGCTCACGAACAAACGAGCATCGTGGATCTTCGTTGAGCAACTCACAAAACGCCGCGCCGAGCGCTCCACTGGCGCCTATCACCAAGGCGCGGTAGCCGTAGCCGAGTGAGTTCATCTCAAAGGAACTGTTCATTTTGCCTCTCCCACACCTTGTACGGATTTTGGGCCTTAACTGCGTCGCCCAATCAGTTGCAGGAACTCGAGACGCGTAGCGGATGACTCGCGAAAGGCCCCCAGCATCACTGAGGTCGTCATCACAGAGTTTTGCTTTTCCACGCCCCGCATCATCATGCACATGTGCTTTGCCTCAATGACCACGGCCACGCCGGCCGCATCGGTGATGTGATGGATGGCATCAGCAATTTGTTTTGTGAGGTTTTCCTGGATCTGTAAGCGGCGGGCGAACATATCGACGACTCGGGCGACCTTTGATAGACCCAGTACCCTTCCTGTGGGGATGTACGCGACATGAGCCTTGCCGATGAAGGGCAGCAGGTGATGCTCACACAATGAATACAGCTCGATATCGCGCACGATGACCATTTCATCGTTTTGCGATTCGAACAGGGCACCGTTGGTCACGTCTTCCAGACTCATCGTGTAACCGTTGCAAAGGTATTGCATCGCCTTGGCTGCGCGCTTGGGCGTGTCCAGCAGTCCTTCACGCTCAGGGTTCTCGCCTACGGCGACGAGAATTTCACGGTAATGCTTGGCTATTGATGGGTTCATTTAGATTCCTCGCAGCCATGCTGCGCTTCATGTTTCGGCAATCCTTGGCAGTAGGAGAGTGCCTGCTGCGCACCAGAAAACACGTTGTGCACCCGATCAGCTATGACCCAGTTCCTTCGTCGGGCCAATGTCAAAGCGAAGCGTTCTAGGGCTGCTTTGTTTTCAACGTGGGCCGCTCGTCTGGTGCGGGTTTTGACTCCGGCACCCCGCAACGGTCATCCACACAGCGACGGCGGCCATCAGGGTGAGGAAGCCATGCCAAATGGGGGCGTAAGCGGCAGAAGCAGCGATAACCTAAAGCAAGCAGCGGTCGGATGGCACGCCATGTCAATGGCGCAGCCCAAAACCCCAGGCCTGCGGCTCGCCAGCTCCACAAGGTGGCGTCCAGACCGGTTACCCAGCGGCCATCGGCGAAACGGGCGTGCAGCGAGGACTGCATTTGCTCGAA
>JAZKHN010000303.1:0-2426 GCA_040385325.1 Pseudomonadota bacterium
ACTTTGCTTTTGGCGAAGCAAAAGAAAAGTGACTAGCCGCCGGGCTACCCCCGGCTTCTATGTGAAGGGCAAAGACATCAGCCCCGTGACTGCGTGTCTGCAGGGCCGCCAACAAAGCCCTTAACCTCAGGCCCCACTTCAGCCCGCACAAGTGGCAAATGCTGCGGATACTCCCGCTGCATGAAATCCACCAGCGCCTCCCGAACCTTGCAGCGCAAATCCCAGTTCAGGCTGGAGTTGCCAGAAGTGACAAGCACGCGCAATTGCATGCTTTTTTCACCGGCCTCAACCACCTGCAGCAGGCACAGGCGCCTGTCCCATTCACTGGCGGCTTCGCAGGCGCGCTGAGCCGCATCACGCAGCGGCTGCAGCGGCATGCGGTAGTCGACCCACAGGAACACCGTGCCTATGATCTGCGCGCTGGTACGGGTCCAGTTCTGGAAGGGGTTCTCGATAAACCACTGGAGCGGGATGATGAGGCGGCGCTCATCCCAGATTTTCAGCACGACATAGGTGCCGTTGATCTCTTCCACGCGGCCCCATTCGCCCTGCACGATGAGCACGTCGTCGATGCGTATGGGCTGCGCCAGCGCGAGCTGCAAGCCGGCGATCAGGTTGCTGAAGACCGGGCGTGCAGCGATACCGGCGACGATACCTATGACACCCGCCGATGCCAGCAGGCTGGTGCCAACCTGGCGTGCACCAGGGAAAGTCATCAGCATCAACGACAAGCCCGCCACCAGTACCATGAAGCCGGCGGTACGCGCGAGCAGCCGCGTCTGGGTATGGATGCGGCGTGCGTTGAGGTTGTCTTCAACATCCATCGAATGCTGCGCGATGATGCCCTGCGATACGCCGTCGATGGCGCGCAGGCCCAACCAGGTGATGGTGGCCAGCAACAGCAGTGCGTTGCCGTGACGCACCTGCGAAATCAGCGGCAGCGCATCGGGCGCTGCCTGCCACACACCCTGCAATGCGACCAGCGGCAACACAAAACGGGTGGGGCGCCAGCTGCGGCGCGCCACGGCGCTGGCAATGGGCAGGTTGCGCGTAAGGCGGTGCACCACAGCAGTACCCGCGCGGTGCAGCAGCAGGGCGACCACTACTGCAATCAGGGCGCTCAGCAGCACACCCCAGGCGGTGTTCTCAAAAATGCTGAATTCGCTGGCAGTCATCTATGAAGGACGGGACCAGTCTCAGCAAGTTCCGCGCAGATACATTCCGTATCAGCTTGCCGCACGTGGTTTCAAAAGCGCAGCCGCTTTTTTTGCATTCGTGCGCGCCACTTCAACATCCGCATCAAAGGCCAGTGCCACGCCCATGCGGCGCTTGAGAAAACTCTCGGGCTTGCCGAAGAGGCGGATGTCCGAGTTGGGTACGCGCAGGGCTTCTGCAACGCCATCAAACACAATGCCTTTGGCCTCAACGCCACCATAAATCACGGCGCTGGCGCCGGGCGTACGCAGCGCGGTGTTGACGGGCAAACCCAGGATGGCGCGGGCATGCAGTTCAAACTGGGTTTGCACCTGTGTGCACATGGTGACCATGCCGGTGTCGTGCGGACGCGGGCTGACCTCGCTGAACCAGACGTCATCGCCTTTCACAAACAGCTCGACGCCGAAGACGCCTTGCCCGCCCAGGTTGTCGGTCACGGCTTTGGCAATCTCGCGGCTTTTCTTCAGCGCGGCTTCGCGCATGGGATGCGGCTGCCAGCTTTCGACGTAATCGCCACTGACCTGCACATGGCCTATGGGTTCACAGAAGTGGGTTTCGACCTTGCCATCAGCCCCAAGTGCGCGCACGGTGAGCTGCGTGATCTCGTAATCAAAGTCGATAAAGCCTTCAACAATCACGCGCCCGTGGCTCACGCGGCCGCCCGCCATGGCGTAGTCCCAGGCTTTTTTCACATCGTCAGGCCCGGCAATCTTGCTCTGGCCCTTGCCGGACGAACTCATCACCGGCTTGACGATATTGGGGTAGCCGATTTTTGAATCAATCGCCGCCTGCAGCTCTTCCAGCGAATCGCAAAACACATAAGGGCTGGTGGGCAGGCCCAGCGTTTCGGCGGCGAGGCGGCGAATGCCTTCGCGGTCCATGGTCAGGCGTGCGGCGCGCGCAGTGGGGATCACGCGAACCGTGCCTGCGGCTTCGAGCTCTTCCAGCATGGGCGTGGCAATCGCTTCGATTTCGGGCACCACGAGCATGGGCTTTTCTTTCTCAACCAGTGCTTTGAGTTGCGCGGGGTCGCTCATGGTGATGGTGCGCGCATGGTGGGCCACCTGCTGGCCGGGGGCGTTTTCATACCGATCGACGGCAATGGTTTCAACGCCCAGGCGCTGAAGCGCAATCAGCACCTCCTTGCCCAGTTCGCCCGAGCCGAGCAGCATGACTTTGGTTGCGTTGGGGGAGAGGGGTGTGCCGAAGGT
>JAZKHN010000304.1:0-4836 GCA_040385325.1 Pseudomonadota bacterium
AGCAGGCGTGCCACCACATCGGCCGTGCCGCCCGATGCAAACGGCAGCACGATCTTGATGGGTTTCTCCGGGTAGCCGGCAGCGCGCGCAAACTGCGCGAAAGGCAGAACACCTGCCAGTAGCAGCGTTCGGCGTTTCAGGGTTAGTTGTGGTGTCGAAGTGTTTGTCATGCTCAGTCTTTCAGGTACGCACGCCTTTGGCACCCAGTTCCGTGAAGGTCTCAGCCACCCAGTCGGCGATGTAGTCGCGCGCATTGCTCATGTTGTCGGCGCTGACGTGCTCGACACCACCCTCGCGCTCGGTAAAAAACTTGAGTTCGCGTTTGGGGCTGTTGACGGCGCCGTCGTACTGCTGGTGGGCGTATTCGCGCGGGATCTGCCTGTCGTTGTCGCCGTGCGTGATCAGAAACGGCACGGTGATCTTGTCTATCACCGGCGCCAGCGTGACGCCGGGTGTGAAGGCCATGAACTCGTCCAGCGTCTCCTTGCCCCAGACCCACTGCACATGCTCCCAGTAGTGCGGTACGGGCCTGTCGCCCTCGCGCGCCAGGCGGCGTTTTTGCAGCTCGCCCCAGTTGAAGTTGGCGCCCCAGGCCACGCACAGTTTGAAGCGTTTTTCCATCGCCGCCGCGCGTGGCGCGTAGTAACCGCCCAGCGACCAGGCGGCGATGCCGATCTGGTTTTTATCGACATCCTTTCGTGTCTCAAGATAGTCGACCACCGCACCGGCCCAGACCTCGGCTTCGATGATGGCTGTGAGCTTGTGCAGGCGCAGTGCCTCGCCCACGCCGGGCTGGTCAACCGCAATGCTGGATATGCCGCGCCGCGCCAGCTCCTGCTGTATGCCGCAGCCGTAGAGCATCTCCTTGGTGCTGTCGAGACCGTTGAAGAGCGTCATGCAGGGCGCGGGCTGTTTGTCTGCGCCGGGTGCCTTGACGAACAGTGCCGACAGCGTCTTGCCCTGGTAGGGAATGTCTATGCGTTCGCAGTCGAACGCGTAGAGCCTGTTGTATTTGGCAAAGCTGTCCAGCATTTTCTGGTACACGGCCTTGCGCGGTGCGAAGTCCCGGTGCTGCATGCGCTCTGCCGTGATGTAGTAGGTGGATGCGCGGCCATGCTTGGCGCCTGCGCTCTGGGTGCGGCCGTTGGCCTCGTCCTCATCGGCCAGCGACACCAGCTTGTCGGCCTGCGCCACCCATGCATTGAAGAAAGCCTCGGTGCCTTCGTCGTCGCCGCGTTTTGAAATCTCGACCAGCGGACGGCAGATGGCATCGACCTCACCCGGGTTGGCGCCCATGCCGAGCGCGATGTTGGTGGAGAGGTTCCAGACGTAGTTGGTGGGGAAATATTCAATCATCTTGTGTCAGTTGAGGTTCAAAAAGTTGTTGCGTGCAGCGTCATTTAGATGGGTTGCTCAAGCTGCGCATAGGTCGCACCGAACAGCGCACCCATGTTGGCGTTGGGGTCGTGCTTGCCGGCAAACTCGGCCATCTCCCATTCGCCCAGCTGCAGGCCCACGTCATAAACCAGCTTGGCGCGCGGCATGCGGCGCTGAGTGAAGTGCGTCAGCGTCGCCTGCAGGTCGGAAGAACCTGCAAGCAGGTCAGCCAGCAGCACCGCATCTTCAACCGCCATCGCGGCACCTTCCGCGAGGTGCGGTGTGCCGGTGTGTGCGGCATCGCCTATCAACAGCACACGGCCCTTGTGCCAGGGCTCGGGCACCAGCAACACCTCCATGGGCCGGTAGACGACGGCCGATGCCTGCGTCACCTGCTCACGCAGGCGCGCGATGATGCCGCCATAGCCGGACATGCGCTCTTTCAGAAGCGTGTGCAACTGGTCGGCAGCCATGCGCGGGTTGCCCGGCTCCGCAGTGACGAGAAACATGTACATCAGCGCGTCCGTCATGGGCACCAGGCCGGCCTTGCTGGTCTTGCCGTAGAAGATGGCGCCCCAGTCAAGGTCACGCGGGCGCTCGAAGTTGTAGCGCCACACACACTGGCCGGTGAACTGCGGTTTGATCGCATCGCCGAACAGCATGGACCGCGTTTTTGAATGCGCACCATCAGCGCCAATCACCAGATCAAAGTCGCCACTGCTTCCGTCGCTGAAACCCACGCTGATGCCCCTGGCACTTTCCTGCCATGAACTTGCTTCGATGCCCAGCCTGACCTCTGTGCCCTGTGCAATGGTTTTTTCGGTCAGGATTTTGTGCAGGGCGGTGCGTGTGATGCCGTTGATGGGCGGGAAACCCGGCCCCGCCACATTGGTGCTGGGCACTTCGGCCATCTTGTTGCCCTGGCCGTCGCAGAACTGCCAGCCCAGAAAGCCGCGCCCCTGTGCCACGCAGGCCTCGCCCAGGCCTATGCTGTGCAGGGCACGCAGGGCGTTCGACGGCTGGATGATGCCGACGCCGTACACCGACCATTCGGGGTTCTTTTCGACCACCACCGCGTGTATGCCCTTGCGCTGCAAGGCGATGGCAGCCGTGAGCCCGCCAATGCCCCCGCCGATGATGAGTACCTTCGCTGGTTTTGTCATGTCTGTCTCCTCTTTTTCCGGTTTCTTTTTTTGACTTCAATGCGGCTTGGCTTCAATTTCTGCAGGCATTTCGCCCGAGGGCAGGTACTTCACCTCCCAGTCGGGCGAGGCCTTGTACCACTCGGGCAGGTTGTGAACAAAGTGCGCATAACCAAACAGCGGCACCGGCCACTCGCGTGGTACCCAGCTGTCGTCGATGAAGTCGCCGTCGGCGCCATACTCTGCTTCGCCACCTGCGGGGCAGGGCAAGTAGAAAAACAGGGCCGAATCCACACGGTGGCGGCCCAGGCCCAGGTGCGACTTGGGCCAGCCCTTGCGTTCCATGTAGTTGGCGCCCACCATCACTTCATCGATGTCTTCCACGCCGAAGTTGGCATGGTGAAAGCGGGGCTGGCCGTCCATGCCGGGGAAGGGCAGGTGCGCATTGATGAGGAACAGGTTGTGGTGGCTGATGCTGCCTTCGGCACGTGTGTAGATGCCAAAGGTGTGCTGGTAGTCGGTCAGGCGGAAATGCAGCCGGTCGCGAAAGAACTCGAATGACTTGCGGAAATCCTTCACCGCAAACACCACATGTTGTATGGCCTTGGGCCTGGCCTGCTTGCGCCATTTGCGGTGCGTGTTCAGGCGGCGTACCACGCCGGGCGCGTTGATGGCGTCGGGTGCGTAGTGGACGGGTTTTTTCTCAAACACGCTAAGGGCCAGCGGCAAACCGCAGTCGCTCAGGAAGTGGGCCACGCCTTCGTCGTCGGTGATAACTTTGCGGTCGCGGGAAAGGTCCTGCACCAGCGCCTGTAGCGCCTCGCGGCTATCCACGCCCCACACCACCTCGCGCACACCTGGGCCGACGAGGCTGCTCTCCGGCAGGCGTTTGTCGCGCAATGCGAGGATGCGCACTTCCGAACCTTCTTCCAGGCGGAAGACGGCTTCTTCCGCATCGCTGCGCACAAGCGGCAGGCCGAAGTCAACAAAAAAGCGCGTGCAGGTCTGGACGTCTTCAACGCCATAGACCAGCGACTGGATGCCGGTGATTGCCATGATTAAGAGCCCTGGGGTGATGTCGCCGATGCGATGGCGCACCCTGTCAAGAGGCGCGTGCCGGCGGTGTGAAAGAAAGTCATGCGTGTCTCCTGTCGTGCGGCTGGCCTGAAGCCCTTTTTGTGGCCGCCGCTGTTTTTGGTGACGCGATGATGTTGCTGTCCATAACATTTATCAAATTTATTGTTTTTACTTTAAGAGTTGATGCCATAAACTCCTGTGCACCATGCGATTCAACAAACTTGATCTCAACCAGCTGGTCGTGCTGGACGCGCTCCTCAATGAAAAGAGCGTCAAAAGGGCGGCTGAAAAAGTGTTTTTAAGCCCGGCGGCCACCAGCTGTGCGCTGGCCCGTTTGCGCGACTATTTTGAAGATGAGCTGCTGCACCAGCTAGGGAAAACCATGGTGCTGACGGCCCGCGCCGAGGCCCTGCAAAAGCCGGTTCGCGACGTGCTGCTGCAAATCCAGGCGATCACCACGACCAATCCGTCATTCGATGCGGCCACCTCCAGCCGCAAGATCACCATCGAGGCGTCTGACTATGTGATGGTGGTGTATCTCGCCGATGTGCTGCAGCGCGCCAGCAGCCTGGCACCGTCCATGCAGTTCGATTTGCGCATCGTTGGCACGCAGTCGCACGACGACCTCGACAGCGGTGAGGTAGACCTGCTCATCGTCCCCGAATTTTTTGCAGCGCCCAACCACCCGGCCGAGCGGCTGTTCAGGGATTCATGGTCTTGCGTGTGCTGGGAGGGCAATGACATCACCGGCACAAAGCTGTCGATGAAGCAGTTCATGGCGGCTGGCCATGTGGCGATTGAATGGGGCTCGGGCCGCCTGCAGACCTTTGATGAAAACATAGCCGCCAAACTGGGCCACGCCCGCCGCCGTGAGGTGACGGCGCCCAATTTCACCGTGGTGCCGCAACTGCTGGTCGGCACGCAGCGCATTGCCACCCTGCAAACCCACCTGGCACGGCGGCTGGCCGCCAGCGCGCCACTGCGCCTGCTGGATTGCCCGCTGCCGGTTCCGCAGTTTTTCGAAGCCGTGCAGTGGCACAAGTTCCAGGAGCAGGACCCGGCCCTCATGTGGTTCAGGGAACTGCTGCGCAGCGAAGCCGCGAAGATTGAAAACCCGGAAGCAGCGGTGACGCGCGCCAAAGGGAGGCGGCTGGTTGCAGCCTGAGGCCTGAATGCTATTAAATCAGTAGCTGCTCACGCACGTATCTATTGGCCTACAGCCTGATTTGGCACCTGAAAA
>JAZKHN010000305.1:0-1953 GCA_040385325.1 Pseudomonadota bacterium
ACGCTGCGCATGTTGTAGACATATTCGGACTGGAAGCGCGGAATGATCTTGGGCACGCCCGTGGTGCCGCCCGAGAGCTGGAAGACCACCGGCTGGCGCGGGTCAAGCTGCCCGCCAATGCGCCGCACGGCTTCCAGTGCCGCTGCATCGTTGGCTTGCACTCGCAAGTCATCCAGATGCACCAGGCCAGGCCCTTTCACTGTTGTGTCGCCTGAAACGATGACATGTTTGAGGGATGGCGCGACCCCGGGCATGGTCATGGCGAATGCAGCATGGTCAAACTTTGCGTCGCCAGCCTGCACAAAGTAGGCCTTCGCCTTCGCGTGGTTGGCGAGGTAGCCGATCTCTGCCTCGCGGTGGCTGTAGAGCGTGCAGATAGGAATGACGCCGGCCTTCCAGCAGGCCAGCAGGCATTTGATGAGTGCGGCGCCGTTGGCCATCTGGAACATGGCGCGGTCCAGCGGCTCAAGCCCCAGCTTCACCAGGCCGGCTGCGATCGCATCGGTCTCGGCGTCGAGTTCGGCATAGGTCATGCGGCCGTCCTGGCCCATCAGCGCCGTGCGATCTGCAAACTCAACAAAGGCTTCGCGATAGGCCTGCGCCAGCGTGATGTTCGTGTCAATGCCGCGTTCGGCATCCCGCTGCAGTGATTCCGCCGAAGGATAAACAACGCCTGGCAACAAGTTCTTGATCTGCGTCATGGGCCATTTCCAGAAAATCAGTAAAAATCTTCACATGTGTCGAATATTCGACATTAAAGACGATTCTAGACATTTATCTGTTCCGGAGTCAAGAGGGTTAAGACTGACCGCGCAGGCCCGGTGGACTTCAAAGGCGCTTGTGAACGGAAGCCGCTGACTAGAATGGATTGCAAAAGCCGGGCACTGACAGTCAGCACGTCCCGGTACTTTCAATGACGAGGTAAAGCGGTTTGACCCTGAAAAAAAAGACGGTTACCAAGGCATCGGCCGAACGCCAGGCGCCTCTGGCCTCGCCCCGCAAGGACCTGATCCGCGAAAGCCTGCTGGACAAGGCCGCAGAGCTTTTTGTCCGCAGGGGTTACGCCAACACGCGCATCCAGGACATCGCAGAAGAGATGGGCCTGGCGCGCTCGTCGCTCTACCACTACTTCAAAAGCAAGGACGAGGTGCTGCAGGCACTGACAGAAGAAATCGCCGCACAAAGTGTGGAGCGGCTCGAAGCCTTGCGCGCCAACCGTGCGCTGACACCCGTCGAGCGGCTGCACCAGGCCATCCTGGGCAGCGTCTCAAGCAAGCTGCATGGGGGCGTGCGCTTCCGGATGCTGGACCGGATTGAGGCCGAACTGCCGGAAGAAATACGCACCGCCTTCAAGATCGCAAGGCGGCGCGTTCTTGAGCTGACCACGGAGATTGTGGAGAGCGGCATACAGTCCGGCCACTTCAGGCCGGTGGATGCCAAGATCACGGCGTTTTCGATTCTCGGCATGTCGAACTGGACGGCCTGGTGGTATTCACCGGGCGGCGGCCACTCACCCGAGCAGATTGCCCAGACCATGACGGACCTCATTCTGGGTGGCCTGCTCAATGAAGAAGCCCCGGCACCACAGGGCGACAGCATTTCAGCCACCATCGGCCGGCTCAAGGGCCAGGTTGAACTGCTGGAGCGGCTTTACGGTGCGGTCGCACACAAGTCCTGAATTTTTTACTACGCCTGTCGCTGCTCCCGGTCAGGAGCACCAAATAAAAAACCCGCCGAAGCGGGTTTTTTTAATGTGCGCCTAAAGGCATCAGCCCATGTGCAAACCGCCGTTGAGCGAGAAGTCTGCGCCGGTAGCGTAGCCGCCTTCGTCAGATGCGATCCACGAAATGATGGATGCGATTTCTTCGGGCTGGCCAAGGCGCTTGGCAGGCACGCCAGCAACGATTTTTTCAAGAACGTCAGGGCGGATGGCTTTGACCATGTCGGTGCCGA
>JAZKHN010000306.1:0-3323 GCA_040385325.1 Pseudomonadota bacterium
ACGGCGGTTTCCAGGCCCGACAGGCCGGCCGCGCCAAAGTGCTCCGCAAATGTTGATTTGAGTGCGGTCAGGCCTTCAGCCGTCGAGGTGGCAAGAAAGGTGAAGATTTCGCGCATGTTCACGGCACCGGGCAGGTGGCCGGCGGCATAGGTGTCGGCATCGCGGGTGTCAATGATGACCACCGGCTCGGTGCCCATCATGCTTGAAAGTTGTTCGGGGGAAACAAGAACGCTGGTCGTCATGGCAATCTCCAGTGAGGTCACGGCACATGCCGTCCCCACCTTTATTGCAACGCGCGTGCCAGCCTGGCCAAAGCGGAAAATTCAGTCCATTAAATCGCCGTGAGTCAATACAGCAATAAATTCATTGCTATAAATTAAATAGCAGCTTAAGACGCTGAAGGTGGATGCCGCCGACACAATGTCTACAAATTGTCAGCATTGTGTCGACCGAGTTTTTTCAGCCGGTAACCAAATTGCCGCACGGTCAACCCTACAGCTTGCGCCGCACGTGACTGGTTTCCGCCGTGTGCCGCGAGGGCTTCCTGCAGTTGTGCCGCAGAGTGGGATTGCACCGCCTGGTAGTCGCGCACCAGCGGGGAAGACGCCACTGCCGCTGTTGCATTGACCGGTTTTACGGGGGTTTTCACGCTGCTCTCCTGCGGCAGAAACCCCTCCAGTTCACGGCTTGAGACCATGGTGCTGTCCGTAAGCAGTACCAGCCGCTCGATCACATTGCCAAGTTCACGAATATTGCCGGGCCACGGGTGTTGTTCCAGCAGCGCCAGCGCCTCGGACGACAGGCTCACATTGCGCTGGTTGTCCTGGTTCACGCGGCTCAGGAAGTGAATCGCCAGCGCGCGTATGTCCTGTGGACGCTCCCTCAGTGATGGCAAGCGTATGGGAATGACATTGAGGCGGTAAAACAGGTCGCGCCGGAAGCTGCCTGCCTGCACATCTGTTTCCAGGTCGCGGTTGGTGGCCGCCACCACACGCACGGATACCTTGATCTCGCGCTTGCCGCCGAGGCGCACGATGGTGCCCTCCTGAAGCGTACGCAGCAGCTTGGTCTGCATGGCCAGGGGCATCTCGCCAATCTCGTCAAGGAATATCGTGCCCCGGTCGGCCTGCTCGAACCATCCGGCGCGTGCTGTTTGCGCTCCCGTGAAAGCGCCCCGCTCATAGCCAAAGAGCTCTGATTCAAACAGCGTGTCGGGAATCGCCGCGCAGTTGACCTTGATGAAGGGCTGGTCGCGCCGCTGGCTTGATAGATGCACTGCACGCGCGAACAGCTCCTTGCCGGTGCCTGATTCGCCGAGAAGCAGCACACTGGCCGTCGCTTCCGACACGCGCTCAAGCTCGCCCAGGGCCTTCAGCAGCGCAGGTGAGGTACCGATGATGCCGTAACGTGCAGCGGCGGTTTCCAGCGCACGTTCGAGCAGCTGGTTTTTCGCCTGCAGGGCGCGTGTTTTCTCTCCTACCAGCGCCTGTAGCTGCAGCAACTGCCCTGCCAGTGTCGCCAGAATTTTCAGCACCGCCACGTCGTCATTGAGTTGCCGGTCACGGCTGCGGATGCGGTGGCAGGCCAGCACCCCTATGACTTTGCGGTTGACTTCAATCGGCAAGGCGATGAAGGCCACTACTTCCTGCGGCAGCTGGGCCCGTGCCACCGAGCGCGCGAGGAACTGCGACTCGGCATCGATATCCTGCACGATGATGGGTTGCGCCGTTGCCAGCACCCGGCCGGTGATGCCCTCGCCGGGGCCATAGCGCCCACGCGCCATTTCTGCTTTGGTCAGGCCGTAGGCGTAGCGGATGGTGGAAGAAGGGCCTGTATGACCCGGTGAGCGTGCCCCGGGCTTCCAATCGGCAAGGCCTTCAAGGGCGATATCGCCCACAAAGTCGGCCAGCACAATGCGGCCACGGTTCAGGCCAAGCAGTTCAGAGATGAGGTGCAGCATTTCCCGCAGCACGATCTCTGGTGCCAGGCTTTTGCCCACCAGGCGCATGACCTCGCTCATGAGCAGGAGTTCCTGGGCGCGCCATTGTGGATCGGGCGTGTGAAGGATCGTAGCTTTGCGGACTGTTGGGGGAGGCGGCATATGCCGCAGACTAGCAAAAAACCGGCCTGAAAATGCGTCAATAGCCTTCAGACCGGTCTATGGGTATGACAGAACCGGCCGCGTCCACCAGAAGCTGGCGAGCCGGCCGCCGGTTTTCAGCCTCCCAGAAGGCCCTGAATGATGTCGACAATGATGTTGTTCTGCTGCTGCACCAGCACGATGTCACCGCCCAGGCGCGCATAGCGATAGCCATAGGGTGCTGGGGGCAGCATGCGTATCACGGGTGGGGCTACGCTATAGACGGTGACGCCGCGCGGCACCGGCTGGCCCACCACCCAGTTCCGGACCTGGCCGGGGGGCATGCAGCCATTGTTCTTTTTCGCCAGGCCGGGAGGGCAGCGCTTTGCACCGCCGTAATTCGTGGTGTAGTACTCGCGCACGTAGGTCCGCTGCTGGTCATTGAAATACGTGCCCTGCTTGATCTCTTCGCGCTGTCGCTTTTCCGCGTGCTTTTGTTCTTTTTCGGCGCGCTTGCCTTCCTTCTTTTCGTGCTTCTGGCCATGCTTGCCGTTACCGTTGCCATGATCATCGCCCTTGTCTTTGGCAAAACCGGGGCCCGCAATGAACAGCGAGGTGATCGCAATGGCGATCAGGTGACGGGCGGTGAGTGAGTGAGTCATGGCGGGTATGTCCTTGTGGTTGTGGGTTTACACACAACGTATGGCCCTCCATCCCTGCTGACCCAGTCGCGTAGGACAGCGCCGCGACCATGGCAGCTGGGCCAAGGTAATCCCCTGCGTAGTTACCCTCGCATCAAGGCCTCAATCTCATCCGCATCCACCGGCACCCCCCGGGTCATCAGTTCGCACCCGTCTTTTGTCACCAGCGCGTCGTCCTCAATGCGGATGCCGATGTTCCAGAACTCTTTCGGCACGCCTTTGGCAGGCCGCACATAAATGCCGGGCTCTATCGTCAGCACCATGCCGGGTCTGAGGATGCGCGAAGGCTTTTTCATCACGGTCTGGCCGAGCATGTCTTTTTCTTCACGCGGCTTGCTCCCGGGCTCGGTGTAGTCGCCGCAATCATGAACGTCCATGCCCATCCAGTGGCTGGTGCGGTGCATGTAGAACTGGCGGTAGGCGCCGGATGCCAGCACGTCGTCGACAGTGCCGTGTTTCTTCTTGTCGAGCAGACCGGTGTCCAGCATGCCTTGCGCCAGTACGCGGGTGGCCGCGTCATGTGGGTCGTTGAAGCGTTTGCC
>JAZKHN010000307.1:0-1623 GCA_040385325.1 Pseudomonadota bacterium
CAGCGCACCTGGGACGGCATCATGAACGCGCCGGTGCAGCTTGATGATGTGGTGTTTGCAGAAATGCTGTGGGCGGCTTTCAAGTCGCTCTTCACAACAACAGTTATTTTGCTGGTCATGCTGGCACTGGGCATCAGCCACAGCCCCCTGCTCTTGCTCGCCCTGCCCCTGCTGGGCCTGGTCGGCATCACTTTTTCATGCATTGCCCTTATCTTTAACGCGCTGGCCAAGGGCTACGACTTCTTCACCTATTACTTCACGCTCTTCCTCACGCCCACCATGTTTTTGAGCGGTGTGTTCTTTCCACGTGACCAGTTGCCAGGCATCATGCGTGTGATCTCGGACTGGCTACCGCTGACGGCTGCGGTCGAGTTGATACGGCCCCTCTTCATGGGGCGCTGGCCAACTCACGGCCTTCAGCACCTGCTGATGCTGATCGTTTATGCGGTGGTCGCGTTCTGGATTGCACTGGCACTGACGCGCAAGCGTTTTCGCGGATAGCTGGCAATGAAGATGCTTGATGCGGATTCACTCAGAACGCTCTGCGACAGGCAAAAAAGCGCTGCATGCAGTTGTGCGCTGCGACCCAATGCATGCTGGGAAAGTTTTACTGAAGAACGCTGGCCCAAGGTGCAGATGACGGTCCTCGGAACTCTGCGTGACCCTGACATTTATGAGCCTGCCCAGGAAGAGTTTCACCCTGACGGCACGCGTTACACCTCGCCTGATGCACCTGTGGCGGTGAAGTTTTTTCCCTATAACGTTTGTGATATTTATCGGTGCGGCAGTTGCCACAGGGTGTTGTTGCGGTACACCGAGTTTGGCGGGTATTACGTCGATCATCGGGTTCGTGAGCTGGATTCTTCACGTATCAGGTAAAGCGACCCGGATGCCCGTGCCTCTCACCAGAAGCTTGAGGTAGCCGGCGGAAAATCACTTTTCCTTGCTTCGCCCAAAGCAGGCAGAAGTGCCTCGTCCGCGGGGGCGAGAGCGGGTTTCTGCGTGAATGGCGAGACTCTCAATATGGGGACAGCTTCAGGTCAGGCTTTTCTGGAGCCATTCCGCAAAAGCCGAACACTCCCATCTGTCCATAATCCCGGTCCGCCAGCAAAGGTAATGCGCATGCGGACTCGGAATGCCCCGAGTGAAAGTCTCTCCAGCCCCCAGCCGGACAAGCGAGCCGTTCTCAAGCCACGGCGCGCCGAGTTTGAGGCGTACCAGCGCGATGCCCATGCCCGCCGCCGCCGCATCACACATCAGGCCGATGTCATTGAACTGCGAACCATCCACAGGCTCGGACCAGTCGAGGTGATGGGCGGCGAACCAGGTGCGCCAGGGTTCCAGCGGTGAACGCAGCAGGCTTTGGCCTTCAAGGTCTGCGGCGGTTTCAAACGGCCCGTGCTCGCGCACAAAGCCAGGGGACGCGAGCGGCGTGACCACGTCTTTGGCCAGGCACACATGTTCAAGGTCTGCATAACGCCCGGTCCCGAAGCGTACGATCAGATCGGCGTCTTCAGCGACCACATCCAGCAGCGGTATCGAGACACCGAGCGTGACATCAATCTCGGGGTAGGCCTCGGTGAACTGCCGCAGCCGGGGGATCAGCAGCGAGCGCGCAAACGT
>JAZKHN010000307.1:1723-13697 GCA_040385325.1 Pseudomonadota bacterium
GTGTCCTTGTGGTCCACACGGGTCACGTCCTGCTCGATGATGGGGCCTTCATCGAGGTCGGCTGTCACATAGTGCGCGGTGGCCCCAATCACTTTCACGCCACGGTCATGGGCCTGGTAATAAGGTTTGGCGCCCTTGAAGCTGGGCAGCATGCTGTGGTGGATGTTGATCGCCCGGCCTGCCAGCTTTGTGCAGAGATCGTTGGACAACACCTGCATGTAACGCGCGAGCACCACCAGCTCTGCACCCTCTGATTCGATGATCTCCAGCTGCCTGGCCTCGGCCTGAGCCTTGGTGGCTGCTGTCACGGGAATATGGTGGAAGGGGACGTTGTAGCTGGCGGCCAGCTGGTAAAAATCGCGGTGGTTGCTGATGATGGCGCAGACGTCCACCGGCAGCAGGCCGGACTTGGCGCGGAACATCAAATCATTCAGGCAGTGGCCGTCGCGGCTGACCATGATGACGGTGCGCATGGCCGATTCGGTCGAATGCAGCTTCCAGTCCATGTTGAAGGGCACGGCAAAGGTGGCCAGACTGGCCTTGAGTTCTTCAAACGAAAGCTTGTCGCAGGCAAACTGCACACGCATGAAAAACAGGCCTGTGTCGGGGTCGTTGTACTGCGCAGCTTCTTCAATGTTGCCGCCGTTGTCCAGCAGGAAGCCTGATACGGCGTGAACGATGCCCAGTCGGTCCGGGCAGGACAAAGTAAGGATATATGCGTGCTTCATAGGTCAGGAATTGTCGCAGGAGAATCAGGGCCTTGCCGACCGGGCAGGGGCTGGCCTTTATCGGTGCCAGAATGAACCAATCAAGCAAGCAGGAGACAGCCATGACCACCCCCACCTTCAACATGGAGCACCACTGGCTCCCGTTCACGCCCAACCGCAGCTTCAAGAACGACCCGCGCATCTTCGTCGCGGCCGACGGCATGCTTTTCACCACGCACGATGGCAGGCAGGTCATCGACGGCATCTCCAGCCTCTGGTGCGTGGGCGCCGGTCACAACCGCAAGCCCATCAACGAAGCCATCAAGAAACAGCTGGACACGCTGGACTACGCCACCGCCTTCAACGCCAGCAACGACCAGGCCTTCGAGGCGGCAGAGATGATTGCCGCCATGGCGCCGGGCGACCTCAACAAGGTGCTGTTCTGCAACTCGGGCTCGGAGGCGGCGGACACCGCGCTCAAGGTGGCGCTGGCCTACCACCGCGCACGCGGCGAGGGTCACCGCAATGTCTTCATCGGCCGCGAGCGGGGATACCACGGCGTGGGTTTTGGCGGCATGAGTGTGGGCGGCATCCCGGCCAACCGCAAGGTGTTCGGCGCCGCGCTGCTGCCGCGTGTCGACCACCTGCGTTTTATCCACGACCCGGTGAAGCACGCATACATCAATGGCGAAGAGCCGGTCTGGGACGAAGACATCCTGCTTGAGCTGGAGCAGCGCATTCTGCCGCTGCACGACGCCAGCAATATTGCCGCCGTAATAGTCGAGCCCGTGGCCGGCAGTGCCGGCTGGTATGTGCCGCCCAAAGGCTACCTGAAGCGGCTGCGCGAGATCTGCGACAAACACGGCATCCTGCTGATCTTCGACGAGGTGATCACCGGCTTTGGGCGGCTCGGCACAGGCTTCGGCGCCAATTTTTACGGCGTGGTGCCGGACATGCTGACCTTTGCCAAGTGCGTGACCAACGGCGTGATTCCGCTGGGCGGCGTGGTCTGCTCCGACCGTATTTACGACGGCATGATGAAGGCGAACGAGGGCGCGCCCGAGCACGCCATCGAGTTTTTTCACGGCTACACCTACTCGGGCCACCCGGTCGCCTGTGCGGCCGCCATTGCCACGCTGGAGCTGATGAAGGCTGAAAACCTGTTTGAGCGTGCGGGGCAGATGGGAAAGATATTGGGCGACGCCATGCACACGGGGCTGAAAGGCCTGCCCAACGTTATCGGCATCCGCACCCTGGGGCTGGCGGGCGCGGTCGAGCTGTCGCCCATTCCTGGCGCGCCGGGCAAACGCGCTTATGACATCTTCATGGACTGCTTTCACCACGGCGTACTGGTGCGGCCAGCCGGCGACAACATTGTGCTGTGCCCGCCCTACATCGTCGAGCAGCATCACATCGACCGACTCCTCGAGGTGGTGGCTGGCGCCATTCGCAAGGCTGCCTGATCGCGCACGGGTGTGAACACAGGCAAGGAAGCCTGTCGTGGTGCCGCAACACGGCAACATGGCGCTTGTATCAACTGCTTACAAATTACCTACAATTCATGTGGACGCGCGCCCCCAGCGGTTTGTTTTGTTCGGGCGTATTTCAACACCTTCATCTGGCGCCACTCATGATTCAAACACTCCTTCCCGTCGTCAAATTTGCAGGGCGGCAGAGCTTGCTGCTTGCTGCGCTGGGCCTGACCGGACATGCCTTCGCGCAATCACAGTCACAGTCAAGTTCCTCAAGCTCACACTCCGAAGGCGGAAACGAGGTTCTTTTGAAAGCCAGCCCTGGCGTGCGGGCGCTCAGGCTGGGGCAGATGAACACCATTTCCGATCAGGCGAAAGCCAGCCGGGGTGTGGGCGGTTCCCGTACTGCAGGCCTGGGCCTCGGAACCGGCGTGGCAGGCGCAGCCGGTGACGGCCGCTGGAACGGTTGGGCGGCCCAAAGCCATAACGCTGTGGGCTTCGGCTTTGCGCCGCTGGCGTCTTCCGGTCATGTCAACAGCACGCTGTTCGGGGCTGACTACAGCCTGGCCGGTGGTTCCTTGCTGGGCGTGGCCATCGGGGGCGACTCTTCGCGCATGACCACCACCTTCAACAACGGCAGCGTCAGTACCAACGGGTACAGCATTGCGCCTTATTTCATGATTCCTTTTGGCGCCAGATGGACGCTTGATGGCAGCATCGGCTTTGGCTCCGGCAACGTCAGCCAGAACGCCGGGGCCGGTGTGTCGGGCGCGACTTCCGAGCGCCGTACATTCGGTTCGCTGGGCCTCACCTATGCGACGACCTCCGGAAACTGGCAACTGGAGGGCAACGGTGCACTGCTGGTGGCCAACACCACGCAGGGCAGATTTGTCCAGTCGAACGGGGTGGTCATCGGCGAAGCGAGCAGCGGCCTGGCACAGCTGCGCGCGGGCATGCGTGCAACCTGGGGTTCCGGCCCCTTCACGCCTTACGTGGGCATGGCGCTGGCGACCGACCTTGCACAGACGCAGGTCCCCACCACGGGCGGGCAAATGCCGTCGAATGCGCGTGAATCCGTGCTGCTGCAGGCCGGGCTGAACATCAACGCCGGGCAGAAAATCTCTGGCAGCGTGGCATTCAGCAGCGAACTGCGCGACCAGTACCGCAACAACGGCATCGTTGGCACCATCAGCTTCAAGTTCTGACCGGCTGCGCCTGACGCGGGTGGCCATCGCGCTGGCGATGGTGTCCTGCGTGGCGTGCACCTCGACCCCGGGCTTTCTGCAATCTCCCGATCAGCAGGCGAGGAGCCTGCTGTCGGCGCAGAAATTCCTGATCGTGCCCGCGTCGCCTGCTGCGGCCGTGCCTTTACTGGCGGCCATAAAACCTGCAGGGCGTGCCCCGCGCAGACTGACGGTGTTTGTCGAAAGCGACGGCGCGCCCTGGCCGCGCCCCTCATTGCCGCCCTCTGACCCGACACCTTCCAGTCCGCTGGCGCTGCAACTTGCTGCCGCCTACCTTCCGCACCCCGATGAAGCCGTCGCCTATCTGGGCCGACCCTGCCAGTATCTTGCGCCGGCACAGCTTGCTGCCTGCCCGGTCCGATGGTGGACGACAGGCCGGTTTGGCGCCGAGCCGCTCGCCCTGCTGAACGGGGAGATCGATGCACTGAAAGCGGAGGTGCCCGGTGCAGCGCTGCGGCTCGTGGGCTATTCAGGCGGAGGTACAGCTGCGGCCCTGCTGGCAGCGCAGCGGGGCGACATCGCGTGCCTGGTCACCGTGGCCGCGCCGCTCGACATCGCGGCATGGTCGCTGGCGATGAAGGTCTCCCCACTCCGTGAATCGCAAAACCCCGCCGATGGTGCGGACGCCCTCCAAAAGCTGCGAATGACGCACTTTTCGGGCAGCTCCGATGCGGTTGTACCAGCAGGCGTCAATGCGCTGTTCATGGCACGTGCGCGCACGCGCGAGATCGTGCAGGCGGGTTTCGGCCACGACGCCGGCTGGCTGGACGCCTGGCCCGCGCTGGCGCGGTCATCATGCCTTGAAGACCAGGGCAGGCCCTAGCGCCGGATCATCAGCGGACGGGTTTGCAGCAGCTGCATGGCGTCGAAGCCGCCGCCCCTGATAAACGCCGGCCGGCTGTCGAGCAGCTGAAGGCGTGCTTCGCCCTCGCGCGGATTGGCCAGCGCGAGGCCGGTCTTGTCTTTGGGCACATCCAGCGTTTCACCGCTGGCGATGGTCAGGAAGGTTTCACCGTCGAACACATGGTCATAGGTGCCCGCGCGCATGTCATCGGTGTCGGTTTCCGTGACCACCACTTCAAAGTCCGTTCCACGTATGCCGACGGTCGCCGTGGGTGTGAGGACCTGGTGGTTGCGGGGTTGCGTCTTGCCGATCAGGCCGGAAATGATGCGCACGCTGCCCTTGATCAGGCTGGTGATGAACGATCCGTTGCTGTTGCTCTGGTCATAGCGGTAGTCGGTCATTTCAAGCCGGGACTTCGCACGCAGCGTCATGCGTGCGCCATCCACCGAGGTGATGACCGCTTCGCTGTCTTCTTCAGTGGTCACCACTTCGCCTGAGAAAACCACACTGCCGCGATCGGGCGCACGCGGCGCGCTGCCAGCCGCCGTGACGCTGACCCTGCCGGTCACGCGATCAAACCTGCCCATTTCGGCCCCCGGTGTGGTCTGGGCATCAGCCGTGGCGTGCAGGGCCATAGAAAAAGCAAACGCGCGCAGCAGGTTCTTGATCATGAATGTGTGGTGTGTGATGAGCTGTCGTCGATGCGGACTTTAGCGCCAGCAAAGCTGCATCTTCGCTGGAAGCGGCAGCGCTGGATATCCCGGGTTGGGGGGAGGTGGCACCCGCTGCCAGAAAAAAGAACAGCCTGAAAAAGCCCTGGCGTGACGGTCAGGGGCGACTCTGGCCAAAATTTAGCGTGTACGTTAAATTTTTAATGTATACGTTAAAAAATAGCCGCCGGGCAGTTTGAGTGCTCGCCAGCCGGCCCAAAACACCCGAAAACAGCCTGAAAAAGGCTGTTTTCAGGCATTAAAACGGCTGTAGGCCAATGAATATGAGCGTAAGACGCTACTAAATAAATAGCATTTGTGCTGTCTGCATGGTTGCTTTGGAAGGTCGCCACGCGCTGCAACCGGCCCCTGCATGCTGGCGCGCGGCCTGCGCCATCCTTATTCCCACTAAATCAGTGGGCTATTGATTGACATCAAAAGGTCATCAGCAAACAATGAATCTTTAGTGAATCAATGTTTCTTTAGTAAAACAGCTAAAGAACTCCGGCAAGCCCCACCTGTAAAGAGAACAGCATGAGCAATCCCATTGGCGATCAAGACCTTCCCTGGCATGACGTTGCATCACGAGACCAGCTGGATCCGGATTTCCCGGTCGGCGTGGACGTCAATGGCCAGAAGGTTGGCCTTTTTTTGCTGAACGACGAGGTTCATGCACTCGAAGACATCTGCCCGCACGCCTACGCGCTGCTGTCCCAGGGCTTCCAGGAAGACGGCGTCATCGAATGCCCGCTGCACGCTGCGCGTTTCGACATTGCCACCGGCAAATGCCTGGTCGAGATCGGCGAGCGCGACCTGCACCAGTTCCCGGTGCGTGTGCTTGAAGGCAAAGTCCAGATCCAGATTCCCATTGTGAAAGTTCCAGCATGAGCGCCACGCCTGCAGGCACACCCGCCATCGAGTTCATCGGCGTGGAGAAACGCTTTCCCGCGCGTGGCGATTCGAAAGAAGTGCTGGCAGCACGCGATGTGAACTTTGCCATTGCGCCCGGCGAGGTCGTCTCCATCATCGGCCCATCCGGTTGCGGCAAAAGCACGCTGCTGAACATGGGCTCGGGCCTGGCCAAGCCCAGCGCCGGCATCGTCAAGGTGGCCGGCCAGCTGGTCGAAGGCCCGAACGCGCATGTGTCCTTCATGCTGCAAAAAGACCTGCTCATGCCCTGGCGCACGATTTCGCAAAACATCGAGTTCGGCCTTGAGCTGCGCGGCGTGCCCTCGGCCGAACGCAAGAAGGTGTCCGACAAATTGCTGGCCCAGTGCCACCTCGGCGGCTTCGGCGCCAACTACCCGCACCAGCTCTCGGGCGGCATGCGCCAGCGCGCAGCCCTGGCCCGCACGCTGGCGGTAGACCCGCTGGTGCTGCTGATGGACGAACCCTTCTCGGCCCTCGATGCACAGACCAAGATGATCCTGCAGCAGGACCTGGCGCAGACGGTGCACGAGCACAAGAAGACCGTGCTCTTCATCACCCACGATCTGGTTGAAGCGGTGGCGCTGTCCGACCGCATCCTCGTCATGAGCGAGCGCCCCGGAACCATCGTCGAGCAGATCACGGTTGATTTGCCCGACCGCAAGAACCCCATGGCCCGCCGCAAGCTGGCCGAAGTCGGCCCCTACGTCGCACGCCTGATGGACCTGCTCAAGCTCGACGCCAGCACCGAAGTGCACTGATCACTGTTTCGCCATTCCTGACTTTTCTGTTCAACACCCGCAACAACCCACCGGAGAATCTCCATGTCCTTCCAAAGCCTTCCACTGATGCGCCGCACCTGCCTGGCGATTCTTGCTTCCACCGCCCTGCTGGGCGCGGCCGGCGTGCAGGCCCAGACCCTGCAAAAGGTCACCTACCTGCTGCCCGCACCCGGCACCCTGCCGGCTTTCGGCCCCTGGATGCTGGCCCAGGCCAAAGGTTATTACGCGGCTGAAGGGCTTGAAGTCGAGTTCGTCTCCGGACGTGGCGGCGTGGACGTGGCCAAGCAGGTTGGCGCCGGCAATGCCGTCATCGGCGGCGCGATTGGCGACACACCCATCATTGCGCGCGCTCAGGGCATCCCCATCAAGGCTGTGGCCGTGCTGGGCAGCGGTTCGCTGACGCAGCTGGTCAGTCACAAGGATGAAAAAATCGAAAGCCCACGCGAGCTCAAGGGCAAGACGGTCACCGTCATTTCCTACACCGATACCACCTACTACGCGCTGCTAGGCATGCTGAGCAAGGTGGGTCTCACCAAGAACGACGTCAATATCCAGGCCGCAGGCCCTGCAGGTGTGTGGCAACAGTTCGCCAGCAAAAAAGCCACCGCCATGGCAGGTGTGCCCGACTGGACCGTGAGCGCCATGGACGCCGGTGCCAAGGTCGACATCCTTCCCGCAGATATTTACTTCAAGAGCATGGCCCAGGCCATTCTGGCGTCTGACGAAACCATTCAGAAGAACCCGCAGCTGATCCAGAAGCTGGTGCGCGCAACCCTCAAGGGCATGAAAGACATCATGACCGACCCCAAGGCCGCAACAGCGGTGTACGTCAAGCACGTTCCCATGTACAAAGGCAAGGAAGCCACCATTCAGGCCAACTTTGAGCTCTACAACAAGTATGTGTATGCGGGCCAGAAAGTGCCCGGCCAGATGGACGAGGCCCGCCTGGGCGAGCTGCAGAAGTTCTACGTGACCAACGGTGTGGTCGCCAAGGAAGCGCCGCTCAAGGACCTGTACACCAACCAGTTCGTCGCCAAGTAATTTCCGCAAAGTAATTCCACATGACCGCCAACCGCGCCCGTCTCGTTACCACCAGCTGGAGCCTGCTCGTCCTTGTCGTCTTCCTGGCGGCATGGCAGTGGGGCCCGGGCCTGCTTGGCGTCCCCGATTTCGTATTGCCGCATCTCAGCAAGGTCTGTGCAGAAGCCGTGCGCATCTGGGGCAGCGAAAGGCTGCTCTGGCACGCCGGTATCACCGCTGCTGAAGTGGTCGTCGGTTTTGTGCTGGGCTCCATCCTGGGTGCGCTGATCGGTTACGCACTGGGTCTGTCACCCCGCGTTGAAGCCGTGCTGTCACCGTATTTGCTGGCCCTGCAGATTGCGCCCAAGGTGGCATTTGCACCGCTCTTCGTCATGTGGATGGGCTACACCATGTACCCCAAGATCCTGGTGGCGGTGCTGATCGTGTTCTTCCCGGTGCTCATCAATGTGCTGTCGGCCATGCGCACCATGGATGTCGACATGATCAACCTGGCGCGCTCCTTCTCGGCAACCCGCCTGCAGGTCTTCCGCAATGTTGAATACCCCACCACCATGCCGGCGCTGTTCTCCGGCCTGCGCATCGCCAGCACGCTGGCGGTGATCGGTGTCGTGGTCGGCGAGCTGGTCGGCGGCAACATGGGTCTGGGTTACCTGCTCGTATTTTTTGAAGGCCAGGGCAACACCGCTGCCGTGTTTGTGGTGATTGGCGCGCTGACGGTCATCGGCATCGCAGCCTATTACGCCGTGGTGATTGCGGAAAAACGTGTGCTGCATTACCTGCCGAGTTCCGAGCGCCGCTCGGCCTGAGCAACAACATAAAGACATTCATGACCACCTCGCCTCCTGAAATCATGCTTCCCGGCCGCAAGGTGCTGGTCACCGGGGGCGCACGCGGCCTGGGCGAAGCGTTTGCACGCGCGCTGGTCGCTGCTGGTGCAAGCGTGGTCATCAGCGATGTGCTGCATGAGCGTGGTGAGGCGCTGGCTGCAGAGCTTGGCGACAAGGTGTTTTACGTGCCCATGGACCTCGGCGATACAGAAGCCATCAAGGCTGGGGTCGCTGCAGCGGCCAAACATCTGGGCGGGCTTGACGGCTTGATCAACAACGGCGCCATCACCAATTCGGGCGGCAAGTTGATGGGTGACATCACTGTGGACACCTGGGACCGCGTGATGAGCGTGAATGTACGCGGCACCTGGCTCACCACCGTTGCTGCACAGCCCTACCTGGCTGAATCCGGTTATGGCCGTGTGGTCAACCTCGCATCCGATACCGCGCTCTGGGGCGCCACCAACCTGATGGCCTATGTCGCCAGCAAGGGTGCAGTCGTCGCGATGACACATTCGATGGCGCGCGAAATGGGCGCACAGGGCATCACTGTCAATGCGATTGCCCCCGGCCTCACGCTGGTTGAAGCAACTGAATACGTGCCGCAGGTGCGCCACGACCACTACCGCAATGGCCGCGCGATAGAGCGCGCCCAGGTGCCCGAAGACCTCACGGCTGCCGTGATGTTCCTGCTGTCTCGCGGCAGCGGCTACATCACCGGCCAGGTATTGCCTGTCAATGGCGGCTTTGTCATGAAATGACGAATACACCGAAACGCATTAAAGGAGAACAGATATGAACGCAGCAGCAAACCAGCCCGTCTTCAACGAACGCGGCCTGATGGACGCCAACATTCCGCCCGAGGCGGAAATCCAGCGCGGCATGATGCCAGCCGAAGGCCAGGGCTTTGCCGACTGGCTTGAAAGCCGCGTCGCGCGTTTCGGTTCGCGCAAGTACGACTGGGATGCACTGAAGTTCCAGGCCGACTACGACCCGACCTACCGCCGCGCGCAGATGCGTTATGTCGGCACCGGCGGTACCGGTGTGGCCAAGGATGCGAACACCGTGCCTTCGGGCCACTTCACCTTCTCGACCATGGTCATCCCCGCCGGCAATGTCGGCCCGTCGCACATCCACTACGACGTCGAAGAAGTGTTTTTTGTCATGCGCGGCAAGATGAAGATCGTCTGCGAAAAAGACGGCCAGCGCTGGGAGTCGGTGCTGGGTGAGCGTGACCTGATCTCGGTGCCGCCCGGCGTGTACCGTGAAGAAAGCAATATCGGCGACGAAGACGCGCTGATGTGCGTGATGCTGGGCACACCCAAGCCAATCACGCCGACCTACCCGCCCGACAGCCCGCTCGCCAAGATCAAGCGCGACATGCTGGCCGCTGCAAAGTAAACCGCTTTCGCCCACAAGCCCTTCATGAGCACTGCCACATCACCGCAGACCCTTGCGCAACGCCTGCAACGTTTTGCACCTGCGCGCGTCACCACCCCACTGGGCGAAATCGAGTTTCGCCAGGCGGGTGCGGGTGTGCAGGGCGTGACGCATGTACTGCTGCACGGCATCGGTTCAGGCTCGGGCAGCTGGGTCATGCAGCTTGAAGCGGCTGCGATCACTGAAGGAAAGCGCGTGCTGGCATGGGAAGCGCCCGGTTATGGTCACAGCAGCCCCGTCCTGCCCGCCGTGCCCGATGCCAGCGATTACGCCGCGCGCCTGTGGGCCTTGCTCGACACCCTGCTCATCACCGAACCTGTCACGCTGGTGGGTCACTCACTGGGCGCGCTGATGGCCGCGCGTGCCACCGTCATGCGGCCTGCGCAGGTCGAGCGGCTGATCTTGTTGTCGCCCGCGCAAGGTTACGCACGTGCCAGCGAAGAAGAGCGCGCCAAAAAGCTCGGCGACCGCCTCAACAACCTCAACACTCTCGGCGTGCAGGGCATGGCGCAAAGACGCGGTGCGGCCATGCTGTCACCCGAGGCCGATGCTGAACGCGTGGCCTATGTGCAGTCCATCATGGCGCAGGTGCACCCGGCCGGTTATACGCAGGCTTCACATCTGCTGGTGGGTGGTGATTTGCTGACCGACATTGCACAGGTGACGTGCCCGATTGCCGTGGCCAGTGGCCGTGCTGACACCATCACGCCGATGGCTGGCTGCCAGCAGGTGGCTGAAGCGGCCGGTGTGGCATGGGTTGACCTGGGCAATGCCGGCCACGCCTGCGCTGTCGATGCGGCAGCCGGCGTCAATGAGCTGCTGGCGCTGATGAATCAAAAAGAAAAGGTGTCCGCATGACTGCCAATGTTTCAAGCGCACCCGGCGCTGCAGCCGACGACCGCTACACCGTCCCCGCACTTCAGCGTGGGCTGGACCTGCTGGGCCAGTTCAGCCGCCACACACCCGAACTCACGGGTGCCGACCTTGCGCGCCAGCTCGACCTGCCCCGTGCCTCGGTCTTTCGCATCCTGCACACCCTCGAGAAAGCCGGTTTTGTCGAACGTGTGGGCGACAGCACCAGCTACAAACTCAGCATAGGCGTGCTGCGCCTGGGCTTTGAATACCTCGCCTCGATGGAACTTACCGAGCATGGCCGGCCCATCATCGATGCGCTGCGTGACCTCTCGGGTTACTCGGCCCACCTGGTGGTGCGTGACAACCGCGACGTGGTGTTTGTCGCCAAATCAATTGGCCGCAATGCGCTCTTCCATTCCATCCAGGTGGGTTCACGCCTGCCAGCGCACGCTACTGTGCTGGGCCGAATGCTGCTGTCCGGCCTCAACATGGCGGGCCTGTCAGAGCTGTACCCCGAGTCGCCCCTGCCGGCCTACACACCGCGCACGCCGACCACACTGGCTGAACTGAAAGCCCTGATTGATGTGGACAAGGCCAATGGCTACGGCATCAGCCAGGGCGGTTATGAAACCGGCATCTCGACCATTGCTGCGCCCGTATTCAATGATTCGCACGAGGTGGTGGCTGCCGTCAGCATCACCGTGCCCGCGCAGCACCTTGACCAGACCCAGAAAGACACGCTGGTGCCCCAGGTCATGGAGGCTGCCGCGCAACTGACACAACGCATGAGCCATCTGCCGCAACAGCAGCGCGGGGCCAGGCTCTCACAACAGCTTCCACAAGAAAAGATAGCCGCATGACAACAACAAATACCACATCCAGCAAGACCCGCGTGACGGTAGGCGAGCTCGCCGCCCGCTTCCTGGAGCAATGCGGCGTCAAGGCTGCCTTCGGCGTGATCTCCATCCACAACATGCCCATCCTGGACGCCTTCAACACGCGCCAGAAAATCCGCTTTGTCTCGGCACGCGGTGAGGCCGGTGCCTGCAACATGGCCGATGCCTATGCGCGCGTGACCGGTGTGATGGGTGTGTGCGTCACCAGCACCGGCACCGGCGCAGGCAA
>JAZKHN010000307.1:13797-14956 GCA_040385325.1 Pseudomonadota bacterium
GCCGACCTGTCGCCGCTTCCGCTGGTGCCTGTGCAGGCCGCCGCATCTGAAGTCGACGCGCTGGCCGACAAGCTTGCCGGCGCCAAACGCCCCATGCTGTGGCTGGGTGGCGGTGCACGTGGTGCGCGTGTTGCCGTCGAGCGCTTCGTGAAGATGGGCTGGGGGGTGGTCACTTCGGTGCAGGGCCGTGGTGTGCTGCCAGAAGACCACCCGGCCAGCCTCGGCTCCTACAACCTGCAAAAACCTGCAGAAGACCTGTACCAGACCTGTGACGCGATGCTGGTGGTCGGCTCGCGCCTGCGCAGCAACGAAACCCTGCGCTACAAACTCAAGCTGCCGCCGCTGTACCGAATCGATGCGAATGCACTGGCGCACAACCGGGGTTACAGCAGCGAATATTTTGTGCAGGGTGATGCACTCGCGACGCTCAACGCGCTGGCCGACAAACTCGAAGGCCGCATGAAGGTCGATGCAGCTTTGGCCGTCGATGTGAAGAAGGCGCGCGACCAGGCTGGCAACATGGTCGATGGCACGCTGGGCGCTTATGTGGCGCTGAAGAACGGTGTGGCCGCGCAGGCCGGCAAGGATCTCTGGTGGGTGCGTGACATCACGCTCTCAAACAGCATGTGGGGCAACCGGGCACCCATGCTCGACAACCCGCGCGCCGGCGTGCATGCGCTGGGCGGCGGCATCGGCCAGGGTCTGGCCATGGCGATCGGCACCTCGATTGCAGACAAGGAACACGCACTGAACCGCAAGACGGTGGCGCTGATCGGCGACGGCGGCTTCATGCTCAATGTGGGCGAGCTGGCCTGCGCCGTGCAGGAAAAAGCCAACATCGTGATGCTGGTCATGAACGACAGCTGCTACGGCGTCATCAAGAACATTCAGGACGACATCTATGGCAGCCGCCATTGTTATGTTGACCTGCACACGCCGGACTTCGCGCAGTTCTGCGCCAGCCTCAAGGTCACGCACTTCCGCCTCGGCGAACCGTCGCAGACCAAAGACGTGCTCGAAAAAGCTTTTGCGGCCAGCGGCCCGGTCGTTGTCGAAGTCGACATGAAAACCTGGGGCCCATTTGCCGCCAAGTTTGCCGGCCCCATCCTGAAAAAGGACTGAACGTGCTGGATGTCGTACTCATCGGCTACGGTGCCAT
>JAZKHN010000308.1:0-9204 GCA_040385325.1 Pseudomonadota bacterium
ATGATGGACTGGACAGACAGGCATTGCCGTTATTTCCACCGCCTGCTCTCACGCCACGCCTTGCTGTATACCGAAATGGTGACCACCGGCGCGCTGATTCATGGTGATGTGGCCAGGCACCTGCGTTTCAATGCCGAAGAACATCCTGTGGCCCTGCAACTGGGCGGCAGCGAACCGGCCGACCTTGCGCATTGCGCCAGGCTGGGCGAGCAGTGGGGTTATGACGAGATCAACCTCAACTGCGGCTGCCCCAGCGAGCGCGTGCAGCGGGGTGCGTTTGGGGCCTGCCTGATGGCCGAGCCGCAACTGGTGGCCGATTGTGTGAAGGCCATGCTCGATGTGGTGGGCGTGCCGGTCACGGTCAAGCACCGCATTGGCATTGACAAGACTGAAAGCTACGGTTTTGTGCGCGATTTTGTGGGCGCTGTCAGCGACGCCGGCTGCAAGGTTTTCATCGTGCATGCGCGCAATGCATGGCTCAAGGGCCTGAGCCCGAAAGAAAACCGTGAAGTGCCGCCGCTGCGTTATGAGATGGTGCAGCAACTCAAGAACGAGTTTCCGCACCTGACCATCGCCATCAACGGCGGTATCGCCAATACGGGTCAGGTGTCTTCGCAGTTGCAGTTGCTTGACGGTGTCATGGTCGGGCGCGAGGCCTATCACAACCCCTGGTGGCTTGCATCGTGGGACGAAGCGTTTTTCGGTGAAGCAGCCAACGGGCTGACGCGCGAAATCGTTGAGGCGCAGATGTGTGACTACATGCTGCGCGAGTTTGAACTGAACGGCACGCCATGGAGCAACATCGCTCGCCACATGCTGGGCCTGCGACACGGGCTGGCTGGCAGCCGCCGCTGGCGCCAGGTCTGGAGTGACCACAAGCTCAAGACCATGCCACCGCATGAGGTGATGGCATTGGCGCACAGATCATCCGAACAGCACCCTACCGCAGCAGAAGCCACCTGTGCCTGAAGCGACGCCTCGCCAGGTCAGGCTGGCCCTCGCCCTGATCTGGTTCATTCCCATTCTCTGGACGGCCAACTATGTTGTCGCGCGTACTGCGCCCGGCGTGATCGGGCCTTACGCGCTGGCACTTGGCCGATGGACGCTGGCTGCAGTTGTGCTGCTTGCCCTGTCAGGCGGAGAGCTCTGGCAAAAGCGCTCAGAGTTGGCGCAAACCTGGTGGCAATACCTTGTCCTCGGTTTTCTCGGCATGCTGGTCTGCGGGGCCTGGGTTTACCTCGGCGCCCGCTCGACCGATGCTGTCAATATTGCGCTGATTTATTCTGCATCACCCGTATTGATTGGCCTTGGTGCCGCGCTGTGGCTGGGCGAGCGCTTCAGCAAGCTGCAGGCAACCGGGGTGGTCGTCGCCATGGCTGGCGTGCTGCATGTGGTTCTGAAAGGGCAGTGGTCTGCCCTGGGCAGCGTGCAGTTCGTGCCGGGCGACGCGTGGATCGTGGGGGCGACATTTGCATGGGCGGGGTATGCCCTGCTTCAAAAAAAGTGGCCAAGTACATTGAGCGCGACGGCGCGGCTGGCGGCCAGCTGTACCGGTGGCGTCATCCTGCTCCTGCCATGCGCCTTGTGGGAGTCCACCCAACCGGGGCTGACGCATTGGGGGCTGAAGGCCTGGACGCTGATTGCGGTTGCGGGGGTGATACCCGGCCTGGGTGCTTACTGGATTTACGGCTGGTCGCAAAAGGTTCTTGGTGCGAGCCGCGTGGCTGTGGCGCTTTATCTGGGTCCGCTTTACACAGCATTTGTTGCATGGGCATTGCTTGGGGAGGCACCCGGCTGGCATCACGCCGTCGGCGCTGCGCTGATTTTGCCGGGCGTGTTTCTGGTGTCAGGTGCCGGGCAGGCGAAAGCGGCATCAAGCTTGCCTGAAGCGGGATCCGCCTGAAACCTGTCGGGCATCGGATCAGTGGATTAACGAACGTATGCCCCGTCGCGCTTGATCATGGACAGCTCCGAGAAGTTAAGACCCTGGTGGTCTGTGGGCCCATACCCTACGAACAGGCCACCCAGGTTGAGCGACTTGAAATTCTCAAGCGCTTTTTTGAGGGCTTCGGGTGTGGGGTTATTGCCCGCGCGTTTCAGCCCCTCGACCAGCACCTTGGTGCTGACATAGCCTTCCAGGCTGCCGTAGCTGAAATCAATCACGCCTATTTTTTTCATTGCGGCCTGGTATTCGGCAATCAGCGGAGATGAGTTGTTCCAGGGGTAAGGCACGACCTGCGAGACCACGACGCCCACAGCGTCCTTGCCGATCGCCTTGAACAGCTGCTGGCCATTGAGAAAGGAGAACGAGTAGAAGCTTGCTTCACCGCCCGCCTTTTTGTAGGCCTGTATGAATTTTGCCGTGACCGGGTTGGTGGCTGACAGGACAACAGCGACCGGGCTGAGTTTGGCCAGCTCGACCGCCCTGGCTTCCGCGTCCGACGCGTCGTTTTTGATGGCCACGCTGCCCACCATTTTTGCCCCGCGTTGCTCGATGAACCCTTTGGTGCTTTCCATGGCGGATTTCGCGCCGGGGTTGTCGTTGTAGGCAAATGCGATTTTTGTAATGCCAAGCGTGAAAAGATGGTTGACGATGCGGCCGTACTCTTCGTCAAAGCTGATGCGCACCGGAAATCCGTAGTCGGAAAACTTCACGACCGGGCCCGCGCCCGTGTAAGGGGCAACCAGCGGTACCTTGAGGTCATTCGCGGCCTTGAGGGCTCCCACAGAAGAACTTGTGCCGATAGGCATCAATATGGCAACTGCACCTTCCGATACCAGCTTTTTGACGTTTTCACCTGCGCGTGCCGGGTCATATGCATCGTCCATCTGACGGATCTCCAGCAATCGCCCATTGATCCCGCCAACTTCATTGGCTGACGCGAGCATGGCCTTGATGCCGATGAGCGGGTCTGTAGACAGCCCGGCAAGCGGGCCTGTCTGGATATAGGTCTGGCCGATGACGATGGGCTTGGTATCCGCAAGTGCGGCCATCGGCATGCAGAGCGCTGTCAACGAAAAAAGGTAACCTGAAACTGATGCCATGTCATTTCCTGTGAAAGTGTTTCATGGGTGGAGCAATATTCAGGCCCGTCCTTCACCGCCTTATGCTCTGGTTTTAAGGTCCGGGGACATTGCAGCGCCTGATGTTGGTGCAGGATCTGCTGACAGGCAGAGCGATAATCGGGTCATGCGCCAAATCGTTCTGGATACTGAAACCACGGGTCTGTCGGCTGAAAACGGCGACCGCATCATTGAAATCGGCTGTGTTGAACTGCTTGCCCGCAAACTGACCGGCAATAACAAACACTTTTACCTGAACCCCGGTCGAGACAGCCATGAAGATGCGCTCAAGGTTCACGGCATCAGCAACGAATTTCTGAAAGACAAACCGAAGTTCGAAGCTATCGCCGACGAACTGCTTGAGTATTTGCGCGGCGCCGAGATCATCATCCACAACGCGCCTTTTGATGTGAGCTTTCTGAACAAGGAGCTCGAGTTGATAGGCCAGCAGCCCATCAGGCACTGTGTCGGCAAGGTCACCGACAGCCTGGTGATGGCCAAGGAGATGTTTCCGGGCAAGCGCAATTCGCTCGATGCCTTGTGTGATCGCCTGGAAGTGGACAACTCGGGGCGGACCCTGCACGGTGCGTTGCTCGACGCGGAGCTACTGGCAGATGTTTATATCAACCTCACCCGTGGCCAGAACAGCCTGATGATGGAAGTATCTGGCGCAGTGCAGACTGATCTGGCCGTGCCATCGATAGATCTCAGCCGATTTGAATTGCCGCTGATTCTGGCAAGTGAGCAGGAGAGATCCGAACATGAAAAATTGCTGGACGACATTGACAAGGCCAGCAAGGGCAAGACCCTCTGGCGTATCGGTGCGGTGCAGGCTGGAGCCTCGGCTTGAATCAGCATATAATCTTAGGCTGACCAAAAGGGAGATTAGCTCAGGGGTAGAGCACTGCATTCACACTGCAGGGGTCGCAAGTTCGAAACTTGCATCTCCCACCAGATTTTGAAGACGTAAAAAAGCCAGATCGATTGATCTGGCTTTTTTGTTTCCGGACGGTATGCCCGGCCAGGTGCGTCAATGGCTAGAGCACTTCACTTGCAAAGTCTGCCAGCCTTGAACGCTCACCGCGCGCCAGGGTGATGTGTCCGCCATGCGGCCAGCCCTTGAAGCGGTCAACGGCGTAGGTCATGCCGGATGAGCCCTCGGTGAGGTAAGGCGTATCGATCTGCGCGAGGTTACCCATGCAGATGATCTTGGTGCCCGGGCCGGCACGCGTGATCAGGGTCTTCATCTGTTTCGGCGTCAAATTCTGGGCCTCATCGATGATCACGTACTTGTTCAGGAAGGTGCGGCCGCGCATGAAGTTCATGCTTTTCACCTTGATGCGTGAGCGGATCAGCTCATTGGTGGCCGCGCGGCCCCACTCGCCAGAGCCGCTGTCGGTTTTGCCCAGTACTTCGAGGTTGTCGTCAAGTGCGCCCATCCAGGGGCCCATCTTTTCTTCTTCCGTGCCGGGCAGGAAACCGATGTCTTCGCCGACCGACACTGTTGCGCGCGTCATGATGATTTCCGTGTAGCGGCGGTCATCGAGCACCTGGGTCAGGCCGCTGGCCAGTGCCATCAGCGTCTTGCCGGTGCCTGCTGTGCCTGCCAGGGTCACGAAATCGACTTCCGGGTCCATCAGCAGGTTCATCGCGAAGTTCTGCTCGCGGTTGCGTGTGGTCACGCCCCAGACTGCATTTTTCAGGTGGTTGTAGTCCTTGAGGGTCTTGAGCACGGCCGTCTTGGCGCGGATTTCTGTGACGCGCGCATACAGCGGTGGTTCGCCTGGGGCTTCAAAAAACACAAACTGGTTGATCAGCAGGCTGCCGACGATGGGGCCTGTGATCCGGTAGAAGGTCTGGCTGCCTTGCTGCCAGCTTTCTATGGTTTTGCTCTGGCGTGTCCAGAAGTCTGCAGGCAGGGGCAGGGCACCCGAATAGAGAAGGTCGCCGTCTTCGAGCACCTTGTCGTTCTGGTAGTCCTCGGCCGCCAGGCCCAGCGCCCTGGCCTTGACACGCATGTTGATGTCCTTGGACACCAGCACGACTTCACGCGGGGCGTACTCTTTGCGCAGTGCTTCGACCACTCCCAGGATCTGGTTGTCGGCCTTGCCCTGCGGCAGGCTCATGGGCAGGGTGTAATCCAGCGGCTTGGTCTGGAAGAACAGGCAGCCACCCGCCTCGCCGTGGCCTGTGGTGCTCAGTTTGAGACCCTTGGCGATATCGGCATCTTTTGCGCCTGCAAGGGCGTCGAGGGAACGGCTGGTCTGGCGGGCGTTGCGCGCGACTTCGGTCATGCCCTTCTTGTTGCTGTCGAGTTCTTCCAGCACGATCATGGGCAGGAAGATGTCGTGCTCTTCGAAGCGGAACATGCACATCGGGTCGTGCATCAGGACATTGGTATCCAGCACAAACAGCTTGGTGGGGCCGGTGTGCTTTGCCTTTTTGGTTTTAACGGGAAGGGGCGCCGGCGGGCTTTCGCGTTTGTAGCTGCCTGCGCTGGCCTTGCTGATGACGGCGTCCTTGTTCTTGAAGGCCGCCGGGTGATCGCCGCCGCCAGTGGCGCGGTTGTCAAAGAGGTCCAGGACCGGGGGTCTTTGTGAGGACTCGGAGTTCTGGGTATTACGGGCAGTTTTGGAGGGTGAGCGGGCTGGAGCGTCCAGCGCGTCGGTGGAGAGGAGGGCGGCACGTTTTGTCGGGGCGGGAGGCAGGGGCATGCGTGTAACTCTCCAGGAGGGGGTTCAAAAAGTGAAAAAGCCGCCATGAAACCAGGGCGGCTTTTTCTGTGAGCGCGGTCGTGAAACTCAACTGCATGGCCTCATTATGCACAACTCGGGTGACAGGGCAATTCAATCCTGCCCGCCACCGTTGCGCTACGGCCTCAATGGCTCAGGCTGCTTTTTTCAGGGCTTTCACCGCCTTGAGAACGTCATCAACGTGGCCGGGAACCTTGAGGCCGCGCCACTCTTCTTTCAGGGTGCCGTCTGCGCCGATGAGGAAGGTGCTGCGTTCAATGCCCTTGACCTTTTTGCCGTACATGATCTTGTTCTTGACCACGCCGAACATGTGGCACATTTTTTCTTCCGTGTCGGCAATCAGTTCGAACGGCAGTTCAAGCTTGGCCTTGAACTCGTCGTGCGATTTCATGTTGTCGCGCGACACACCGAACACCGTGGCGCCGGCTTTGACGAAATCCTTGTAGCGGTCCCTGAACTGCATGGCTTCGGTGGTGCAGCCCGGGGTGTTGTCTTTGGGGTAGAAGTACAGGACAACAACCTTGCCCATGTGTGACTGGTTGGAGACCTTGACGCCGCTGGTGGCGTTCGCTTCAAATTCGGGGAGGAGTTTATTGACGACGACTGCCATACTGAGTAGACCCTGACGAAAGTGGTTGTAATTAGCCGCGGCGTCCTCCAGTGGCTGGAGGTATACGCAACCCTAGATTTTACCCTGAAAGCTCCTGGCTTTCAGCTTCCCGTCTCAATCAGCAATGCCGCAATCACCTGCCGGCCTTCCCCCGCAAGGATGTTGTAGGTGCGGCAGGCGGCCAGTGTGTCCATGGTTTCGATGCCAATGCGTTTTTGCATCAGGGCACGCATGAAGGCGGGCGGAGGGAAGCGCAAGCGTGTGCCGCTGCCGAAAATCACCAGTTCCGGCTGTGTTTCCGCCAGCAGGGAAAAGTGCGCTTCGGTCAGGTCTTCAAACCTCGCGCATTTCCATTCAAATTTTTCGCCACGTGAGCCGATCACAATGCTGCGTTCGATCTTTTCGGCAACCCCATTGCTTCCCAAGCCGACCCATCCGGGGCCGTAACCGAGGATGGACTGCACATCAAGACGGTCAGGCTGGAGTTTCATGAGAAGGTGGTGTTGTCAGCGTGGTGCAAACGGGGCGGTGTCAGGGCGGGAAGTGCCTGTTTTCCAGTGAAAACAGGTGCTTTATGTGGTCAAATTATAGATTCCGCCCGATTTTTCCTGCTTCCGGAGCCTTCTGTGCACCAGTTGCGGGCAGGGTTGATGCCTTGCTCCTGTCTTTATCCCCGAAAAACTGCATGAAACCGATTACCAAATCCGCCAAGCTTGCCAATGTGCTTTATGACATACGTGGTCCCATCATGGACGCGGCCAAGCAGATGGAAGAAGAGGGCCAGAAGCTCATCAAGCTAAATCTGGGCAATCTCGCGGTGTTTGGTTTTGATGCGCCTGAAGAAGTCCAGCAGGACATGATCCGCAATCTGCCTGCGTCGGCGGGTTATTCGGACAGCAAGGGCATTTTTGCGGCACGCAAGGCCGTGATGCACGAAACCCAGAAGCAGGGCATAAAGGGCGTGACACTTGACGACATTTACCTGGGCAACGGCGCCAGCGAACTGATTGCGATGGCTACCAATGCGCTGCTCGATGACGGTGACGAATTGTTGCTCCCTGCACCTGACTACCCCCTGTGGACGGCCTCCACCAGCCTGTCCGGCGGCACACCCGTGCACTACCTGTGTGACGAGAACAATGGCTGGATGCCCGACCCGGAAGATATCCGGGCGCGCATCACGCCCAAAACCAAGGCCATCGTCGTCATCAACCCGAACAACCCGACCGGCGTTCTTTACTCCGACGACCTGCTCAAAAAGATTGTTGACATTGCCCGCGAGCATGACCTGGTCATCCTGGCCGATGAGGTGTATGACAAGGTGCTGTACGACGGCATCAAGCACACAGCCATTGCCAGCCTTTCGACAGACGTGCTGACCCTGACATTCAATTCGCTTTCAAAGAGTTACAGGTCCTGCGGTTATCGCGCGGGCTGGCTGGTCGTGTCCGGTCCCAAGAAGCAGGCGAAAGATTACATCGAGGGCCTGAACATGCTGGCCAACATGAAGCTCTGCTCCAACGTACCGGGCCAGTGGGCGATCCAGACAGCGCTGGGCGGTTACCAGAGCATCAACGACCTCACGGGCGAGGGCGGCCGCCTTCGGCGCCAGCGCGATCTGGCTTATGAACTGATCACCGCGATTCCGGGCGTGACCTGCGTCAAGCCGCAAGCGGCGCTTTACATGTTCCCCCGGCTGGACCCCAAGGTCTACCCGATCACGGATGACCGCCAGTTCTTCCTCGAACTGCTCAAGGAAACCAAGGTCATGCTGGTGCAGGGCACGGGCTTCAACTGGCCTAATCCTGACCACTTCCGCATTGTTTTCCTGCCGCACGAGGAAGACCTGCGTGAGGCCATCAGTCGCATCGCGAAGTTTCTTGAAAACTACCGCAAGACCCATCCGGTCGCGTGATGGTGTTGTCGGCAGGGTTGTAGATTAAAAATTTAGAGTGTTCTGAAAGCGAAAACAAAAGTGACGAGTCTGAAATCAATCAAGGTGGGCCTTCTCGGTATAGGTACCGTGGGCAGTGGTGTGTTCAACGTGCTGCAGCGTAACCAAAGCGAGATTTTGCGCCGCGCCGGCCGCGGCATCGAGATTGCCATGGTCGCTGACCTCGACACCGCACGTGCGCAAGCCGCCGTGGGCAAGGATGTGACTGTGGTTGCAGATGCACGCGCCGTGATTGCCAACCCCGAGATCGACATCGTCGTCGAGCTGATCGGCGGCTACGGTATTGCCAAACAGCTGGTGCTTGAAGCGATTGAAGCCGGCAAACATGTGGTGACGGCCAACAAGGCGCTGCTCGCCGTGCATGGCACCGAGATTTTTGCAGCCGCCAACCGCAAGGGCGTGATGGTGGCTTTTGAAGCGGCTGTTGCCGGCGGCATTCCCATCATCAAGTCCCTGCGCGAAGGCCTGACGGCCAACCGCATTGAGTGGATTGCCGGCATCATCAATGGCACCACCAATTTCATCCTGAGCGAGATGCGCGACAAGGGCTCTGACTTTGACGTGGTGCTCAAGGAGGCACAGCGCCTGGGTTACGCCGAAGCCGACCCGACCTTCGACATCGAGGGTGTCGACGCAGCGCACAAGGCTGCCCTGATGTCGGCCATTGCTTTCGGCGTGCCGGTGCAGTTCGACAAGGCTTATGTCGAAGGCATCACCAAACTGGGTGCCAAGGATATTAAATACGCCGAACAACTCGGCTACCGCATCAAGCTGCTGGGCATCACCAAGCAGGTGGCCAGCGGCATCGAATTGCGCGTGCACCC
>JAZKHN010000309.1:0-1917 GCA_040385325.1 Pseudomonadota bacterium
AAACTTGTTTGAGGCGATAGCCGAGTTGTTTGGACTGCCGCCGGAGTCGAGCAGCAGCGCAGGTTAAGTTATTGGGGTCAGACACCAATTTCACTGCAGTGCAAAAGCACTGCACCCGAAGGGCGAGCCGCAGGCTCGGTGAATTTGGGCTCTGACCCCAAAAACTTCCCAGACGTCGGGTCGCCTTTTCTTTGGTTACTTTTCTTTTGGCGAAGCAAAAGAAAGTGACTAGCCGCCGGGCTACCCCCGGCTTGTTTCTACGGGCGCTGCACATCAACATAAAGCCAGCACCTCCAAACACCGCCTCTTGTGCGCCTCTCCAGAACCAGGCTTGACCTCAACAGAAGGCAAACGTAATCCGTAATCCAGTCCAAGCCTGTCAGCCCTGAGTACCCACGCACACAGTCGTGACAGCCTGTGCTCGGTACCCTGCGCGCCGGCATGCTTGAAGTCCAGCCAGAGTTCGTGCCGCTGTGCGTGCTGCGTGTCGCGCACAATGAGGCCCCCGTCTTCGCTCATGGAGTGTTCGCCGGCGCGCGTGGCCTTTTTCCAGACCACCAGTTTCATCGGGTCGCCGCGCCTGTAGCCGCGCACGCCGTCGAACTCGCCCGAGCTTTGTGACTGGCTGGCGACTGCTGCGCCGCCTGATCTGGGTTCACCCGGCGGCAAGGGCGGTGCGTGCAATTCCGGCGCAGGGTAGACAAGAATCTGCGCTGCGGGCCGCCACACCGTCCACACCCTGAAGGTGCCAAGCGGAAAGCGTGTTTCTGCCGTCAGCGTCGGCAGGCGGTGCAGGCCCCGACTGGGTGGGGTGAAGCCGACCTGCACCGTGCTGCTGCCTTGCGCCGGCACATCGGTCCAGGCCCAGTGCGTTTCTTGGGCTTCTTTTGCACTTGCACCCAGCCGGTTGAGAACGCTGAGGCCAATGCCGTGGCGAATGCTGCGCCGCGTGTTGGTGAGCCTGACATCAAACGTGGCAGTGGCACCTGCGTACTGCGCGGGCGGGGCGGTCAGGTTCATGGCCAGTCCGCGCAATGTGCCATGGCAGACATGCATGCCAACCACGGCGCTTCCGGCGAGCAGAAAAGTCAGCAAATAGCCCAGGTTGAGCTGGTAGTTGATGGAGGCGACAAGCAGCGTCAGCAGCGTCACGCCAAGCATCAGCCCGGGGCGCGTGGGCAGTATGTAGACCGTACGCTGTGTCAGCTCGACCTGGTCGGTAAAGGACAGGCGGTTTTCAAACCATGACCGCATGCGCCTGCGCAAGGGCACCAGGGGGTTCGTGAAAATTGCCTGTCCGGCCATGATGCCGGTCTATGGCAGGGGCACCGCATCGAGCATGGCGCGTACCTGTTCGACAGAGCCGCGGCCTGCATCGCTGACCGGCACCAGCCTGTGCGCGGCCGTTTGCGGCAGGATGGCAGAGATGTCATCGGGCGCCACATAGTCGCGACCACTTAGAAAAGCCTGCGCCCGAGCTGCACGCATGATGGCGATGCCGGCGCGCGGGCTGAGACCCTGTAAAAACCAGCGGCCCGAGCGTGTAGCAGCGATCAGGTCTTGCAGGTAATTGAGCAAAGGTTCGGCGGCATGTACCTGATTGGCCTGATGCTGCAGTTCCAGCAGTTCATGCGGTGTCAGCAGGGCCTTTAGGTTGTCAACCATGTCGCGGCGGTCTTTGCCCCTGAGCAGTTCACGCTCGGCGGCACGGTCGGGGTAGCCCAGAGAGATGCGCATATGAAAGCGGTCCAGCTGCGATTCAGGCAGGGCGTAGGTGCCGAGCTGGTCGTGCGGGTTTTGCGTGGCGATCACAAAAAACGGCACAGGCAGCGGCCGGGTTGCGCCTTCAACGGTGACCTGCTTTTCTTCCATCGCTTCAAGCAGCGCGCTTTGTGTCTTGGGGCTGGCGCGGTTGAT
>JAZKHN010000310.1:0-10480 GCA_040385325.1 Pseudomonadota bacterium
CAGGCCCTGGAGTCACGCGTTGAAGCCTTGAAGTTCAATCGCAGCCTGATCAATATTCGCGCCCCTGTCGACGGTGCCGTTGTGGGATTGAAGGCCAACACATTGGGTGGGGTCATCGCCGCAGGCGTCATCCTGATGGAGATCGTGCCCGTTGGCGGTCGCCTCGTTGTCGACGCCCAGGTGCCGCCACAGTATATTGATAAAATTGCTGCCGGCATGCCGGTGGATTTGCGGTTTTCAGCCTTCAGCATGATCACTACGCCAGTCATTCCCGGTAAGGTGACCCTGGTCGGCGCTGACAAGCAGACCAACACGTCAATTTCCACCACGGCCCTTGCGGGCCAAGGCACCGACTTCTATCTGGCGCAGATCGAAACTGACGAGGCCGGTGTCAAGCTGCTGGGTGACAAGGTGATTCAACCCGGTATGCCGGTTGAAGTGGTGTTCAAGAGCGGGGAGCGCAACTTCGTCAGCCTCCTGGTCAAACCCATCAGCGACCGGCTGTCGCGTGCATTCAAGGATTAAGAGGTGCGCTTTCAACGTTGCCTGCCACTTGTTGGCCTGTTGTTGGCATCCCTTGTCACAGCGGGTGAGTTAACCGACGGATTTCAGAATGCGCTGCAGACTGACCCTGCATTTCAAGGTGCGCGCGCCCAACTCGAAGCCAACCAGATCAGCGCCAAGCAGGCGGGCCGTGCCTATTGGCCCGAATTCGGCATGAAGTTTGGCGACCGCACGGAATCCGGCGGATCGCAGCGCACCGTCCAGATCGCCCAGCCGCTCGTCAGTGCTGAACGACTAACCACCTGGTTTGGAGCGAGTTCCCTCGACCTCAAGGCAGAGGCCACCATGCAGCAACGTATGGATGAATTGGCGTTGCGCTATTTTGCAACCGTCACCGAACTGGTTCGCACCCGCGAAAGCCTGGGCCTCAATCTGCGCAAGAAAGAAACGCTCGAACTGCAGACCGCTGCCGCGAAACGTGCGTTTGAACTGGGCACTGGCACCGTTACCGATCAGCGTGACACTTTGGTGCGGCTCCAGCAGGCCCGCGCCGAAGAACAAGGCTTGAAGGCGCGTCGGGCAGCGGCCGAGCGCCAGTTTCTGGTGATGACAGGCCAACCGGCCCAGCCCGATGCATTCGTCCTCGCGCGCAAGAAACGTTCATTGGTGCTGCCTGATATCAGTCAACTCAAGGAATCGCTCCTTAACCACAACCCGGCATTGATTGCAGCGCGGCAAGATGAGCGCCTGGCTGAACTCGACGTCTGGCGCAAACGCGGCGCATTCATGCCTCAGGTCAATCTGGTCGCCAAGCGGACCACCATCACCAACGGCGGCTCCTCAAACTATGTCGGTGTCTCGGTCGACTTTCCGCTTCAGTCCAGCTCCGTCCTGGCCATTGACGCCTCCAAGGCCAACGCCCGAAAATCGGTCGCAGACGCTCGTGCCGTTGAGCAGAATGCAATACTCGAAGTCGAGCGTCTTTATGCACTTGTAGAGTCGGGCCAAGTCGAGTCCGACATTCGGCTTGACGCCATCGAGGCCGCCCAATTGAGTGTCGAGGGCAACAAGCAAAGTTACAAAGGCGGGGTGCGCAGCCAGCTTGATGTGCTCAACAGCATCCAGATCCTGTTTGAAGTTCAAGACCAGTATGTAGCCTCCGTGCTCGGCATGGCAAGCAATCTCATCAACCTTCATTCCCAGGTCGGCGCCACGCCGGCCACTGAAATTCTGAAGTTGCTAGAAACCCTGCTTTTTTAACCCGGAGCAGTCTTTGTCATCCGCGCCTGATCCTCGCATCGCCAAGTTTCGCAGCCAGCTTGCTGTTGTAGATGTCTTGCGAGCCCGACAACAGTGGTCGGCTGCGCTCAAGGGCTATTTGGACGCCATCACTCACGCGCCTGAAATGCCTTCGCTGCACCATAACGCCAGCCTGTGCCTGTTTGCGCTCGCCCGCTACGACGAAGCCTTGCCGTATGCCACCCAGGCGCTGCAACTTGATCCGCAGCTGTGGCAAGCCCGGCTCATTCGCGTCAAAGTGCTGCGCAAGCTCAAACGTCTGGACGAAGCCATGACCGCGCTCGCCGGTGAGCCCCGGCAGGATATTCCTTCCCTGCAGACTGAACGCGCCTCGTTTGCGCTGCATGAACTTGGTGATGCCGCCCGCGCTGGCGAACTCGTTCCGTCGGGGTCCGATTCCAACACCACGCCCGAGGCGCGCTTGCTGGCGTGCCTGGCCGCGCTCTACGATCCGGGCTCAATGCCGCCCGAACAGATCGCCGCGCGCCTTCAAAGCTATTCAGACGACCATCTGGGTGCGCTTTCCAGCCCGAAGCCTGCCAAAAAATCGGAGCCCTACGCAAACAGGCCGCGCGTGGGCGTCATCTCGCCTCAGTTGCGAGCCACACCGGTTTACTTTTTGGGCATCGGTGCCTTGCGCATGCTGGCCGCGCACGTCGACCTGGTGTTCTTTCACCGCAATACCAAAGAAGACTGGGCCACAGCCCAGTTCCGCGCCATTGCGCACGACTGGATTGACGTGGCGGCGCTCGAGCCTGCGGCGCTGGAGCAGGAAATTCGCCGTCACCAACTTGACACGCTGATTGACATGGGCGGCTGGATGGACACCCAAGCCCTGCAGGCGCTCGCTACCAAGCCGGCCAGGCGAATGTACAAATGGGTTGGGGGGCAGGCCGCGTCAACCGGGCTGGCCGCCTTTGACGGATTTTTGAGCGATATCGAGCAAACCCCGATGGAGCTGCAACCACTCTACGCCGAACCTTTGCACTTGCTGGCTTCAGGCTACGTCACCTATACCCCTCCGCCGTATTTCCCTTCTGCGAAAGCCGCAGATCCCGGCGTAGCTCTGGGCGTGATTGCCAACCCGGCCAAGATTTCCCGTGCGTTTCTGGATTATTTGGCAAAACAGTGCATCGCCTGGCGCGACGAAGGCATCGACTTCAAGCTTCGTTTTATCGAACACCGCTTTCGCCACGTTGAACTTCAAAAACGCATTCAGACTGTGCTCGGCGACGTAGCTCCGCTGGAGTTCATCGTGCCCGAGGGGCATGTGGCCTATCTGAACGAAGTGGCTCGACTTCACACCGTCATTGACACCTTTCCCTACACCGGCGGCCTTACCACCATCGAGGCACTGATGCTGGGCGTTCCCTGCCGCACACGCATGGGAACGCTTTTTTGCGAGCGCCACACCCTGGCCCATTGTCGCTACGCTGGCATGGCGCCGCAGCACTACCTGCTTGACGGGTGGCGTCCTGCCGAAGCTGAATATCCTGTTCGTACGCCCTTGCTCGCCGCCAATTCACCCCGTCTGCGCCATGACCGGCTGGCCGAAGAACTGTTGCGCACAATTACTACCCACTGACCAGCCCCGTGTCTGCACCCCAGCCAAAAATACTCACCACCCAGTTTATGGAGCTCAGGGCTCCAGACGCTGGTGCTGTTGAGCTGCTCCTGCCACCGGTCGAAACGCTGGTGATCATGCCCTACATCGACCGAGCGGCAGCCGAGCGCAGCGCCCGACAACTTGCCGTGCGCGCCGGCGTAGGCGGCTTGTTGCTTGCCATTCAGGACTGTGACCGCCAGGGGTTCATTTCGATCATCAATCAAGTTTATCGCCGTACCCAAAGCGATTCCGTAGCCTATGTTGCCCAAGACGCATTCGCGGGCCGCCATTGGCTCAAGCTTGCCCTTGACGCCTTACGCAAGTCCGGCAAAGGTTTGCATGGATTCAACGACGGCAAGTGGATGGGCACCCTGGCCGGTTTTGGGCTCGCCACAAGAACCTGGGCCGACGCCAACTACGGGGGTGATCTGTTCCACCCGGCCTACCAGCGTCACTATGCCGATGCGGAGCTCACCATGCTCGCCCTTGGCGACCAACAATATTGTTACGATCCTAACGCGGTGCTGATGGAGGTTGACTGGGACAAAGAGCACGCCGCTGTCGACTCCGGCGACCGCGCTCTATATCGGCAGCGCGCTGCGGCACAGTTTGACGGGCGCGTGCAGAACCCCAAACTCCTGGCCTTGTTTTCGTGAGCCCGTAATGAGCGCTGTCGTCCCGCACATCCGCATATTCCAGATTCATTACCATCCAGAGCAGGTTGCGCAGCTCGACCCGGCCTTTGTTTCCTACGACAACACGGGCGACCCAAGCCCCTTGCTTGAGTTCAATGTCTTTCGCAAAATTGCTTCCAGCGGGCTGGTCGAGGACGTCGATCTCTGGGGAGCCTTGTCCTGGAAATTTACCCAAAAGACCGGCCTCAGCGGCCAGGAGCTCATCAACACCCTCCACGCCAACCCTGGCTACGACGTTTATTTCTGTAACCCGTTTCCCGAAACAGAAGCGCTTTTCCACAATCTTTGGTGTCAGGGTGAAACTGCACACCCTGACTTTCTCAATCTCTCCTTTGATTTTCTTCAGGCCGCCGGACTGCCCACCGCAACCCTTGACGAGTTGTCGCCCTCGTGGCTGTTTGCCGCCACCAATTATTTTGTCGCCACCCCTGATTTTTGGCAGAACTACCTGCGTTTCGTGAGCGATGCATTGGACCAGGCACAAGCCAATTTGCTGCCACCCGCGCGCATTGTGCTGTTCTCATCACTGGCTGATCCACGTAGCATGCACGCTGAAGCGTCCTACCTGCCGTTCATCATCGAGCGGCTCTTTGGCCTGTTCCTGAGCCTGCACGGTGACAAATACAAAGCCTTCAAGTACCTTGCCCGAAAAGCCGACACTCCGGCGCTCAATGAGCATCTCAAGACCCTCAGCGCCATCAAAGACAAGGCCATCGCCACCCAGGACAAATGGCTTGCCGGGTGTTGGCTCAACTACTGCCGCACCTATGTCGCGCTGGTACACGGCAGGGCCTGGGCCCGGCAAATACATGCCACCGCCATGCCGACCCGCATGCAGCTGTGCAACGCGCGCCCCATGGTTGATTCGCAACGTGAAGTAGAACAGCATGTCGGCCATTAGCCCCCCCGCGCGAGCGCCCGCCCGGCGGGTCATGTACAGCAGTCTGGAGGGCACACAGACCAGCCTGTCGGGCTGGTTCACCCAACAAAATACAGGCGGTGATCCGCCGATGGTCGATGTCATGGTGGGCGGCCAATTACTGCAAAAAATGTATCCTCACCCCGCCGCTGGCAGTCAGCCCCCGGCCTGGAAGCTCGGGTGCCAGTGGCTCCAGCCGATCGCCATCGGCACTCCCATTGAACTTCGTTCTTCTGGCACCGGCCAGCGACTTGCTGCGGCCCGGGTCGATGGTCGCGACGGAAAGCATTCGATGTACTCCACCGCGTTCAATTACGCCGTTTTTTACAATCCCAAAAGCGCCTGTACATCGCTTCGCCACCTCTTCTTTGCCTTGCATGCAGATGAAATAGATCCACAGCGCGCTGAAAAAACAATCCGCAGCGCGCCCTCCGTCTTTCCCCTGCCCAAAGATCGCCCGCCCCAATTCAAGATCAATGTCGTGCGCGATCCCTACCGGCGCCTGGTGTCGGCTTTCATTGACAAAGTCGCTTCGCTTTTCTATCACCCGGCCCTATGCACCGGGCACGACGTTTATCGCTGGCGGTTCGGACCCCAAACCGACGCCTGGGGGGAGCTGACATTCCATGACTTTCTTGATTACCTCGCCCTGCATCGCGATTTTTCAGATATTCACTTTCAAACCCAGCCCGTGATCGCCGGCGATGTCGAGTTGGTTTATGTCGAGCAATTTGAGGCCCAACTGTGCGAGGTCTATCAGCGGCGCCAACCAGCCCTGCTTGATCGCGTCAAGACATTTTTCAACTCGCCTGCCGCCCACGCCAACCAGTCCGCGCTGGCTCGCCTTTCACACCGTGTCGAGCTGCCTGATGCGCACACCCGACCGGTGCAAGAGCTTGCGGAAATCATCAAATCGGGCAGGGGCTTTGCCAGCGATGCCTTCATCTCTGAGGCAACCCTGCCGGCCCTGAATGCACTGCTTGAATCTGAAATTCTGGCCCATGGCTTCTCCCTGCGCACCATGCCAACCGCCAATGCGGGCAGTGCAACGAGTCATCCATGACCCAACGCGAAGCACCTGCCAAAACGCTAACCGCTCAGGCAGGGCAGGGGGCTTGGCGCACACCCGATTCCATCAACAGCCTTTTTGAAGATCTTCCGCAGCATCGCGCCGGCGTGTCCCATCCGGTCACACGAGCCATGCTCATGCGCTGGAACGGCGAGTCTTATGCACGCCTGGATGTGCCTGACAAGCACCACGGAAGCGAGGGCCTTTCTCGTCTCCTGTTGGCCATCCGCGAAAATCGCTCCGATTTGCGGGCCGCCTTTGACATCTCTACGGCCGAAGGCCGCTCAAAGCTCGTCTGCTGGTATCTACAAAGCGGGCGCAAGGAACTCGAGATAGGCTGGGACGCCCCCGAATGGCAGCGCTACACCCTCGCCGAACTTGACCCCCGTTTTCCCGAAGACCCGGCCCTGCCCATCTCCCGATTGATGGCGCACCTGTGGTTTGGCCGGCCTGATCTTCAACAAAAATTTCCACTTGATGTCCGAGTCCAGCGCGGGCGCTTCATTGCCTGGTTCTATTTTGTCTGGTTCGACGAGCAGGATTTCGGGAGCTTTATGCTTCCGCAACAACTGGCCTGGCTGTTCAAAAATCTGCCAGGCACCCGGCTCAGGCGCGACGCCTGGCTGTTGTGGCGCTACCTGCCCAACTTGAACTCGACTTTTCCATTGACTTCGGCCGCCGACGTTGTCAAATACGTTAATTGGTTTGGAGTGCATGGCAACTCTACCCTGCGCAACATACAGAGCCGAAAAAAATCACTCCAGCGCAAGGCCGCCCCCAGTCATTGCTTTGCGCCTGCGCGCGGCTGCGGCGTCAACCTGATCGGCGACGCCTTTGGCGAAGAAGTACGCACCGCCGCTGCCTGCCTCGAAAACGTCGGCATTCCGTTCAGTATCTTCAATTTTGCTCCGGGCATCAACGTGTCGCAACAAGACACCAGCCCGCCGGGCCGGGTATCAGACGAAGTCCCCTACGACATCAACCTTTTCTGCATCAGTGGCATGGAAATGGTACGGGTGTTTTTGCTGCATGGCCGGTCCCTCTTCGATGGCCGTTACAACATCGGCTGGTGGCCCTGGGATTTCCCGGTGTGGCCCAAGGCCTGGGCCGACGCCTACGCCCTGGTCGATGAAATATGGGCGGCCTCCCAATATACCGGCGACGCCTACCGCAAGAGCGCGCCTGTGCCGGTGCGCCAGGTTCCACTGGCCATCACGCTCGAGGCCTTGAACGCAGACGTTTCAAGCGATTTTGGCCGCCCTCATTTCGGGCTTCCAGAGAACACCTACCTGTTCTACCTGTCGTTCGACTTCGACTCCACCATCGAGCGCAAAAACCCCTGGGCCAGCCTTCGCGCCTTCCGGGCCGCGTTTCCTGGCAAACGCAAAGATGTGGGCCTGGTCATCAAGGTCATGCATACCTCTCCTGGTGACCCCACCTGGCGCCAGCTCCAGGCTGAAGTTGCCGCTGACAAACGCATCACGTTGATCGATCAGCCCTTGCGCCGCGATGAACTGCTGGTGCTCTATGCCGCCTGCGACTGCTATGTGTCCCTGCATCGGGCCGAAGGATTTGGCCGCGGTGTGGCTGAAGCCATGCTGCTGGGTAAATCCGTCATCGTCTCGGACTACTCGGGTACTCGCGACTTCGCCTATGGCCCCCTCGTCCATCCCGTCAAAGGTCGGCTGGTGCCCATCAAGGTGGGGGACTATCCCGGGGCCAGCGGCAAAGAGCGGTGGTTCGATGCCGACATCGAACAGGCTGCGCAGCGCATGGTCAGCCTCGCAAGTCGGCAGGGCGGTTCGGCAAGCGCCCAACAAGCATCAGGCTGTGAACGCCTCACGCTAGATTTCGTCTCGGGTGAAATAGCAAAGGCGCTCGAGAGCGCTCGAAAACAGCGCGACTGCGCTGATATGGACAACACAGAAAGACTTGCATGAAAACCATTTGCATCACCGGCGCCAGCCAGAATGACCTGCACCCGGTTGCCCATCTACTGCAGCAAGCCGGCTTGGCCAGCCCGAAAACCGTCAAGCGCGACGATCCCATTGACATGGCCCTTTGGCACGAGCAGGTCATGTCCATGGCCGCCGAAGACGCGCCTGTCGGCCAACCCATCGCCAGTCCCGGGCGGCTCTGGGAACAACTCGCAAACGAAATCTTCATCGCCAACATCAAGTCAAAGGTCTGGGGTTGGGCGGATGCGCGCAGCACCTGGCTGCTTGATTTCTGGTCCCAATTTGAGCCCCGCCTCAAGTTTGTACTGGTCTGTGTAACCCCACAGCAAATGCTGGCCAGCGCCATGGCCAAAGACACCGAAACCGTATCCGTTGACGAGGTGATGACCGCCTGGCAGCAGCATCATCAGGAGCTCTTGCGATTTCATCATCGTCATCCGCAACGCAGTTTGCTGGTTGATTCCCGCGAATGCGCCCAGCACCCGCAGGCATTGATCGAGCACTGCGCTGCCAGGTGGAAGCTGCCGCTCAGCGCTGCAAACGCTGCAATGGGCCAGGGCTACCCCGAACAGGACGCACTTGCGCTTTACCTGGCGCATCAGCTGTGCCAAAACTACCCTCAGGCCACAAGCTTGCAGCACGAACTTGCCGCCACCTTCACGCGCCTGGGCGAAGCAGAAGCAGAAGTACAAGCAGCGCCAAATGTCGGCAGCCTGGTGCTCCCACCAGAGGAAATCATCGCCAGCTACCGTAACTTGCGTGACCGCACAGGCGAATTGCGGCAAGCCCAGGCCGCGCTGGAAGAGCTCGATACCGTCAACACGCGTTACGCGGCCCTGCGGGCCAGCTATCTGCAGCAGCAAGAAAATAGCGAAGTCAAGCTCCAGGAATCCACGAAAGAAAGCCAGCTACTTCTGCTGCAACTCCATCAAGTGCAGGAAGAACTCGAGGCTACTTTTCTCAAGCATGAAGCCGCCAAAACGCAGCTCGACACTCTGAGCCAGTCCAACACCGCTCTGAGTGTGGCGAAGGACGCGCTGGCCAAAAAAATAATAGAACTTACAGCCGCCCGGGACGCCGAAGCCAAAGCCAAAGCCGCTGCCCTTGCCAGTCGTGATGCTGAAGCCAGAGCAAAAACGGATGCTTTGGCGCAGCGAGACGCACTGGCGAAAGAAAAATCAGCGCTGACAGCCCGGCGTGACTCGCTGGAGAAAGATCTCGCCGCGCGCACTTCAGAACTCGCCACACAGGGTAAAGACCTGGCTGCCCGCATTAAAGAATTCGCCGCGCTTACCCAAGCCCGCGACGAACAAGCCAAACTCGGCACGGAACGCCTGGCCAAGCTCAAGGAGGCCACGCAAGAAGGTGAACTGCTCCTGCTGCAACTTCATCAGGTACAGGAAGAACTTGAGAACTATTTCCTGAAACACCAGGAGAGCCAAAAGCAACTCGAAACCGCCGAAGCCCGCTGGCAGCGCATGCTCAAACGCAACCTCAACTACTGCGACTACGAAGCCCTTGAACTTCTCAGCGTTCAAGGCGAGGGTGCCACGCAGACCCGGTGGAAGCTGACAAACTTTGAAGCCGCCGGACGCAGTCTGCCTGAGTTTGAATTTGAGACCATTCTTGACCAGGGTGTTGCCGGCTTCGTCTTCTTCAGGCCCACTGGCTCAAGCGGCCCGCTGTTGCGCTGGCCTGATGCGCCTTTGAGCCAGACTGAGCTCACCCTGATCCCTGTCGCCACCCCCGAATTCGCGCGCGAGAGAGCCGAGGTCTTCCGCGACCTGGCCCTTAGCGACTTTGACCTGCTCAAGACTCTGGCCCGCCTGCTGTGGCGCACTCTTGAAAGCCCGGCCGCACTCAAAGCCCCTGCTGGATTCAACGCCGATCAACTCAAAACGGGTCTGGGCAGATTCATCGACCTCATCGAAAAACACGCCAGGTCGTCTCTCCGCTACGACCAAATCAGCCTTAAGCGCGAACATGTCGACGTCAACTACGAATCGCTCTGGCTGAGCCTCGGCAATGCCGCCTACCGCGACCAGCGCTGGCCCGCCTTCGAGTTTCGGCTTTCTTGCGCCAACGTGCGCCCCGGGCAATTTGGACTGCACCCCAAACTCGAATTTGCAGAGCAAACCGGCGCCGCGCAATTAGAAGCCTGGTTTGAAGAAGCCCATGATGATTTCGGCCCCAAACTTGAATTGCGGTTTGCCCTGCCTGGCTCCGTGGACGTTGGCGTGTTGCAGCGCCTCTCTGAGAATGACCGCAAACTCATTGTGACCCTTCTGAGCCGACTTCCGTCCATGCTGTCTGCGCTTAAAGCCACGGGCGTGCAACTCCAGCGCCCCTGGGACGACTGGACCAAAATGCTCAAGGACATGCAGCGCATCATTGCATCGCGGCTTGCGCCCCCCAAACCCATTGAGCCAC
>JAZKHN010000311.1:0-1491 GCA_040385325.1 Pseudomonadota bacterium
CCGTACTCCGCACAGCGGTTAAGTGTGGGTATGACCTTGCCAGGGTTGAGCAATCCTTTGGCATCAAAGGCACGTTTCACGCCAAACATCTGTTCGTTTTCTTCAGCAGAAAACTGCACGCACATCGAGTTGAGTTTTTCAACGCCCACGCCGTGCTCGCCCGTCACGGTGCCGCCCATGGCGACGCTGGTTTCCAGGATGTCTGCGCCAAAGAGCTCACAGCGACGCAGCTGGTCTGCATCGTTTGCATCAAACAATATCAGCGGGTGCAGGTTGCCGTCACCGGCGTGAAACACATTCGCGCAGCGCAGCTGGTATTTTTTCTCCATCTCTGCAATGGCCAGCAGTATGTCCGCCAGGCGTTTGCGTGGGATGGTGGAATCCATGCACATGTAGTCCGGGCTGATGCGGCCGGACGCGGGGAAGGCGTTCTTGCGGCCGCTCCAGAAACGCAGGCGTTCGGTTTCGTTCTGGCTGACGGCAATCGCCGTTGCACCGCAGCGCGTCAGCACCTCGCTCATGCGGCCTATCTCTTCCTCGACTTCTTCAGCCGTGCCGTCGCTCTCGCACAGCAGGATGGCTTCTGCACTGAGGTCATAACCTGCGTGCACAAAATCCTCGACTGCAATGGTCATGGGTCTGTCCATCATCTCCAGGCCGGCCGGAATGATGCCCGCCGCAATCACGGCCGCCACGGCGTCACCGGCTTTGCGCAGGTCATCAAAGCTGGCCATGATGCAGCGCGCCAGCTGGGGTCTGGGTATCAGTTTGACGGTGACTTCAGTGGTCACCGCCAGCATGCCTTCACTGCCAACGATGATGCTCATCAGGTCGTAGCCCGGCGCGTCCAGCGCGTCACCGCCAAATTCAACCTCTTCGCCTTCAATCGTGAAGCCGCGCACCTTGAGCACGTTGTGCACGGTGAGCCCGTATTTCAGGCAATGCACGCCGCCTGAGTTCTCGGCCACGTTGCCGCCTATGGTGCAGGCAATCTGGCTTGAGGGGTCGGGCGCGTAATACAGGCCATGTGGTGCAGCTGCCTCAGAGATGGCAAGGTTGCGCACGCCGCCCTGCACGACAGCCGTGCGGCTTGCCGGGTCGAGCTTGAGGATCTTGTTGAACTTTGCCAGCGACAGGGTCACGCCCAGCCTGTGCGGCATGGCACCGCCACTCAAACCCGTGCCCGCGCCGCGCGCGACAACCGGGATGTCCAGCGCATGGCAGGTTTTCAGCACGGCCTGCACTTCTGCATAGGTTTCGGGCAATGCAACCACCAGCGGCCGCTCACGGTAAGCGGTCAGGCCGTCGCATTCATAGGGTGTCGTGTCTTCGCTGTTCCAGAGAAGGGCATGCGCCGGCAAAACCTTCTGAAGCGCCCGGACCACCTGCGACTGCCGCTCGGCTCTTTCGAGAATGTCGCCTTGCCGGGTTGAGGTGGGTGCGTTCAAGTCGTGCTCCTGTGCTGACTTGAACTATAGAGCGGGTTTGCCT
>JAZKHN010000311.1:1591-3344 GCA_040385325.1 Pseudomonadota bacterium
CTGACCGCATTGCGTGATCAGCTGCTTGCTGCCTGCCTCGTCTACCAGGCTGATCTGCCCTACCTGCATGCCGCCGATAAAAGTGACGGGCAGGGGTGCCCATGCGTCAAGCAGCTGCTGCGATTGCGTTTCGCTCAGCGCCGCTGCCAGCGGCCTTGTGGCGATGTCAATCAAGGTGACAGTGTGCCCTGCGAGCGCGAGGTCATTGGCCAGCTCGCAGCCAATCAGGCCTGCACCCACCACCGCGATACGCTGGGGCGTGTTGTCGAGAAGGCCCCGAAATTTTTCATACGCCTGCAGGTGATTCATGCGCCAGCACAGTGCGGGCGGAAACTGCTGCGGCAAACGGGCTTCAGCACCATGCGCCAGCACCAGTTGCCGGTAGCGCAGCGTTCCGCGCGTGGTACGCACCTGGCGGTTTGCCGGGTTGATACGCACAGCCTGTGTATTTGCAAGCAGCCTGATATTGAGCCGGCTTGCTGCTGCCGACCCGGTTTCCCGTGCCAGCTGTCCGGGTGCCATTCCTTTGGCCATCGCAACTGACAGCATGGGTTTGTCGTAGACATCGCCGTTGCATGAAGTGACCATGGTGATGGGCATGTTCGCATCGCGGGCGCGCAAGGCTTCTGCCATTTGCCAGCCTGCACGGCCGGCACCCACAATCACGGTGCCTGCATCATGACGGCCTGCTGCCTTGGGTGTCTGATTGCTGCGGCCATTGCTACTGCGCGCCGGCGCTTCCATGACATAAGGTTCAAAGTCAGACTTTGTCACGCCGCAGAGCGGGCATGCCCAGTCGTCGGGGATATTTTCGAAGCGTGTGCCGGCTGTCAGCCCGCTGTCGGCATCGCCTTTTTCCTCGTCGTAGATCAGGCCACAGGCTCGGCAGATGTACTGGTTCCACGCTTTCACAGGCATGCTCATGCCGGTTGCTCCGTTGCGCTGAGCCGCGCAATTTCTTTGCGCAGGTGCTTGATGGCTGGGGTGACGATGGCGACGAAATGGGACTCGCGCACACGCCGCTGCACGTCAGATGTCATCAGGTAACCGCGCGCCCCCTGGTGCAGCAGTGCTGACTGTGCGGCGCGCAAGGCCAGCTCCGACGCATGGGCCCTTGCGTCCAGAACGTCAATCAGGAACTCCTTTTCCTGGCTGAAAGGTGTCTCGGCCAGCGCCATGATGCGTGCGGTCAGTTCGTCCAGTTCTGCCTGAAGCTCGTCCGGCCTGTCTTCGAGAAATTCATTCACGTGGCCCAACTGGCGTTCGACCTTCCACATCGAATCGATGGCACCCTGCACAACACCCAGGCCCATGCCGGTCTGCAGCAGGATGAATGCGGCGCGTATACGGCCTATGAAGGGCCGCACCGGGTAGGCAATCAGGTCCTTTGCACCAACAAAATAGTTTGTCAGCCGCACCGCCCAGGTGTTGGTGCCTTCCATCGCAGAAAACGAAGGGCAGTTGCGCAGTTCGACACCTGGCGCGTCGCAATGGACGATAAACATCACCTCTGATTTTGCGGCACCCTCCGCGGAGCTAGCTTCTACATCAGCAACTGCACCGAAGTAGTGGTGCGGCCCCAGGTTGCTGACCCAGGGCAACGTGCCGTTCACATGCCAGCCACCTTCCACTTCGCGGGCATGCAGCAGAAATGTCTCGATGCCGGCAAAGGTTTTCATGGGGTTGGACATGCCGGTGGCACCCAGCGTCACTCCGCTGTTGTGCAATGCCAGGCGCTCACCCATCAGTGCAG
>JAZKHN010000312.1:0-21834 GCA_040385325.1 Pseudomonadota bacterium
CCCTGCTTGCTAAAGCCTCGCTTCGCTTGAAAGAGTGAGTCGGTGCTGCGGGAGTGCAGCGTTGGATTTCGCGCGGGGAGTGATATTCTTCGAGCCATGAAACTGATACTCAAATGGTTGCTCAGTGCCACGGCCTTGCTGCTTGTGGCCTATCTTTATTCAGGTGTGGTGGTGACCAGTTTTACCGGCGCGCTGATCGCTGCACTGGTGCTGGGTGCGCTCAACACCGTCGTGCGGCCCATACTGGTGCTGCTGACCTTGCCGGTTACGCTGGTCACCGTGGGGCTGTTCCTCTTTGTGATCAACGCCCTGATGTTCTGGGCTGCCGCCAGCCTGGTGAGCGGCTTGAACGTCACGGGTTTTGGTGCGGCGCTCATCGGTTCGCTGATCTATTCGGTGCTGCAGCTAGCGATCGAGTTTGTCCTGGAGCGCCTGTTCTCTGACAAGTGAGTCCAGCTGGCGGGCACGTGCGTCGATGATGGAGCCCTCCATGAAATCGGCGCTGCCCGGGTTGTTGCGCATCATGTTCTGGGCCGCCTTGAGGCGATCAAGCGCGGCGATGTAGTCCAGCTGCGCAGCACGCGCCTCCGCGTCAGCGCGAATGGCACGCACATTCTGGCCCTGGTTGCCGTAAGCGATGGCCAGGGTCTGCCAGGCCAGCGCATCCCTCGGATGGGCAGTCACCCAGGTGATCAGCCTGTCACTGACATCCCTGGCACGGCCAGCCGCGAGCAGAGCGCGCGATTGCACCAGCAGTTCTGCGCGCGAGTTGGTTCTGGAAACATCGATGCCGGATGCTGACGGGGACACGGTACCTGCCATCTGGTCTATCTCAAGCGACAGCAAACCCACCTTGCCAGCCGATGGCGTTGCCGCTGCGAGCGTGCCCAGCCGCTCTGCGAAGGTGCGGGCCAGCTGGAAATCGCGCAGCCTTGCGGCGGCGAGCGACGCCGCATAGAAAACACCTGCGTTGCGGATATCGGCGGCAGAGGGCTGCGATGCAGCCTGCGCCGGCGGCAGCTGGCGCTGGGCCTCGGCCACCATGGTGCGAAGAACATCAACCCCGGGGTCAGCCAGTACACGCGCCCGCGAAGCCATCATGGCGTGAAGAAACCTGTCTTGCGCGGCACCCAGGCCCTTGTCTGCTGCGGGCGGCGCCAGCTGCAGGCGCTGCTGCGCCTCGGCAATCCGCTCGGTATTCAGGGGGTGGGACCGCAGGTAGGGAAATGACCCGTTGTCATTGATGCGCGATGCCTGCTGGAGTTTCTCGAACATGCTGCCGACGCCACGGGTGTCGAAACCCGCATCTGCCATCACGCCAAAACCGATCCGGTCAGCCTCGCGCTCCATATCGCGTGAAAAATTCAGTTGTGACTGCGCAGCCAGCGCCTGGCCGCCCATCATGGCCGCCTCACCGGCCTGCGAGCCCTTGCTGGCAGCCAGCGCACCAATAATCATGGCGGCAATCATCCACGGCGTCTGCCGGGATTGCTGGGTCATGAGGCGGGAAATGTGTCGTTGCGTGACGTGGCTCAGTTCATGGCCCATGACGGCGGCCAGTTCATCGCGGCTGCCCACCGCGCCTATCAGGCCCAGATGAAAGCCGAAATAGCCACCGGGCAGTGCAAAGGCATTGATGGTGCGGTCGCGAAGGAGAAAGAGCTCCCAGGCAAAGCGCTCCTCCAGCTCCGGACTAAGCTCACCCCGCGACCTTGCCGCAGCCATCAGAGGCTGCCAGATGGTCTGCACATAGTCTTCCAGAACCGGGTCATCAATGTAGTCGCGGTCCCGGTAGATGCTGGCGGCGATGCGCTCGCCGATGCGGCGCTCGGCACCGGCCGTGAGTTCAAGGTTGTCGCCCAGGGTGGGCAGGGAGCCGCTGCGCGACGCACCCGGTGCGTTTTGCGAATGCGCCACAGGGCTGGAACCCAAGGCCAGCAGCGCAGCCAGCATTGCCGCGCAAGCGCGGCGCATGTCCTGCCTAGAAGGAGTCAATCGGCACAAAAGCAATCACCTCCAGCGTTGTGGTGTCCAGCAATACCGTCCAGAAGGTGTCGCGACCCATCATGGGTAAATAACCGACAGCATTGGGAAGACGTGTACCGGAAGATTTCAGCACGGCATCGATCTCTGCACTTCGCGCAGGAAAGCGTGCCTTGAGCTCAGCCAGAGGTTTGGCCCTGGACACAATTTCCGGTCGCGCTTTTTTATAGTCTTGCCAAAGCTCGGGCCGTGAGCCAATGGGAACGCCGGCCAGCGCGGCCATGGTGGCTTCCATGCTCTCCCTGGCATCCCTGAAGGGCCGGACTGACAGCAGGGTGGGACCGGTAACAGGGAGCGATCGCAGCGCAGGCGAAGCTTTTTCAAGCAGTTCGGCGGGCACGTCTATGGCGTGCACCACCCGGAAGCGATCCATTTCAAACACAAGGTGCACAGGCCGTGCAGCGGCCACGGTCCACAGCCCGTAGCCCAGTGCTGCCAGCTGAAGGGCGCCGATGACACACAGGTCGCGAATCAGCGCCTTGCGCGGCTTGCGGGTGTCAAACACAGCAAAGGTCAGCAGCGGTCCCATGATGACGTCAACCGCCACGATGAGCAGAAACAGCGTGCGGCCGCCGGATATCTCGCGGTACGGATACGGGTACCACACAAAAAACACCAGCAAGGCAGCAAGAATGGCCAGCACAATGCTGATGCACAGGTGAACAATGGCCGCTTTGAAGCGCATCTTCCATGAGTTGGCTATGTCGGGCATGGTCTTATGATGACGGTTGGTTGTAAAGGTTCTGTAACTCCACGATGTCCGACTCGCTCCTTACCCACTTCAATGCCGATGGCCAGGCCCACATGGTGAACGTTGGCAGCAAGGCCCCTACGCGGCGTGTAGCTGTCGCACAGGGCCGTATCGTAATGAATCCGGAAACCCTGGCCATTGTCATGTCGGGTAGCGCCAAAAAAGGCGACGTGCTGGGCATTGCCCGGGTTGCTGCCATCATGGCAGCCAAAAAAACCAGTGAACTTGTCCCGTTGTGCCATCCCCTGGCGCTGACGCATGTGAGCGTTGGTTTCACGACCGATCCGGCACACAACTGCATCATTTGCGATGCCACCGTCGAGACAGTAGGCCCCACCGGGGTAGAGATGGAAGCCCTGACCGCCGTGCAGGTCGCCTTGTTGACGGTTTACGACATGTGCAAGGCGGTCGACAGGACCATGGTCATGCAGGACATCAGGGTGCTTGAGAAACACGGCGGAAAGTCGGGAAGCTTCACGGCACCTGCAGTTTCTGGTTCGACTTGAGCGGTTTCCAGAGCCCATATTCCGTTGGGAACGCCGCGCGGTAACGCACCATTTGCGCCTGCGCCTCGTCATCCCTGCCGAGCATGACGGCGCTTTCGATCAGTTTCTCGGCAACACGGGGCTCGGGCGAATAGTGCAGCAGCGTCTGAGCGGCGTTGAAGGTCCAGGCTGCGTTGGCCTGGGTCAGGGGTGTTACGAGCAGGCGCGCAAACATCACCTGGTCACTGAACAGCCACGAGCCGCTGATTTTTTCCAGTGTGTCCGTCCGGTAGGCGGCATCGCGATTGTCAGCTGCGAGATATATCTGGCTCACACGCCTGTAATCCCAGGCTGCATAGGCGGCCGCCAGCAACAACAATCCAGACAGCGCGGCGCAGGTAACGCGGCTCCTCACGCCGGTGGATGACAGGCCAGCTCGCACCACTCCTGAATCAGCCATCGGCCTGCGAAGCAGCAGGACACAAAACACCACGGCCATCTGGAAGGGTCCATACCAGAGCGGATACTCCAGCATGCTGTGAAAAATCAGGACGGCGAGCACGCTCCAGGCCATTTGCCTTGCCGGATCTGCCTCAGACCATGGTTTGCGGCGCCAGACCCAGAACAAAGCCGCCACGCACACCAGTGCGGCAAACGGAACGCCGCGCTCGACAGCCAGATGGAGCGGGAGGTTGTGTGCGTTGTCCAGAATCAGGCAAAACCGCGGCCCATCAAAAAGCGTGACGTAGTGGGCATAGTCGAGCTCCCCCCAGCCCCAGCCACCCCAGGGCCTGAGCTTTATCAGTTCAATCACATTCGACCAGATCGTGAGGCGATTGACGCACAGAGGGTCTCCAGCCTGCAGACGCCCACCCATGCTGTAAAGCGCGAGGTCAAACCCCGCAAGCCGCGGCAATGCAAGCACGGACACGCCATAAACGATGACTGCAACGAGGAGAATCCAGCGCACTGTTACATGTCTCCATTGCCCCCACAAAACGCACAAGCCACAAAGCAGGCCGAGCTGGATCATCCCGGTGCGCGAAACCGAGGTCGCGTTGCCGCAGGCCAAAAGAGCTGCAGCCATCAGCATCAGCACCGGATAATTCCTGATCTGGCGAGCACTGAGCAGATGGCTGCTGCGGGAGAACATCGCGGCACACCAGATCAATGCGATCATGGCGATACTGGTCAGCGAGGCAAACTGGTTGCGCTGCCGCAGGTTGGCAAACGCCTCACCATATCTGGACTGATTGACCCAGGGCGCCAGGCCGTCAGCGACGCCAAAGTACTGAATCAATCCGAGTACCGAACTGACAAGACCGGCGCAGAGCCAGGCTGATGCGACTGACCAGGCCAGACTTTCCGTGCGAAAGCTGACGGGCCACCAGGCGGCCATTCCCAGCAGCATTGACGCGCACAGGGCGGAGAGCAGGAGGGGGACGACTGCCGGTGACGGACCAGGGGCAAAAGGATTGATCCAGGGCACGATCACCAATAAGGCGCAGACCACCGCCACGAGCCGGGACGAGGCACTGGCGCCAGTTTCCTGCGGCGTTTTCCCCTTCAGTCCAGGATCGGGTTGGCGATAGCCAGGGGAGTCCGGATGGGTAGGGATTTGTATCAACATGAAAACGCCGCGAAACCTTAATTATTCAGCGCCATGGTTGCCGAGATCTGCGGAAACACCTGAACGGCACGCTTCCAGTCGTTTTGTACAACCTGGTAGTCTGCCGGGCTCATCATGTATTGTGCCTTTGCCTTCCAGAACCTCGCTTCGTCGGCACGCTGGTTCAGGGCAAGAATCACAACAAGTTTTCCGATGTTGTGCGCGTGGGGTAAAAATCTGGTGGTATCGAGCGCGCGTTGCACACTATCCGGCGACAGCCCGGCTACAGGCGTCAAGGCATAGAGTTCGATGGCGTATTCAAGATGGTTCAAGACCAGCGTTTCAGGAATCTGGGCATCCTGCGCCTTCACAAAATTTGCCTGCTTGAACCTGACTTCGTTGTAGGCGCTTTCAAGGCGGAAATAATCGTAGATGATCAAACCGAGAAGCGTGACCACCGCCAGCCAGAAGCCAATGACCATGCGGCGGCCTGCTACACCCCAAGGCGCAATCTCCATGCTTGCATTGAGTGAGCCTGCCATCAGACCGGCGGGCAACAGAAAATAGGCGTAATGCACGGGCAGTTCAAGCATGGCATGGGCAAGAATCACAGCGAGGGCAGCAAGGTAAAAAACCTGAGTTGTATCCCTGGTTCTCCTCCACGCCGTCCACAACCAGGCCAGGACAGCTCCGGTCAGAAGCAGGCCCAGCGGGAAACCGGTCCACACCACAAAATCCAGAAAGAGATTATGGGACTGGGCCACATAGGTACCCGACATCCTGGTGTAGGTCTCCGCCACGGCCACCTGCGCTGGCAGCACCTGGTTCCAGCCGTAGCCAGTCCAGGGCTGCAGTGTTGCGGCATCCAGCAGCATTCGCCACATGTAGGGCCGACTTTCACGCGTGCTGCGCTCAACAAAACTGATCTCGGTGTCAAGCAACAGGGCCTGACCCAGATAAGGCAGCGTCAGAAGCAGAAAAACATACCAGAGAAACAGTCCGAAAACAGAGTAAATAAAAACACGTGACCTGACCATGCCACCCCAGATGCAGCAGGCCGCCAACAGGATGAGTACCCCGACCATGCCGCTGCGTGATTGCGTCAGGGCAAGGCCAATGATCAGAAAACCTGCAAGACTCACTCCGCCAATGACCCGCAGATACGCCCGGTGCACGGCCCAGCCGCATCCGATAAGCGCCCAGACCAGAAGCGTGGCGAGCTGGTTGGGCTGCCCGAGGTTGGCATACGGACGCCCCCGGTCGGGAGGGTAGTAAATGATCCAGATATCAAAGAGGCCTGCAGAGTCTCCAAGACGAAGCCACTGATGCAGCGCCAGGAAAACAGAGATGCCACCAGCGAACAGAAAGGCGCCAAAAAGCATTCGCTCCATCCACAAGGGGCTGATCCGTTGCCATTGCTGACCTGTGAGAAGGGCGAGCGCGAATCCCAGCAGGTAGGAGCAGGATATCCACGCCTGGCCCGAAAAAGCCAACACCCCTGAGCCATATTGCGCCAAGGGCAATGCACTCACACCCAATACGACCAGCGGGGCAAGCTGAATCCTGATGTTGTCCTGACTCTGCAGAAAAACTGCAAGACTGGTCAACGCCAGGATGCAGGCGACCCAGGCATCGGAATGAAAAGCGCTCCACGGCCTGGCGTTGTTGGGCAGCAGCCAGCAGAAGGACAACATCAAAGCGCCCCCCCAACACCACAGAGGGCCCAAAGATACTGCCGAATACGAAAGCTTCTTCATCAAAAAAAAAGCCCCTGCGAAGGGGCTTTGATTGTCAGTCAGCAGAGCTTAGCCGCGGCAGCTTGCTGGCAGATATTTGGTCAGCATGGGGCTGGTGGTTCCAGGTCCGCAGACCCACTGCACAACGCCGTTCAGGCCAGAGGTACCGGCCAATTGCACGGTCAGACCGTTGATGCTGCTGTCGCCGCGAGCGGTAACAGTGACGAGGCCAGAGGACGCATTGGTATTTGTGTAAGCCAGGGATGCGACATATTTGGAAGACTGGTCTGCAATGCTGGCCGCAGATGCGCTGCTCGGAAACGCGCCGCTGGCCGCAACGTATTCAGCAATGGCCGTACGTGCAGAAGATGCGGCCAGCACAACTTCAGACACCTTGGCGCGAGTCGTGTAATCCTGGTACGCAGGCAAAGCCACCGCAGCCAGAATACCGATGATCGCCACGACGATCATCAGTTCGATGAGGGTAAAACCCTTTTGAATAGAACGTTTCATAAAAACTCCTTGGTTAAAAATCTAGTGCAACTGACAAAGCATTTTTCAGGCCAGCTTTGCTGCCTCTCCCATACGACCGAAAGAGTCAGGTTTAAGCGCTTAAACCTTCACCTTTTTGCCATATTCCAACGATGGATGTGACAATTTTGTCCCACTCATTCGTGACTTCCCCGCTTATTTGATACAGACTGACCGGACCATTTTCAGGTCCGTCATACCCATCAATACCTTCTCCATTCCGTCCATCTTGAGGGTGCGCATGCCGCTGTTGACTGCTGCCGAAAACAACTCCGCGACCCTCGCACGCTCCTGAATCAGTTTTTTCGCATCCTCATCCGCAATCATCAGCTCGTGCAGGCCTATCCGCCCCTTGTAGCCCGTCTTTCCACATTTGTCGCAGCCCACAGCCCGGTACATCTTGAGTTTGCCGCCTTCACCATAAAGCTTGACCCATGACTCATAAAGCTTCTTGGCCTCACCGGCGTGATCGGCCTTCCACGCCGGGGTGTTGCGCAACTCTTCGGAATACTCCGCGACAAATGTCTTGATTTCCTCCGCTTCAGGAAAGTACGATTCCTTGCAGTCGCAGAGCTTTTTGGCGAGCCGCTGCGCCAGAATCCCCAACAGCGCATCGGCAAAATTGAAAGGGTCCATACCCATGTCTAGCAGTCGGGTGATGGATTCTGGCGCCGAGTTCGTATGCAGTGTCGAAAAGACCATATGGCCTGTGAGCGACGCCTCGACGCCCATGGACACCGTTTCCTTGTCGCGCGACTCGCCGACCATGATGATGTCGGGATCGGCGCGCAAAAAAGCCCTCATCACCAGAGCGAAATCGATTCCCGCCTTTTTATTGATCTGCACCTGGCGGAGACCTTTCTGCGTGATTTCAACCGGGTCTTCAGCTGTCCAGATTTTGGTGTCCGGCGTATTGAGGAATTTCAGAATCGAATGCAGGGTCGTGGTTTTACCGGAACCTGTAGGTCCACAAACATAAAACAGGCCATACGGCTTGGAGACGGTTTTCTCAAGCCGCTCCCTGTTGTGCACGGTCAGGCCCAGCTTTTCCAGTGGAATGGGTTCGCCGGCAGCAAGAATACGCATGACCACATCCTCAACCCCGCCAGCCGAAGGAATGGTTGCAACGCGCAGCTCGATATCAAGCGGTCCGTACTTCTTGAACTTGATTTTGCCGTCCTGCGGTTTGCGTTTTTCCGAAATATCCAGGTCGCACATGATCTTGAGCCGGGTGACCATGGCCTGCCGAAACTGGGCGGGGACCTCAATGTAGGGTTGAAGGGTTCCGTCAATGCGGAAACGTATGCCCGTCTTGGCCTTGCCCGGCATGGGCTCAATGTGGATGTCCGAGACCTTCTGGTTGTAGGCGTCGATGATGACCTTGTTCACGAACTTGACGAGCTCGTTATCGGCAGCCGCCGACTCCAGGGACGAGTCGTCAATGGCGTCGTTTTCCAGAGGCGAGTCCATGTCCGCCAGCAACTGGTCGATCGAGCTACCTTCGTTGCCGGCACCAAACAGCTGACTGAGGGTTTCTTCAAACTCTGTCTGCGTCGTGACCCGGTAAGCAAACTTGCTTATTCTGGGAAAAACCTGCGGAACAACCCGGGCGCCCCTCACGGCCTCAGGGTCCACGCACATGATCAGCAGGCCTTCAGAGGCTTCCTCCAGCGGCATCCAGCCCTGTTGCTCAATGAATTCCCGCTTCAGGGGGCCGTGCAACATTTCGGAACGAATCCGGCCGGCATTAAAAGCCTCATAGGGAACACCGAAGAATTTGGACAGCGACGGGCCAATCTGCGCTGGGCGGATATGATAATCAGCCATCAGTAAATGCTCTACGGAGCGGGCTTCGTCCCGCGCCTTTTGTATGCAGTTTGAGAGTTCGTCCTGGGACAGCACGCCCTCGTTGACAAGACCATCATATTTCGTCGCCTTGCGCCTTTGGCCTTCTTCGCTTTTCTGCATACGCTGGCGAATTGCAATGCCCAGCGTTTTGCACAGTTGTTTGGCGCCATCTTCCTCAAGCTTGCCGAAGGGCTGATCACTGCGGTTATTGATGACCTGCAATACGCCGTAAAGGGTGTCCCCATCCATGACCGGAGCAACCAGCATCTGTTTCGTGCGGTATCCGGAGCGTTTGTCTACCTCCTGCAGAAAGCTCAGGTTGGGGTGAATCGTTTTGAGCGCGCCCTCATCGTAAACATCAACAATGTTGACCATCTGCCTGGCCATCGCCACATAGCCGGCGATGCTTTGCGCCGTGATGGGCAGCTTGAGGTCGCGGCTGGTGTTGAGTCCCGTCTTGACCTTTGAGACGATGGCGCTTCTGTCTTCGTTGATGGCATAAAGGGTTAACCTGTCAGCATTAAAAAGCTTGCAGATGTCCTGACTGGCGTCCAGCATGATCTGGTCGATGTTTTCAGTCTCATGTATGCGGTTGGTGACCAGTTGCAGTTGCCTGAAGTACAGCGCTTCAAACGTAACGCCCCGCTCTTGCGGAGGCAGCATCTGTGAGTCAAAGAACTCATCTTCCGGGTCGCGCTGTAATACGGCATTCATAAGTCAAACTCCTGCCCAGCCCTTAACCACCGGATGTCATGCGAAACATTGACTCCAAACGGCTGGGTCTGGTCGAACCGCTGTATTTCCGCCATGATGAGTTCAGTCTCTGCGGGCTTGGTGTGGGTGATGTAGATCGGGTAATTTTTACTCTTGTCTATGCAGTCAAGCTCGCTGGCCAGCGCATGAGGCGACAAATGCAGGCTGCGTTCGGCGAGGTTGCGCTCCCGGTTGCTGAAGGCGGTTTCTATCACCAGCATGGCAACGTTCAGCTGATTGATGCGAGCCCAAAGCGCGGGGTTGCGCTCGGTATCACCGGTGAACACCCAGCATCCCTTTGCCGTCGCGACAGCATAACCAACCGCCGGCACGGTGTGCACCGCGGGCAGAACCTCGACATACTTGCCCGCCAGAAAAAGGGTCTGGCCAATTTCGATCGGATGAAAGCTGATGAACGGGGCTTCGGGCGTAGGAATTCTGGAAAAATCCGGCCAGATGACATTGTTGAAAATGTGCGCTTTCAGGGCATCAATGGTGCCCTGCAACGCGTGAATCCTGATCGGCGTGGTTCTCTGCGAGGCAATGGCATCGACCATCAGCGGCAGTGCGGCGACGTGGTCAAGATGTGAATGTGTCAACAACACATGGTCAATGCCACACATTTCCTCCAGTGACAGATCCCCCACACCCGTACCGGCATCCACAAGCAGGTCGTGGTCAAGCAGAAAAGACGTGGTTCGGCAGTCTTTGGCTATCGCTCCTGAGCAACCCAACACCCGTACTTTCATGGACTTGTTCTTGCCTTGTCAGATTTATTTGGTCTCGAAATTTGTAGCGCCGTCCCATTCGGGATCAAACGGCAACAATCTCATGGAGGCTACACGCTCGGAATACAACTGGTAAAGGTACTTTTTGGCATTCAACCTCTGCAAGTTCAGCAACTGGACATCGCACTGATCCCAATCCTGCATGCGATAAGCCTTCAAGGCCTGCGACCACGTCTTCAACTCTGCAGACTTGGCATCATCAATCGCGCCGAGTGGAGCCAGGGGCCAGAAGATGGCAACAGCATTGTCTTTCCCCTTGACCCTGACCTTGTCCAGCTCCTGCCAGGCAAAATCATTGGCCAGCCTGCGTGTCGACTCGCTCACCACAATATCAACACCATAGGTTTTGGACAAGCCCTCCAGGCGTGAACCAAGGTTTACCGAATCACCTATCACGGTGTAGCTACGCCGTATGTCAGACCCCATGTCACCAACACACATCGTGCCGGTATTGAGCCCGATGCCGATGCCGATCTCGGGTAAACCCTTGGCTCGATGTTCTTCATTGAGCCGCCGAATTGCGTTGGCCATTTCAAGGGATGTCTTGACAGCCAGGCTGGCATGATCCGGTGTGTCCACAGGGGCACCCCAAAAAGCCATCACACAATCTCCCATGTATTTATCGATGGTGCCACGATTGCTTCGAATCAGGTCCGTGAGCCTGCTGAAGACGCTGTTGAGCAACGCCTGCAATTGCGTAGGTTCCATGCTCTCGGACATTTTAGTGAAGCCCCGCATGTCGCAAAACATGACCGTGAGTTCTTTGGTCGTGGCCTTCATGCTGTAGCTGTCGGGGTCCTTCACCATTTCATCGACAAGTTCTGGCGGCACATAGGTTCCGAACAGGTTGGCAAGCTCCCGTTTGGATTTGCTCTCTACAAAATAGCCGTAGCTCATGTTCAGGGCAAATGCCGTGAGTGCCATCACCAGCGCACTGGCGAGTGGCAACACAAGTCCAAAACTCAGATACAGCCAGAAATTAAGGCCCAGCAAAGCCGCAACCACGGCCGCGCTGGCTGCGACCGCCCTGGGTGCCGACAACAGAGGCAGTGCAAACGCAAGCACCAGCCCCGCCAGCACCAGAACCACGACCTCAAAGCCAATGGCATAGTCGGGTTTCACAAAGACCTTGCCGTCAAGAAATCCCGAAATGACATTGGCATGGGTCTCCACACCCGGGTAGGTTTCGCCTACCGGTGTCACCCTCAAATCGAGAAGCCCAGGGGCCGTGGTACCCAGCAGGACAATCTTGTCTTTCAAAAGGCCCGGCGGTACCCGTTTGGCAAGAATATCCGCCGCAGAAATATAACGAAACGACCCGCCGCTGACGCCGCCGTTGCCCCGAAACGGAACCAGCGTTGCCACGCGGTCATCAACAGGGATGGCGAGCGTCTTGCTGCCCTGTTTAAGCAGAATGCTTTCAAGCCCCTGGTAGTTCCGGGTCAGGAACTTTTCCTGTGGGAAGCCGGGTTCGACTTTCGGCAAACCCACCAGGGCACGAAACATGGCAAGCGACAGCGACTCGTAATACTGGCCCTTGTATTCTGCAAGCAGGGGAATGGAGCGCACAACCCCATCACCCTCGGTAATGGAATTGAAAAACCCGCCCATGGGCGCAGCTTTTGCAATGGCCTCCAGATTGGCGCCATAACCATTCCAGCTGGTAAATTTGATGGGCCGGCCGCCCAGCGAGTCTTTTCCCATCACTGGTGGTGGCAATACACCATTGACACGCCCATCCCGATCACTGGTGAAGTAATAACCCATCACCACCGGGCGGTTTTCAATGGATTTCGCGAATACCGCGTCGTAATCCAGACTGGCCTGCACCTGTGCCAATTTGTCGGCAAAGCCGGGCTGGTCACGCATCTCCTGCTGCGCGAGTTGCCTGAGCCGCTTGAGACCAGAGCTTTCATCAGCCTCTGCAAAGACGACGTCAAAGCCCAAAAGCGCGATTTTCTGGTTGTCGAGCAATTCGCCCACCAGATCAGCCAGCTTGTTGCGACCCCACGGCCAGCGCCCTACTTCCGCCAGGCTCTTCTCATCGATATCAACGATGACGATCCGCTCATCCAGCGTTTTTGGCATGGTGGCGCGGAGCCGTGCGTCGTAGATGATGTCATCCAGGCGCTGGAGCACCCCCAGACGCAATGCCCCGCTGGCATGCATGAGCGCAAACACCAGCGGAATCAGCGTGACGGCTATGCGAGGCCAGTGCCTGGAGAGGAGTTGCATGAGACCTCTAAATCGCGCCTGACGTTCCCGTCAGCGACGGGAAGGCGGAACGTCAATGTTGCACAAACTGCATTTGCGTACCCGCCAGCTCAAGCACATCGCCGTTCTTGAGCGTCACAGGCTCGGCACCTATGGGGGCACCATTCAGCGACGGCTTGTCTGCGCCTTCGACATGGGCAACGACAAAGCCGTGTGGACGTTTGGTAATGGCTGCCACCGCCACACCGGGCTTGCCAATGGTGGTGACGACCTTCACAAGCGCCACTTCTCGCCCTGCAGCGGCGCCCGACATGACCTTGATCGCCGCATTGAGGTTGGCACCGGGAACTGCAGCAGGAGCTGCGGCGGCGGGACCGGGAGGCACAAGACCGGCAGACCCGGCCTTGATGACCATGGTCTTTTCAAAACCCGCACTTGCAGCTTCATTGACGTACTTGATCTTGTACTTGCCAATTTCAACGGTGTCGCTGTTCTGCAAAAGCTGCTTCTTGACTGCCTTTCCGTTGACATAGGTCCCGTTGGTGCTGTTGAGGTCTTCCAGATACACCTCATTGCCGGACATCTGCAGGACGGCATGCTCACCACTGACAGCCAGGTTGTCGATCACGATGTCGTTGTAGGGACGCCGACCCAGAGACGTGCGGTCTTTGGTCAGCTGGACTTCCTTGATCACAACACCGTCAATAGAGACGATCATTTTCGGCATGGCCGACTCCTGTCTGATTTTGATATTTCGATCATCTACTTATTTTCCCAGCATTCTGGATAAAAGCCCCCGCTTGACCGACGCTTGCCTGGCCTGCGCCAGCAATACGGAAATATTATCGCGGCCTCCGGCCCCGTTGGCAGCAACAATCAGCTGCTTTGCCTTTTGCTCAAGGCTTGCGTCGCCCTTGAGGATATCTTCAATAACGGCGTTATTCACCATATCGGACAGGCCATCAGAACACATCAGGTAAAGGTCGCCGTCTTCGGCACGGTGTTCGTTGACCTCCACCATCACTGTATCTTCAACGCCAAGGGCCCGTGTTACAAGATTTTTGTTCATGGACGTCAGCGCCTGCTCGGGGGTAATCAGGCCGGCGTCGATCTGCTCCTGCAGCAGTGAGTGGTCCTTGGTGATCTGCTGGAATTCAGTGCCGCGCAGGCGATAGCAGCGCGAGTCACCTATGTGGCCCAACATCAGTCGGTCATCCTGGAAAACTCCGACCACGAGTGTGGTGCCCATACCGGTGTACTGGGGGTTGGAGTTGGCCGCATTAAAAATCGAGTGATTGGCATTTTCAACGCATATCTCCATCGCCCGCCTGACCTCCTTGGCATTGGCATGCCTGCCCGCCTGGGACAGCCAGCGCCCCATTTCTGACTTGATGAAGGCGACCGCCATGCCACTGGCAATCTCGCCAGCGTTGTAACCGCCCATGCCGTCAGCAAGAATACAGAGGCGGGTAACGGGGTCAAACGCTACAGCGTCTTCATTGTTATCGCGCGCCAGTCCGGTGTCTGTTTGTGTGCAGATCTCGTAATTCATCTTTTTCGACTTGTAACTTGGCGCTTATGGTTTTATACCGGTATCGGCATCGCCACCGGGGGCGCCGCCATCCGCTGGTCTGGAGACTATTGTTTTCTCAAACTGGGGCTGGCTGTCCGCAGCCACCACCTGTGTGGCCTCGTAGGCAGCGCCGGTCTGGGCAGTTGCAGATTGGACCACAGTAGCGTCGAACTGGGGAACAGTCCCTCCAGCCTGGAATGCCTGGGTTTTCTCTTCTCCTGCAGAAGCTGCGGCGGACGGCATCGCAACCGCCGCCGCACCATTTTCCGCGCCTGAAAGCGCTGCCATGACAGCACGCAGGTCGGCGGCGAACTGGTCGCCATCCTGATACCGCGTTTCCGGGCGCTTGCTGAGGGACAGGGCCACAATGTCGGCGAGCTTCCCGGAGAGTTCCTTGCGGATGATGAGGATGTCCGGTGCCGGTTCGTTGGCGATTTTGTACATCAACTCGGCCATGGACTCGCCCCGAAATGGCAACACGCCTGCCAGCATCTGGAAGAGCATGACACCCAGCGAATAAAGGTCAGACCGGCCATCGACCCGTTTGCCGGCAATCTGTTCGGGCGACATGAAACTGGGCGTCCCCAGAACCAGACCGGTTTTGGTCTTGCTCGAATCGGTGATGCGGGCAATGCCAAAGTCGGTCACCTTGACGGTATCGCTCTCCATCTCGTACATGATGTTGGCAGGTTTGATGTCGCGGTGCACCACGTTCTGCTTGTGCGCATACGCGAGCGCCTCGGCCACGCGGGCGATGATGGACAACACCCTGGGGACCGGCAACAGCTGCCCCTGTTTTGTGACATCGGCAAGATCCTTGCCTTTGAGGAATTCCATCGCAATGTAGGCCAGGTCATGCTCTTCGCCTGCATCAAAAATGGTCACGATGTTCTGGTGCTGCAGGCGTCCTGCGGTTTCCGCCTCGCGGAAGAAGCGCTCACGGGCATCTTCAAGCTCTTCGCCCTCAAACTCCTGGCTGAGCGCCATGGTCTTGATGGCAACGACACGGCCGATTTTCGGGTCCTTGCCCAGATAGACCACCCCCATGGCGCCCTTGCCAAGCTCTTTTTCAACCTGGTAACGGCCCAGCATGGGTTTTTCAACACCGCCGCCATCGAGCAGCATGGTGCCGCCCGGATGCGCGCCGCTGCCGCCCAGAATGACGGTCTCGGACAGGTTTTTCGCACGGCTGAGTTTGGCCTGCAGGCCTTTGAAGTCCTTGTTTTGTGTGGCCATGTACTGATACACGGCTTCGGCCTTGTTGAACTGGCGTTTGCGCTCGAAATCAAGCGCGAGGTTACCCAGGTTGTCCATCAGCGCGTCGCTGTAGGACACGCGGCGAAAGCGGTCAAACGCCATGTCCAGCTGGCCCTGGCCCTGATACGCCAGGCCCATCATGCGGTTGGTCTCTGCCGACTCTTCATCTGACTTGAGCTTGCCGGCTTCAGTCATCAGGAAACGTTTGGTCGTCAGCGCCAGATGCCCGATGACAAGCAGTGAGGCCGGGAACACAAATTTGAGCCATGTCGAAGCGGCCGACAGCATGCTGAACTCAGCCACCAGCAGCACCACAAAAAGCACCAGGGTGATGATGGCCGCCTTGCCAGCGGAAAGCCGGGGAAGCCCGGCGATCAGGTATCCCGCAACTACCAGAAGCACGCCCAGCGTGGCCCAGATGCTCCAGGCTGGCTGGACGATGAAGTGTTCACTCAGAATGCTCGATGTGATGTGCGCAATCGTCTCGGCAGGCGACAAACCCGGCCCCACAGGTGTGGGGAACTGCGTACCCACGCCGGCGGCAGTCGCGCCAATGATGACAATCTTGTCCGCATATTTCGAGGCCGGGATCTTGCCTGAAACGACATCGTAGAAAGAGTCCACCGCGAATGCCGGGCGGCCGTCCCGGCCCTTGTAAAACTGCGGCAGCATGAGCGCGGATTCGTCGGTCCGAATCACCAGCTTGCCAATTTGCACAGATTCGCCGTTGTTCAGCTTGATGTCTGCTGGTCCGAGATTCAGGCTTTTGGCCGCCATCAGCAAGCTCATGGAAGGCACGGCCTTGCCGAAATAATTGATCAGCAGAGGCTCCTGCCTCACTGCGCCATCAACATCGGGCAACTGGTTCAGGTGGGCGATGCCGGCCGCAGCCGTGCCAATCATCTCGATAGGCTGCTGCCCGCGGATGGCGGAAAGCGAAAACCCGTTGGGCTCGTCCACGGCGCTTTTGAGCGCATAAGGCGGCAGGGGGTTGTCCGGCCTGCCCTGCGGCACGCCCAGTGCAAAAACGGATGGCACGAGCACATTGGTTGCCCTGGTCATGCTGGCGGCCAGCTTGGCGTCGGTGTCGAGGGCAATCTCTGCCTCCGTAATGACCTTGCCCAATTGTTCATTGACGCCGCCCTGAGCTACAGCGGGGTCGCCCAGCGCCTCTTTCATCTTGCGGATGAACACCAGCCCCCGATCAGTCTGCGGCTCAAAGAAAAAGGCGGTGTGCGCAATGGTTTTGGCTTTGGCTGCCGTCAGCTGGTCAATCAACTGGGCATGAACGTCGCGGGGCCAGGGCCAGCGACCGATGTTGGCGATGCTCTGGTCATCAATGGCAATGACAGCAATACGATCAGAAGGCTGGCGCGAAGTGCTGGTACTGGCGAAGTCGTAGTAGCGCCGCTCCAGCGTGCCGAAAAAGTCGGTAAAACCATGCAAAAACAGCACGGCCACCACCACCAGCACGCCCACAAACCAGTCGGCGCGCCAGAATTGGCTGAGTTTGCTAGATGATTTGCCCACTTCCCGCCCCTTGTCCTGGTTCGCCGTGCATTGCTGCGCTGGATGTCGCCATCATTTTTATGTCGCTTGTAAAGACGCTCACAGCTGTTGCTGAAAGGTTACAAGTCTCCCAAATGTTGACGTTAACAGACAGCTAGGTGCCGGACAAGTGACTTTTGAACGCTGTACGGGCTTTCTGTTGCAAATAAGTGGCGGGGTCAGGGCTGCCGCCAAACCCGCATGGAATCAGGCTGAGGGGCCTGATTTGGGTTTGCGTTTTGCCATCAGCGTGCCCAGTGCAACAACGATGATCGCCCCCACGATGCCGCCTGCGGTGACGGTATGTTCGCCAAGTGCGCCAAAGCGCGTGACGACCGCAGGGTCTGTCAGCAGCATCTCGCCGGCCAGGAAGCCCAGCAGCGCCGCGCCAATCGTGATGATGATGGGGAAGCGCTCCATCACCTTGGTCAGCAGGGTTGCGCCAAAAATAATCAGCGGAATGCTCACCAGCAGGCCAAGTACCAGCAGGGGGAGGTTGCCTTTGGCAGCTGCGGCCACTGCCAGCACGTTGTCCAGGCTCATGACCAGGTCGGCGATGAGGATGGTGCGGATGGCAGCCGCCATGCCGTTGATCTCATGCGCACCTTCTTCTTCCTCTTCTTCGGCCTTGAGCAGGTCCACGCCGATATAGACCAGCAGGATGGCCCCGATGATCTTGAGGTAGGGCAGACTGAGCAGCTGAATGGCGACGATGGTCAGCACGATCCGCATGACGATGGCGGCGGCACTGCCCCAGAAGATGGCCTTGCCACGCTGCTCGGGTTTGAGTGTGCGTGCAGCCATGGCGATAACCACCGCGTTGTCGCCCGACAGCACAATGTTGGCGAGCAAAATGGAGCCGAAGGCGCTCCAGAAAAGGGGCGAGCCCAGATCAAGTCCGAAAAACATGGCAACTCCTGTCTGTTATGTATTAAAAAAAGCGCCAGTGAGCGCTTTTTTTGTTTTTTTGAGTTTAGCCCGAGCCGGGGACAAGCCCCGTTCGTAATAACGCTTATTGATTTACCGCCGGCGCCTCAGAGCAGGGCCTTGAGCAGTTTGGCCATCTCGGAGGGGTTGCGCGTCACGGTAAAACCGCAGGCTTCCATGATTTCGAGCTTGGCATCGGCCGTATCCGCGCCGCCGGAGATCAGCGCGCCTGCGTGGCCCATACGTTTGCCTGCAGGCGCAGTGACGCCAGCGATGAATCCGACGATAGGCTTTTTCATGTTTTCCTTGCACCAGACAGCCGCCTCGGCTTCGTCCGGGCCGCCGATTTCACCAATCATGATGACGGCGTCGGTATCCGGATCGTCGTTGAAGGCCTTCATCACATCAATGTGCTTCAGGCCGTTGATGGGGTCGCCACCGATGCCGACAGCGCTGGACTGGCCCAGGCCGATTTCGGTCAGCTGTGCCACGGCTTCATAGGTCAGCGTGCCGGAGCGGCTGACCACGCCGATGCGGCCCTTGCGGTGAATGTGGCCGGGCATGATGCCGATCTTGATCTCGTCAGGCGTGATCAGGCCAGGGCAGTTGGGGCCCAGCAGCAGCGTACGCTTGCCGCCAGCGGCTTCCTTGGCCTTCATGCGGTTGCGCACTTCCAGCATGTCGCGGACCGGAATGCCTTCGGTGATGCAGATGGCGAGGTCAAGGTTGGCCTCGACAGCCTCCCAGATGGCGGCAGCGGCACCTGCAGGCGGCACATAGATGACGGACACCGTCGCACCGGTAGCCTTGGCGGCCTCGGTCACATTGGCGTAAATCGGGATGCCTTCAAAATCTTCGCCGGCCTTCTTCGGGTTCACGCCCGCCACAAAAGCGGCTTTGCCATTGGCGTAGTCGCGGCACATGCGCGTGTGGAACTGGCCGGTCTTGCCGGTGATGCCCTGCGTGATGACTTTGGTGTTTTTGTTGATGTAGATAGACATGGTGTGAGTTCCGCCTTATTTGACTGCTGCAACGATCTTCATGGCCGCATCGGCCATGGTGTCAGCGGCGATGATGGGCAGGCCGGAATCGGCCAGCATCTTCTTGCCCAGGTCTTCATTGGTGCCCTTCATGCGCACCACCAGCGGCACAGACAGGTTCACGGCCTTGCAGGCGGTGATGACGCCGTCGGCGATGGTGTCGCACTTCATGATGCCGCCGAAGATGTTGACCAGGATGCCCTTGACGTCCGGGTTCTTCAGCATGATCTTGAAGGCTTCGGTGACTTTTTCGGCAGTAGCGCCGCCGCCCACGTCCAGGAAGTTGGCCGGCTCGCCGCCGAACAGCTTGATGGTGTCCATGGTGGCCATGGCCAGGCCTGCGCCGTTGACCAGGCAACCGATGTTGCCGTCCAGGCTGATGTAGGCCAGGTCAAACTTGCTGGCTTCGACTTCGGCAGGGTCTTCTTCGTCCAGATCGCGCAGGGCAACGATGTCCGCGTGGCGGAACAAAGCATTGGCGTCAAAGTTGAACTTGGCGTCCAGCGCCATGATCTCGCCCTTGCTGTTGCGGTTCAGCGGGTTGATTTCAACCAGCGACGCGTCGGTGTCCATGTAGCACTTGTAGAGCTTTTGCAGCACGTCAACGGTCTGGGCAACCGAGTCGGCAGGCATGCCGATGCCGGCGGCCAGTTCCTTGCCCTGTGCGTCGGTCAGGCCGACCAGAGGGTCTACAAACAGCTTGACGATTTTTTCGGGGTGGCTGTGCGCCACTTCCTCGATGTCCATGCCGCCTTCGGACGAAGCGATGAAGGCCACCTTCTGTGTTGCGCGGTCGGTCACGCAGGACACGTAATATTCTTTCTGGATGTCGGCACCGTCTTCTATATAGAGGCGGCGGACCTTCTGGCCTTCAGGGCCGGTCTGGTGCGTCTTGAGCTGCATGCCGAGGATTTCGCCGGCAATGCGCTTGACATCTTCAATCGTCTTGGCAACCTTCACGCCGCCGCCCTTGCCGCGTCCGCCTGCATGGATCTGAGCCTTGACCACCCACACCGGGCCGCCGAGTTTCTGTGCGGCTTCGACCGCCTCCTGCACAGTAAATGCCGCAATGCCGCGCGGCACAGGCACACCAAAATTACGCAAGATTTCCTTGCCTTGGTACTCGTGAATTTTCATGAAAGACCTTCAGGATTCAGTAAAAGGGGGAAGCAACAGAGGTTTACGCGGGGGCTGTGGCGGTGCTTCAGGGTGACTGAAGGCCGTCCATGCCGACTCAAAACGCCATGTTAGCGGCCGCTGGAAGTAGCAAGGCAGAACTGTATCATGGTGCGACGCACAATTTCCGGGCGCGGCGGACGCCCCAAAAAGACCCCGGCGCGCGGTGTTGTCACGGATTTGTCCTTTAATAAACCCTTGTTGACGGCAACTACGCTGATCCAGGTTTCCAGTTTTTTGCGGAGAGAGAGCTCATGGCCAAAGTTTTTATTGATGGGGAAGCCGGCACCACAGGCCTGCAGATTCGTGAACGCCTGCAGGCCATGCCGCAGATTGAAGTGGTCAGCATTGCGCCCGAACTGCGCAAGGACCCGGCCGCCAAGCGCGACCTGATGGCCAAGGTTGACCTGGTCATCCTCTGCCTGCATGACGATGCGGCGCGAGAGTCGGTTGCCATGATTGACGCGATGGCGGGCAAAAAGCCCAAGATCATTGACGCCTCGACCGCCCATCGAACATCGGCGGGCTGGGTTTACGGTTTTCCAGAACTGGCAAAGGGCCAGCGCGAAGCCGTGATCGCCGCAGACCGCGTCGGCAACCCCGGCTGTTACGCCACTGGCGCGATTGCGCTGATCCGCCCGCTTGTCGATGCCGGCCTGATTCCCGCCGACTACCCTCTGTGCCTGCCGTCTGTAAGTGGTTACTCCGGCGGCGGGCGGCAGATGATTGAGGCTTATGAGGCAGGCACTGCACCGTTGTTCGAAATTTACGGGCTGGGGCTGGAGCACAAACACCTGCCGGAAATCATGCGTTACACCGGCCTCAGCCGTCGGCCAGTCTTCATTCCGTCTGTCGGCAACTTCGAGCAGGGCATGCTGGTGCAATTGCCGCTGCACCTTGATCTTCTGACCGGCCAGCCGACCGCTGCGCAGCTCAAGGATGTACTCGCGCGCCACTATGCAGGCAGCGAGTGGGTCAGCGTTGAGGACGCCCCCGCCTCGGGCAAGCTTGATGCGCTGGCGCTCAACGACACCAACAAGATGGAACTGCGCGTGTTTGCCAACGAGGCGTATCGCCACGCGGTGCTGATTGCCCGACTCGACAACCTGGGCAAAGGCGCTTCAGGCGCGGCTGTGCAGAACCTGAAATTGATGTTGGGGCTATAAAAGCCATTTTTAACGTATACATTAAATTTTTAACGTATACGGCAAAATTTCTACTTTTAGCCTGATTGATTTGACCCAAAACGGCTGGGGAAAGCAAAAAAAGCCTGAAAACAGGCTTTTTTAACCATTAAATCAGGCTGCAGACCAATAAATACGTGCGTGAGCAGCTATGAATTCAGTAGCAATATCAAGGCTGGCCTGCGGCCCGGCCGACAGACACGAGCCTATTCATCATCACCAGCGCCCATGGCTCCTGACAGCACACGCTGGATAACGTCCCCACCAAAGCCGCGCGACGCCAGAAACCGCATCTGCTTGCCCCGGGCTGCCGCATCCAGCGCCGGTTCACCAAACTTCTTGCGCCAGACTTCGCGGGCACGCTCCAGCTC
>JAZKHN010000313.1:0-4517 GCA_040385325.1 Pseudomonadota bacterium
GCCTGGGGTGAGCCGCGCGCAGCGCTGCATCCGGTGGTATGGATAGGCAAGTACCTTCAGGTCTGCGGAGGCATTGCCACTTCTTGCCGACCAACCATGGCCTTTTTGCTCGGGGCCTTTTTCTGGTGGCTGGGTGTAGCGGGGGTGCTTGCCTTGACCTGGGGGTTGCAGGCGCTGGTTATGCATTTGCTCTTGCGTGGGGGCGGCATCGCGCATGTTTTTGATCGCCCGGATCTGCCATTTTTTGCAGGCCTGGTGTTGTTTGCAGTTGTTGCGTGCTTGCTCAAGACGACATTTTCCTGGCGCATGCTGCGGGCTGAGGGGGCAGCGGTCGAGGCGGCTCTCCAGCAGTCATTGGACGCAGCACGTTCAAGGTTGGCCATGCTGGTCAGCCGCGATACAACACAATTGAGCAAAAGCGAAGTGCGTGAGAGCGCGATTGAATCGCTGGCTGAAAATCTCAATGATTCTGTAGTGGCGCCCATTTTCTGGTTTGTATTGTTCGGCTTGCCTGGCGCTGCTGTTTACCGGTTTGCCAACACCGCTGATGCAATGTGGGGTTACCGCGGCTTTCGGCAGGGTGTGCAGTGGGAGTGGGCTGGCAAGTGGGCTGCGCACGCGGACGATGTTTTGTCCTGGGTACCGGCACGCATCACTGCGCTGCTGTTGTTGCTTGCAGCATGGGACTTTGTCGCATTCAGCAGGCTAGCTGCAGAAGCTCGTAAAACACCTTCGCCGAACAGCGGCTGGCCCATGGCCGCCATGGCTCTGGCGCTGGATGTCTGTCTGCGCAAGCCTGAGGTCTACACACTCAATTCTTCGGGGCGGCCACCGCTGGCGGTAGACGTGGGTCTGGCCATCGGATTGGCCTCCAGGGTGATGGCGATGATTGTCTGGTCCGTGGTGGCGCTTGCCGTATTGAAAATAGTGATGGTGGTTTTTCAATGAAAACCGAACATTCCCCCCTTGTGCGTGTCCATGGTGGTCCCGATCAAGCCGGGGTTCCCCTGCATGATTTCTCAACCAACAGCAATGCATGTGGGCCCTCGCGGCACGTGCTGCAGACCGTTGCACGGGCCGACGCTACGCGATATCCGGATGCTGCCTATACCGAACTGCGCCAGCAACTGGCCGGGTTTCATCAGGTGGATTCTCAGCGGATTGTCCTGGCAGCCAGTGCCAGCGAGTTTATTTTTCGCGTTACTGCGCTGGTAGCGCGGCGTGGAGGCAAGTCGGTGTCATTGCCGATCCACAGTTATGGGGACTATGCGCAGGCGGCCAGAGCCTGTGCGATGGAAATTGTCGGTGCCGAGGCGGAAGCCCCTTTGCGCTGGAGTTGCGATCCTTCCAGTCCTCAGGGGCTTGCCGATGAATGCCTTCAGAGTCTGGTGAATACGCAGGCGCGGGGCGATATTTTTGTACTTGACCGGGCATACGAGCCCTTGCGGCTTGAGAGTGCGGTCGCGCTGACGCAGAGCCAATTGCACTCCGTCTGGCAGCTCTGGACTCCCAACAAGGCGCTGGGCCTGACGGGCGTGCGGGCAGCCTATGCGGTTGCACCGCTTGACTCACATGCCGAGGTTGATGCCATGGATGCGCTATGCCCATCCTGGCCGGTGGGCAGCCATGGCGTGGCGATGCTGCGGGCCTGGACGCAGCCGGATGTACAGGCATGGCTGGCGGGCAGCCTTCACACCTTGCGCAAATGGAAAGCCAGGCAGCTTGCCTTGTGCGAAGCAATGGGGTGGCGTTGTGAGGCCAGCCATGCCAACTTCTTCTGCGCACGTCCCGCCTTGCCAGATGGAATGTTGCTGCCGGATTTACTGGCTCAATTGCGTGCGCATGGCATCAAGCTGCGCGACACCACTTCTTTCGGCCTGCCGGGTCTGGTGCGCGTCAGCGTGCAAGCTCCAGAATCGCAGGATGCGCTGCACAATGCGTGGCTATCGATTACCGGAAGAACCGCATGAGTGCAAAAAGTGTCATGGTGCTGGGTACCACCAGCGGTGCAGGTAAAAGCTGGCTGACGACTGCGCTTTGCCGTTACTACACTAGGCGGGGCCTGAAGGTCGCTCCGTTCAAGGCCCAGAACATGAGTAACAACGCAAGGGTTGTTGCGGGCGGCGAAATCGGCAGCGCGCAGTATTTCCAAGCGCTGGCAGCACGGGCCGTGCCCGATGTGCGCATGAACCCGTTGCTGCTCAAACCCGAAAAAGATACCCAGAGCCAGGTCATCCTGATGGGACAGGTCAACGCGGAACTGTCGCGAATGGAGTGGCGCGGCCGCAGTGCCTCGGTCTGGCCAGTGGTGGCGCAGGCGCTGGACGAGTTGCTCGACGAAAACGATGTAGTGGTCATGGAAGGTGCGGGTTCCCCGGCGGAGATCAACCTGAAGGCCAGTGACATCGTCAACATGCGTGTGGCGCTTCATGCCCATGCCGCGTGCCTGCTGGTCACCGACATTGACCGCGGCGGTGCGTTTGCTCACCTGTATGGCACATGGGCCATGCTTGATGCAGTGGAGCAAAAGCTGGTCAGGGGTTTTGTGCTCAACAAGTTTCGCGGTGATGCAAAGCTGCTGGCACCAGGGCCGCGCATGCTTCAAGACCTGACTGGCGTGCCGACAGTCGCAACATTGCCAATGTGGTGGCAGCACGGGCTTCCTGAAGAAGACGGTGTGTTTGACGACCGAAGCCGATCCAGCGGCAAGGTCACAAAAACAATTGCTGTGATCGCCTACCCGCGACTCAGCAACCTTGACGAGTTTCAGCCCTTGAAAAACATTCCTGGCATTCACCTGCTCTGGGCGCGCAGCCCGGCTGATCTTGCGGGGCTGGTGGCTTCTGACTGGGTCATTCTGCCGGGTTCAAAACACACCAGCAGCGACCTCGCATGGTTGCGTGCACAGGGGCTTGACCAGGCCGTTGCTGCACATGCTGGTGCTGGCGGCATCGTGCTTGGCGTTTGTGGTGGCCTGCAGATGCTGGGTGAAGCACTGATAGATCCGCACGGCATTGACGGTAACGGGCCGGGCCTGGGGCTTCTGTCGCTCGTGACCGTATTCGAGGAAATCAAAACCGTACAGCACCGCCGGGCAGGGTTTGAGGCACTGAGCGGTCCGTGGGCGGCACTTTCGGGTGTGCAGGTGCAGGGTTATGAAATTCATCATGGGCAAACTTCTGCCCGCGCGGATATGGCTGCGACTGGCAATGAGGCTGTGGCCGTCATGCCTGACGGGCTGGCATGGCAAAACGGTGCGGGTAATGTTCTGGGCATCTACCTTCACGGGATGTTCGAAGATCCAGCCGTTTTGAAAGCCCTGTTCGGTGCCTCTGCTGCCACGCTCGACAGTGTGTTTGACGGGCTTGCCGACTACATCAGCGAACATTTCGACACTGGCTTTCTTCATTCGCTTGCTGGATGAATACTGCTTCTGCCCGCCAGTGCGTAGGCGTAGGCCTACATGCAGTTTCTCGGATTTCCGACGTCCGTGCCCGCTCTGCTGGTCCCGGATTTGTGTGTCGTGTTGTTAATAATTGTGGCGTTGCAGGCTTCTTTTGATTATTCAAGTTGCATGTGGCTGCCGCTTATAAAACAACCAGATATTGGTAACACATGGCCAACCAGAATATCCAGCAGAAGAAGAAGGAAGAAATTTTGTCCACCGGCGTCCAGGGCCTTGACGACATTCTTGGCGGCGGGCTGACAACCGGACGCATCTATCTGATTGAGGGTGAACCCGGCACCGGCAAGACCACCACCGGCATGCAGTTCCTCGTTGAAGGTGCCAAGGCAGGCGAATCGGTGGTGTACATCACACTGGCTGAAACTGCTGCGGAACTGAGGGGTGTGGCCGAGTCTCATGGCTGGTCTATGGATGGCATCCATGTGCATGAGGTCCTGCCTTCGGAAAACCTGCTTCAGCCCGAAGCCCAGTACACCATGTTCCACCCATCCGAGGTCGAGATGGGTACCACCACACAGATGATCCTGACTGCGATCGAACAGCGCAAACCGACACGGGTGGTGCTTGATTCGCTGTCTGAACTGCAGTTGCTGGCCGATACGCCCTTGCGCTATCGCCGTCAGGTGCTCGCGCTTAAACAATTTTTTGCCAGCCGTGCGTGTACGGTGATGCTGCTTGATGACCGTACCGCAGCAGGCATAGACCTGCAGGTCAGGAGCATTGCGCACGGCGTGATCACGCTGGAGCAGTCGGTTCAGGAATACGGCGCCGAGCGCAGGCGGGTCCGGGTTGTGAAGTACCGCGGACGCGCTTTTCGCGGTGGCATGCACGACTACGACATTCGTTATGGCGGCCTGGTGGTCTATCCGCGGCTGGTTGCTGCCGAGTCGCGCGTCATGGCCAAGAGGCATCAGCTCACCAGCAATCTTCACGAGCTTGATGCCCTGCTCGGTGGTGGGCTGGAGGAGGGCACAAGCACGCTCATTGCCGGCCCCCCCGGCACGGGTAAATCCTCGCTTGCCAGCCTGTTTGTGTCAGCCGCCGGCCAGCG
>JAZKHN010000314.1:0-8100 GCA_040385325.1 Pseudomonadota bacterium
AGCCACCTTCAATAGGGGCCACTGGAGATAACCATGAAGTTTCTCAGTTTCACCCGCGATGGCCGCGCAAGCTACGGGGTGCTGCTTGCACAGGATCAACTTGCAGACCTGGGTGCGTCCCTGCCGCAACATGCCGACCTGCGTTCGGCGATTGAAGCCCTTCAGCTGCACGGCCTGCTTGAGCGGGCGCAAACCCTGAAGCCGAGTCTTGTGCTCAAAGACGTGCAACTGCTGCCGCCTGTTCCACACCCACAAAAAATAATTTGCGTGGGCCTCAACTATCGGGCCCACGCGGCAGAGGGCGGTTTCAAGGTGCCGGTTTTCCCGTCCACCTTCATTCGTTTGCAGGACACGCTCGTCGCATCCGGCGGTGCCATCGTCATGCCTGGCATGTCATCGCAGCTCGACTTTGAAGGCGAACTCGCCATCGTGATCGGTAAAGGCGGCAGAGAAATTAGCGCAGCCGATGCGCTGACACATGTGTTTGGTTATGCCTGCTTTAACGATGGCTCGCTGCGCGACATACAGTTTGGGCATTCACTTGCGGCCGGAAAAAACTTCCCGTCGACCGGCGGGTTTGGCCCCTTCATCACCTCGGCAGATGACATACCTGACCCCTCCCTTCTCACCCTCACCACGCGCCTGAATGGCGCCACTGTGCAGCAGCAGTCGCTGGACGACATGATTTTTGATGTGCCCGCCATCATTGAGTATGTTTCCAGCTGGACGCCACTCTCACCCGGCGATGTGATCGCCACCGGAACGCCGGCTGGCGTGGGTTTTGCAAGAAAACCCCCGCTGTGGATGAAACCCGGTGATGTCATCGAGGTCGAGATCTCAAAGCTCGGCGTGTTGCGTAACGTCGTCACCGCTGCCTGATTGCCCTTTTCACTGTCTGCCTTTTTAAAGGATTTCCCATGAAAACCAAGCTGGCCCGGATGGCCGCCGCCTTAATGCTTCCCGTTGCGGCGCTTGCCGCCGGCGCCGCCCATGCGCAGGAGTTCCCCAACCAGACCATCAAGTTTGTCGTGCCCTACGCAGCCGGCGGTTTGCCCGACGTGATGGCCCGCGTGGTGGGCCAGAAGGTGTCCGACGCCACCGGCCAGCCCGTGGTGATTGACAACAAACCAGGCGCCAGCGGCATCATCGCCGCCGACTTTGTGGCCAAAGCCAACCCCGACGGCTACACGGTGTTCGTCGGTGACATTGCGCAGTACGCGCTCAACCCCGCCCTGCGGCAGAACCTGCCTTATGAAACCCTGCGCGACTTCAAACCCGTCACCCACGCCGTTCGCGCGCCGCTCTTCCTGATGGTCAACACCTCCACCGGCATCAAGACGGTGGCTGACTTTGTGGCCTACGCCAAAGCCCATCCAGGCACCAATTACGGTTCATCAGGCAATGCCAGCGTGCACCAGCTTGGCATGGAGCAGTTTGCACAGATGGCCGGCATCAAGCTCACGCACATTCCCTACAAGGGCGTGGCCCAGGCCGTGCCCGCACTGGTCGCGGGTGATGTGCCCGTGATGTTTGTGTCGCCCACATCGGCGGGCGCAGCCGGTTTCATCGCCAGCGGCAAGATATCTGTGCTGGCAGTGGCCTCACCGCAGCGCTGGCCCGGCCTGCCTGCTGTGCCGACCATGGCCGAGGCCGGTTACCCGGTTGAGGCAGTCTCGAACATCGGCTTTCTGGTGCCCGCCAAAACCCCGCCTGCAGTGGTCGCGCGCCTGCACAAGGAACTGGTCGCGGCATTGAAGTCCGCAGATATTGAGGCCCGCATGCCCACGCTGGGCGCCGTGGTAATTGCCAGCACGCCTGATGAGTTCACTGCGCGCATCCGGTCCGAGCAAACCGTTTATGCAAAGCTGGTCAAAGACACCGGCGTGAAGGTCGACTGATGAAAAAAGAAATCGTCAACGTGGATGTCGGACTCTCCAAAACCCCGCTGTCTGCCGCCGTCAAGGCCGGTGGTTTTGTGTTCATATCGGGAACGCCACCGCGTGAAGCCGGTGAAACAAAGGTCGCCATGACAGACGTCAGGCGCCAGACCGAGCTGGTGCTTGACGGCATCAAGCGCCGGCTGGAGGCATCGGGCTCGTCACTGGAGCAGGTCGTCAAGATGACCGTCTATGTCACCAATGTCGGCTACTACGACATCATCAATGAGGTCTACCAGCGTTACTTTCCGGTGGACCCGCCGGCGCGCACCTTTGTCAATGTCGGCTCATGGCCATGGGCCTTTGACGTCGAGATGGACTGCATCGCCATCGCCGAATAAGCGGCATACAAACTTGCGCGGGCATCACGATGCCTGGGCAGGCTGCAGCGGTTGAGACATCGGCTTGGGCACAAAGCTGATCGAAATGCCCTGCGCCGTCACGGTGATCTTGTCGGGCTGTAGACCCATGCCGTCGGGCAGCGCCAGGTCTGCCGGTTTGAGCTGGTGCAGCACCACGTCCTGTAGTGACTGCTCGGCCAGCTGCGGCCCATAGGCTGACAGCAGCGCGGCCGGGCCGGGTGCCAGCTTGTCAAAGCGCAGGGCGTTGACCTTCAGCTGCGTCGCGCGTATCGACAGGTCCGACGGTTCAAACCTCAGGCCAAAGTCCACATCAAACATGCCCTTGTAGCTCTGGTTCAGCGCTTGCCCCGCCAGGTCCACCGGGGTTTGCACGCCCAGGCGGTTCTGCTCGGGCAGCATGCGCAGCTGCGGCATTTGCAAAGTGATGTCAAACAGATTGCGCGCCGGGTACTTGCGCGGAAACCTCTCGGCCACCGCCTGCTCGATTTTTTCTTTCGAGATTTTGTAGGCCGCCTGGGCCCTGGCAAATGGCACACAGGCAAGCAATAGCCCCGCGCCCGCAAGCCGCATGCTGATCCCCATGATCTGTCGTCGCTGAACTGGTTTCAGAGCTGGTGTCAAAAACGCTCCCGGGAGTTGGTCAGGAGTCATAGTTTCATGGTTCTGGTCACCCCCGCGTCAGAACAGGCCGTCTTTACAGCACTGACACGATGCCGCTATGCAGCGGAGTATTCAGGGTTTTTACTGAATATGCATGTCCATTGCGCGCCTATAGTGGACATATGTCTTCAAAAATCCAATTTATCCGGACAATTGTCTTTATGGTCGCCGTGAGGGGCGTCTGATGGACGTGCAGCCTGACGCCACAGCCGAAGGCCCCCTGCGCGGCATACGCGTGGTCGACTTTACTCACGTCATTTCCGGCCCATTCGCCTCGCAGACCCTGGGCGACCTGGGCGCATCCGTCATCAAGATAGAAGGCGTCGAGCATGGCGATGTGGGGCGCGACATGGGCCCCGACAAAAACGGCCAGAGCCATTACTTCGTGGCCTTCAACCGCAACAAGCGTAGCATTGCGCTCGACCTCAAGAGCGATGCTGGCCGCCAGGTTGCGCTCGAGTTGCTGGCCAAAGCCGATGTGGTGATTGAAAACTTCGCGCCCGGTGCGATTGGCCGTCTGGGGCTGGGCTATGAGGTGGTCAAGGCCGCCAACCCGTCGGTCGTGTACTGCAGCATCAGCGGTTTCGGCCAGACCGGGCCACTCGCGCACAAGCGCAGCTTTGACCTCATTGCGCAGGCCTACTCCGGCATCATGAGCACCAATGGCGAGCCGGGCGAACCGCCGGTCAAGGTCGGCGTGCCCATCGGCGACACAGCCTCGTCGCTGTTCGCGGTGATCGGCATTCTCGCGGCGCTTTTCGAGCGCAAGCAGACAGGGGCAGGCCGCTTCATCGATGTGGCGATGTACGATTCGCTGCTCACGCTGCTGGCCAACTACGGCGGTTACTTCAACGCCACCGGTGAACAGCCCGGGCGCACAGGCTCCGGCCACTACTTCACCGTGCCTTACGGCACCTTCGAAGCCGCCGACGGCGATATCGCCATCACCGTCATGACCGATGCCAACTGGAGCGGCCTCTGCCTGGCGCTCGGCCTCGATGACCTCGGCGCCGACCCCAGCCTGCGCTCCCTGCACGGGCGCTCAGCCGACCGCGTCCGAATCTACGGCACCTTGGGACCGGTGCTGAAACAGCACACGGTCGCCGGATTGGTCGAACTTCTTGGCAAGGCCGATGTGCCCTGCGCACCGGTCAACGACATCGGCAGCGCGCTTGGCCATGCACATACCGCGGCGCGTGGCATGCTGCTCGACCTTGAGCACGCCAGCTACGGCCACATACAGGCCACCTCGCTGCCGCTGCGCAGCGTGATGCGCGCCACGCACACCGCACCGCCGCTGCGTGGCGAACATACCGCTGAAGTGCTGCGCGGCCTGGGCATGACGGAAGAAAAAATCATCGAACTGCTGGCGCAGAAAGACGCCTGGCAGCATCACGCAGAAGACGCGCCACTGGCGCAGGGAGAACTTGTCAAATGAGCACCGAAGCCGCCACGCAGGAGCGCATCGCGCCCTGGAAGACTTTCGACGACATCATCGTCGGCCAGCGTTTCGAAGGCTTCGGCCGCACCATCACCGATGCCGAGATCGTCATGATCACCGCCATGACCACCGGCTTTCACCAGCCGCTGCACACCAACGCCGAATACGTGCGCAAGAACACTCCTTTCAGCGGCGTGATTTTGCCCGGCCCCATCATCGTGTCCTACGCCATCGGCCTGCTCAGCGCGACGCTGATCTATAGCGGCGTCACGATTGCCTTTCTGGGCCTCGACAAGGTGACATCAAAAGCGCCGGTCTACGGCGGCGACACTATCACCGCATCGGCCACGGTCAATTCCAAACGGCTCGGATCCAACCCGTCCAAAGGCATTCTCGAACTCGGCATCGAGGTCACCAAGCAGGACGGCACTGTCGTCATGACCTTCCTCTACACATTGATGGTGCGCACCGGCCTCGCTGCGACAGGGGCCGCGTGATGGCAGACGAAAGCAAGGACGCAGCACGCGGCGTCAGCGTGTTTCCGCTGGACCCGGTCGACCGCCGCATTCTTTCCTACCTGGGTGACAACGCCCGCATGTCCGCCCGATCAGTCGCACGTGAGATGGGTGTGTCTGCCGGCCTTGTCATCGAGCGCATCAAACGCCTCGAAGAGCGCGGCGTCATCAAGGGCTACCGCGTCGAGGTTAACCACGAGGTCGCCGGTTTCGGCGTCAACGCCTTTGCGCTGGTGCAGGTGCACGCGCAGCAAAACATCGACGAAGCGCTGGACTTCTGCATGACCATCCCCGAGGTCGAGGTCGCCAACTGGCTGAGCGGTGAGTACCAGCTGCTGCTCACCATACGCGCGCGCGACTACGCGCACCTGCAGGATCTTCTGCTGGGCCGAATCCGCCAGATACCTGGCAGCACCCACATCACCACCCCGCTCGCGCTGGCGCACCGCCGCCGCGTCGGTGGGCAGTTTGCATTCACCTGGAAAGACAACACCGCTGGAGACGATGGAAATGACTGAACTGATCAAGGAAATGCGAGGTGCCGCGCTGTGGCTGACGATAGACCGGCCCGAGCGCCGCAACGCCATGAATGAGGTCGTCATCAATGGCCTGGCCGATGCGATTCGCCAGGCCGGCAACAACAAGGACGTGCGTGTGGTGGTCATCACCGGCGCCGGTGAAAAAGCTTTTTGCTCCGGCGCAGATCTCGCCACCGGCACCTCGTTCGAGTTCGACTACGCCACACCCAGCCTGGCCTACGCGCAGCTGCTGCGTACCGCCCACACCACCACGGTGCCGCTGCTGGCGCGCGTCAACGGCGCCTGCATGGCCGGCGGCATGGGCTTGCTGTCGATGTGCGACATGGCCATCGCCGCTGATCACGCCATCTTCGGCCTGCCCGAGGTCAAGGTCGGTGTCTTTCCCATGCAGGTGTTGTCGGTGCTGCAGCACCTGATTCCCTCGCGCACGCTGTATGAAATGTGCCTGACCGGTGAGCCCATCAGCGTTGCTGAAGCCAAAACCATAGGCCTCGTCAACCACGTGGTGCCGACGGCAGAGCTCGATGCAAAAGTCGATTGGTTGATCAGCCGCCTCACCGACAAGTCACCCACCGCCATACGCCGCGGCCGCTACACCATGCGCCGCATCCAGGCCATGTCGTTTGAAGAGTCCATATCGTTCACCGAGAGCCAGATCGGCCTCGTCTCCATGACCAAAGACGCAAAGGAAGGCCTGCTGGCCTTCCGCGAAAAACGCACACCCGTGTGGACCGGCTCATGAACGCGCGCGTCCCCACCACACCCGCAGAAACGGCGGCCGGCCTGATGAAGGCCGTGATCTGCACCGAATACACCACGGTCGACAAACTCTCGATAGGCCAGTGCGAAGCGCCCGCGCTCTTCGCTGACGGTGTGCGCGTCGCCATGCGCGTGGCCGCCATCAACCCGCCCGATGTGCTGATGGCCCAGGGCAAATATCAGGTGAAGCCCGACCTGCCTTTTGTGCCCGGCATCGAAGGCATGGGCACGGTGATGGAGGTCGGCGCCAACGTCACCGACCTCAAGCCCGGCGATCGCGTGATGAGTTATGTCGGCCAAGGCTGCTTTGCCGAGCAGGCCGTTATTGCACGCAACCGCATCGAGCGCGTGCCCGCCGGTATGAGCGACAACCAGGCCTCGGGTTTTGTATTGGTGTACAGCACGGCCTACCACGGGCTGGTGGATTGCGGCCACCTTGCCGCAGGTGATGTGCTCGTCGTGCTGGGTGCTTCGGGCGGCATCGGCCTGTGTGCCATCCAGATCGCCAAGGCGCTTGGTGCCACAGTCATTGCCGTGGCCAGCACCGAGCAAAAGCTCGCCATGTGCAAGACCAACGGGGCCGACCATCTCGTTAACGGCGCGCTTGAGAACATCACCGACCGCATCAAGGAGATCACCGGCAAAAAAGGCGCCAACGTCATCCTCGACGTGGTGGGCGGCGACATGACCGAAGCTGCGCTGCGCGGCATTGCGCCTTATGGCCGGTTGCTGATTACGGGTTATGCCAGCGGCGTGATTCCCAATATCAAGGGCAACCTCGTGTTGCTCAAGCAGGCCAGCGTCATCGGCGTCAGCTACCGCCAGCACCTCGAACGCAAGCCTGAAAAAGCCGCGGCCAATCTGCGCGCCCTGTGCGCGCTGTACACCGACGGCAAACTGCACCCCGAAGTAGGCGCCGAGTTCGGCATGGACCAGATCGTCGATGCGCTCAAGCAGGTCGGCGAACGCCGCGCCATCGGCAAGGTCGCGGTCAAGCTGCAGTAGCTTCACCACAGCAAAGGAGCCGCCATGATCGTCACCGGCACACGCGACTACTGGCAAACCAAACGCCGCGCGTACGAGAACTACAAGGGCCTCTACAAGGGCGAGTGGATGGAGACTGGCGATGACCCGCGCCTCTCGCCCACGGTGTTCATGGTCGAGATGCCGGCCGACTCCAGCACACCGCCGCACTTTCACCGCAACAACCAGTTTCAGGTGGTTGTGAAGGGCAGCGGCTTCATCGGCCCGCACGCGCTGGGCGAGGTCACGGTTCACTATGCCGGCGCCTACACCGGCTACGGGCCGCTGGTCGCAGGCGCGCAGGGGCTGTCGTACATCACGCTGCGGCCGGTATTTGAAACCGGCGCGCAGTGGATACCCGAGAAGCGCGACCAGATGGTGCGCGGCCCCAAGCTTCAAACCACCGGCCCCATCACGCAGCCCATGACAGCCGCTGCACTACAGGCCTTGCAGGCCGTGCAGTGTGAAAACCTGTTCGACGATAAGGCCGATCCCGCTACAGCGCCCGTCGCGCGGCTCTACCGCCTGCCGCCTAACAGCCACCTTTCCGCGCCTTCGCCCGAAGGCAGCGACGGCCAGTTCTATTTAGTCATAGGCGGCAGCATGAAACACCAGAGCGAGAGCCTCACCGAATGGGAGCAGGTCTTCGTCAGTGCCGACGAAACCGCTTTCGTCATACAGGCGGGTGAGGGCGGGCTCGAGGTGCTGCTGCTGCAGTTTCCGCTGAAGGCGGCGCAGTACTTGGCTGATGCACAGGCGGTGGTGCCTGCCTGAGGCGATTTCGTAAAACCGGTAGGGGCCATGGATTGCGGATCAGGTCCGCAATGACAGATGGGAAGTTGCCCTGGCGGTCATCCCGGGCTC
>JAZKHN010000314.1:8200-15363 GCA_040385325.1 Pseudomonadota bacterium
GCAAAAAAATTGGCCGCGCCCAGGCCGCGCGTGTCGTGCAGGTGCAGGCCGATACGCGCTTCCGGCACGATCTCGCGAACTGCTCCTACCATGCTGCGTATGGTGTTGGGTGCCGCCCAGCCCACCGTGTCGCACAGGTAGATCTTCGGCAGCTTGATGCCCGCAGTACGGCACAGGTCTGCAATCCAGTGCACCAGTGATGTCACCTTTGATGTGGCAATCGCGCCTTCGAGGTTGCAGCCGAAGGCCGTCATGATGTGCGCTGTTTCCAGCGGCACACCGGCATCGGCATACAGCGACACCCAGGCGCGCTGCGCGTCGCGCATCTCGATGGCCGAACGGTTGTTGTTCATGCGGCTGAAGGCATCCGATGCATAAAAATTCAGCCCGCCCTGCAGCGTGATGTTGGGCACCTTCAGCGCGCGCTCAAAGCCGCGTTCGTTGAGCCACAAGCCCGTGTAGGCCACCCCGGGGCGCGGCTTCAACCGGGCAAACAGTTCTTCAGAGTCCGCCATCTGCGGCACCACTTTCGGGTGCACAAACGATGCAACCTGTATCTGCGGTACACCGGTCTGGGCCAGCGCGTCGATCAATTCAAGGCGCTGCGCGAGCGGGAACAATGTTTTCTCAAACTGAAAGCCCTCGCGCGGGCCTTCCTCGTGAAACTCGACAAACTTTGGCAGTGACGTCATGGCTCTTCTTTATTGCGGCTGGATACCGGCGGTTGAAATGATCTTTGCCCATTTGCCGTGCTCGGCAACCTGGAACTTCATCAGCTCGTCGCCCGACATGGGCATGGGTTCAAGCGCGATGTTCCTGAAAAATTCAAGCACCTTGGGTGAGGTGATGGATTTGCTGATTGACGTGTTCAGCTGCGTCACCACTTCTTTGGGTGTGCCTGCAGGTGCCCAGCCGGCAACCCACCATGTCAGGTTGTAGTCGGTCACGCCGGCTTCCTTCATCGTCGGCACTTCAGGGATGGCGGCCACACGTTTGGTGCCCGACACTGCCAGCGCACGCAGTTTGCCCGCCTTGATGAGCGGCACCGCAGTGTTCATGTCGGCAAACATGGCATCGACCTGCCCGCCTATCAGGTCGGTGGTCGCCTGCGGGTTGGTCTTGTAAGGCACATCGGTAATCTTGATGCCTGCCAGCTGGTTGTACATCTCCATCGACATTCGGGTCGACGAGCTTGCCCAGCCGTAGGTCAGCTTGCCCGGCTGCTTTTTGGCAAGTGCCGTCAGGTCGGCGACGCTGCGCACCGGCGACTGCATGTTGACGACCAGCACGATGGGGCCTTCCCCCACGCCTGCCAGCGGCACAAAGTCTTTCACATAGTCATAAGGCAGCGACTTGAAGAGGCTCTGGTTCGCCGCGTGGGTCGAGTTGGTGCCGAAGAAGATGGTGTAGCCGTCGGGCCTGGACTTGGCCACGAAGTCAGCGGCAATGCCGCCACTCGCGCCGGCCTTTGCTTCCACCACAACGGGCTGCTTGAGGTTGTTCGACATCTCTTCACCCACCACCCGCGCAATCGCATCAATCACCCCGATGCAGCATGAGATGAGCCTGATGGGCTTTGACGGATAGGCGTCCTGCGCCTGCGCATAGCCTGTGGCGCACAGTGCGCTGATGAGGCAGGTCTTCAAAAGGTACCTGACAAGTTTGTTTGAGGTTTGCATTCTGGTCTCCGTGGTCATTTGATCTAAGGGGCATATGGGTTGATGCGGCCTTGCCTCCTGGCTGTCAGGCCGCCCCGTTCGCATCGCAATAACTGGACATTCACATTTCACAGCGAATTGAACAGTTGTTTTGTTTAATCGCTTTTATCAAAACACATGTTCAATATATGCCTGTGATAGGGTGCATGTGCCATGGAAAACCCTAGCTTTCACATGCTGTTCGGTCTTAAAGAAGCCGTTTTCGGCACCCGGGCGTGCCAGGGCAAGGGTTAAACCGGAGGCAATCGGGGCGCAGTGCGGATGCGGCCCTGACGCGCGGCGTGAAGCGCGAGAAAGGCAGGCGAAAACACTGAACAGTTGTTCGCCGCGTTTCAGGCCGGGTCTGAAAAGCGATGAAGGTTGATCAACTTCAAATGACCGTCAACCTCAAAACTGTTAGGCTCGGCAAAAACCAAAAAGCCGGAGACGACACGATGGACGACACAGCCAGGGACAGAGGCAAGGCCACCGCAAATGATCACGCCTATATGGATGCGCGGCAGGCGATGGCGCACCTCAACGTGCAACACCAGACCCTGTACGCCTATGTCAGCCGCGGCCTGGTGCGCAGCTTTCGCCAGCCCGGCAAAAAGAGCAATCTCTACCTGCGTGAAGATATCGAACGGCTCAAGGCGCGCGCTGAGGTGCGTTCGGGCCAGGGCGTCATCGCGGCATCCGCCATGCAGTTCGGCGAGCCCATCGTGCCGACCTCCATCACCGAGATCTCGCCCGAAGGCCCTCGCTATCGCGGTCTCATTGCGGTCGACCTTGCCGCGCGCCAGGTGTCTTTCGAGTCCGTGGCCGAACTGTTGTGGACTGGCCTCTCGCCCGACGAGGGCGTTCGCTGGGATGTGAAGCCCTTGCCTGCGGAAGTGCGCCGCCTCTGCGAATCGCTGGGCAAGGTCGGCACGCGTGAGCAGTTCATGGAGGTCTTTGCGCTGGTCGTGCTCACGCTTGGCATCTCGCGCGGCGGTGTGGCGCAGCGCCTGCGCAGCGGCAACACGCTCGATGCCGCCAAGCAGGTGCTGCAGGTGCTGGTCGGATGTCTCGGCCTGCTGGCGGGCGAGCGCAGGTTCACGCCGCTGAAGGCCGGTGACAGCATGGTGCAGGGCGTGCTGCGCGCCCTCGGCGGCAACGTAAGCGATGAAAACAGCCGCGCCATCGAGGCCATTCTTGTGTTGCTGGCAGACCATGAACTGGCGCCTGCCTCCTTCGCATCGCGTGTTGCGGCATCCAGTGGCTCATCGCTGCATGGTTGCCTGGTGTCTGCCATGTGTACACATGCGGGCGTGAAGGTGGGGCATGTCTATGACCAGGCCGAAGTGTTTCTGGCCGGCGCACGCACGCGCGCCGCACTGCTCAGGCGCGTGACGGAACTGCGCGACCAGGGGCGCAAGGTGCCCGGCTTTGCGCACCCGCTGTACCCCAAGGGTGACCCGCGCGCCGCCTGCCTGTTGCGCATTGCTGCTGCGCGCTCAAGGCACAGCGTGCGCCTGCGGGAGTTCATGGCCTTTATTGACACGGCACGCACCGAGCTCAATCTGCTGCCTCAGGTAGAGCTGGTCGTCACGGCCCTGTGCAACGAAATGGGCTTGCCGCGTGAAAGTGGCGGTGCGCTGTTTGCGATTGCCCGCTCCGCCGGCTGGGTGGCGCACATTCTTGAGCAGCGCTTGTCGTCAGTGCTGCTGAGGCCACGCGCGAAGTTTGTAAACAACTGATGTACGCGGAAATCGGGGTCATGGATTGCGGATCCAGTCCGCAATGGCAGGTTTGACGATCGCATTGATTGCCCCAATCAATCATGACCTTCCCTAGTCCCGCCAACGCGGCAGGCGTCCCGGCTTTGCCTTTTCTCCCCTGACAGGCGGGTTCCGGCTGCAGTTTCCAGCCTGCACCGCGTTTCAAGTTGAGCCGTCAATCAATCTTGATGAACCTTCGCCACACGCCTAGATTCACGCCATCGGACAACGCTTGCTGCATTTGATCGTGCATGCCTGCCGCCGAGCCACACAACAGGAGACAAATCTTGCCCTCACGCATTCACACCCCCACACGCCAGTGCCCGCCGCGTCGCGCTTGCCTGAAGTACACAGCCATTGCTGTCGCGTTCGCAGCGCTCAGCTCGGTCGCCCCCGCCGCCATGGCGCAAGCCTACCCAGCCAAGCCCGTGCGCATCGTCGTGCCCACGGGCGCGGGCGGCCCGGCAGACATCATGGCGCGCATCGTGGCCGAGCGGCTCACCAAATCGTGGGGCCAGGCGGTCATCGTCGAGAACAAACCCGGCGCGTCGCAGATGCTGGGTGCCGACCTCGTCGCCAAGGCGGCGCCCGACGGCTACACCTTCATGCTGTCCAATGACGGGGCCATCGCCATCAACCAGTCGCTGTTCGCCAAAATGAGCTACGACCCGCTCAAGGACCTGGTCCCCGTGGCCAAGCTGGTCACGTTGCCCCTGGTGCTGGTGGTACACCCATCCGTGCCGGCCAAAAGCACGCAGGAAGTCATCGCGCTGGCAAAGTCACAGCCTGGCAAACTCAATTACGGCTCGGGCGGCAGTACCACACGCATGGCGGGCGAGCTCTTCAAGGGCATGACCAGCACTGACATCGTCCACGTGCCGTACAAAGGCAGCGGCCCCATGGTCATAGGCCTGCTCGGCAATGAAGTGCAGGTCGCGTTTGACGGCATCACCACATCGCTGCCGCAGATCAAGGGCGGCAAGCTGCGCGCCATCGCCGTCACCAGCCTGAACCGTGTGCCCACATTGCCCGACCTGCCGACGGTTGCTGAATCCGGCGTGCCCGGCTTTGAGGCCGGCACCTGGCTGGCCCTGTTCGCGCCTGCGGGCGTGCCGAAAGAAGTGCAGGCCCGCATATACAGCGAGCTCACGCAGATCATGGCGCAGCCCGAGCTGCGCACCCGCCTGCTCGACATGGGCCTGACCCCCGACCTCGCACCACCTGAAAAGTTTGCGCCGCAGATCAGGGGCGATGTCGACAAATGGGCGCAGGTCATCAAGCGCGCCGGCATCACCGCAGATAACTGAATTCTTTATCTCCATTCAACAAGAGGACACACCTGAATGAACGCCCCCATCAAGAGCTCCATCCTGCGCAAGGACTGCAGCGCCGCCGAATGGCAGGCCCGCATAGACCTCGCCGCCTGCCACCGCCTTGTCACCTTTTACGGCTGGGACAACCTCATCTACAACCACATCGCCATGCGCGTGCCCGACCAGCCCGACTACTTTCTCTTCAAGCAGCACAAGGTGATGTTCGATGAAGTCACGGCCTCCAACCTGGTCAAGATCCGCATCGACGGCGAGCAGCTCAATGAAGACCAGGGCGTCAACCCCGCGGGCTTCACCATACACACCGCCGTGCTCAAGAGCCGCCCCGACATCAACTGCACGCTGCATGTGCACAGCAAGGTCGGCATGGCCATGTCGGCGCACGCCAAAGGCATTCGCCCGATGACGCAGGGCGCCATGCGCTTTTACAACCGCATTGCGTACCACGACTACGAAGGCATTGCGACAGACATCAACGAAGCCGCACGCATCGCTGCCGACCTCGGTCCCAGGGCCAAGTCGATGATTTTGCGCAACCACGGCCTGCTGACCTCGGGCGACGACGCCAGCGAAGCCCTCACGCTGATGCGTTACCTGGTCGGCGCATGCGAGACGCAGCTCATGCTCGAAGCCACAGGCGCAGAGATCATCGAGCCGCCGCCAGAGGTGTGCGAACACACCGCCGCGCAGTGGGAAAAGCACGACCGCAAGGGCGGCAAGGACGACTGGCCCGCCTACCTGCGCATTGCCGACCGCATCGACACCTCTTACCGCGACTAAGACAGCAAAGCACCCGATGAGCACAACGCTACGCGTGGGGATTGTCATCCCCGCATTTTTCTACGTACCTTATTGGGCGGCGGTCAAAAAAGGCTTTTATGCCGCACGCGGGCTGGATGTGCAGATCAGCATGCTCAGCGGTATCGAGAACGTCACCGCCCAGCTGAAAGCCGGCGACATCGACATCGGAGTCGGCTCGCCCGAGCATGTGATTCACGATGTCGAGCGCGGCGGCGGCCTGTGCATCATCGGCGGCAACGTCAACCGCCTGACGCACTCACTCATCGTGCAGCCCGGCATCAAGCAGCTCACAGACCTGCGCGGCAAAAAGCTGGGTGTGGCCACGGTCACGGCGGGAACCTCGTCGCTCTTCATGGGCATTCTTGAAGAGCTGGGCCTGCATTACCCCGGTGACTACGAGGTGGTTGAATGCGGCGCCGTGCCGCCGCGCCATGCGCTGCTGCTCAGTGGCGGCATAGACGCCGGCATGCAGACCGACCCGCACAACTACATGGCAGAAGACGCAGGCCTGACCAACCTCGGCCCGCTGTCGCAGTGGATTCCAGACTTCCAGTTCACCAGCATCAATGTGCGCAAGGCCTGGGCTGCAGACCATGCGGCAGAGGTAACGCAGTTTCTTGAAGCCACGCTTGAAGGCTCGCGCTTCATGGTCGACCACAAGACCGAAGCCATCGACATTGCCGCAGAACACATGAACATCCCGCGCCGCTACCTTGAGCGCGCCTGGGCCGACCATGTGGGCGGTGCCGTCGCGCTTGACCTGCACCTCAACCGCGCGGGCCTGGCCACCGCCATCTCGCTGATCCAGCGCGACCGCACAGGCAGCTTCACCATTGCCGATGATGCCGTGCCCGAAAAGTACGTTGACGGCAGCTACCTCAAAGATGCCCAGCGTGCGCAGGGCATTCCTGAAAACATCCTTTCCTGAACCCTATGACCCACACGCCCAAGCAAACGCTACACATCGGCCTGGTTTCAAAGACTTTTTATTACGCCCCGGTCTGGGCGGCACTTGAGCAGGGCTACTTCGATGATGAAGAGCTGGGCGTCAACTTTTCGTACACCGGAAGCGGCGTGCAGATTGAATCGCTGCTCAACGGCTGCATGCACATCGCCATTGCGCCGCCAGAAGGCGTGCTGCAAAACGCCTATGCGGGCGGCCCGCTGCGCCTGATTGCCGGCAACTCGGGCAAGCTCAGCCACTGGCTGATGGCCCGGCCTGAGATCAAGACCATCGAAGACCTGCGCGGCCGAACCTTCGGCATATTGAACAAGGTTGAAGGCAGCTTCTTTCACTTCCAGGAGCTGGCGGTGCAGCACAACATGCACTACCCCGGCGACTACGAGGTGCAGGACACCGGCGGTGCGCCCTCGCGTCACCATGCGCTTCTGGCCGGCACGCTGGATGCCGGTTTGCAGTCCGTGCCCTGGTGTTTTCTGGGTGAAGACATGGGCCTGAGCAAACTCGCAGACATCAGCGATTACGTGCCCGACTGGCAGTTCAACACCGTCAATGCCAACCTCCACTGGTGCCAGAAAAACCCCGCGCTCGCCACGGCGGCCCTGCGTGCGCT
>JAZKHN010000315.1:0-3789 GCA_040385325.1 Pseudomonadota bacterium
TCTGAAAGAATGCCGCGGTGCGAGATGCGTGCGCCCTTGGGCATGCCCGTGGTGCCCGAGGTGTAGACGATGAGGGCGTCCTGTTCGGCGCGCAGGTCTTCAATCGACTGTTCGTAGGCTGCGACCTGTGCTGTATCGGATGCCAGGCTTTGGCCTTGTTCAAGTGCGTCATTGAATGACATCAGGCAGCTGTCGGTGTACTGGCGCATGCCTTTCCAGTCGACCGTAAGCACGCGCTGCATCTCGGGCAGGCCGCCTTCGCGCTGCATGGCGGTCAGTACCTTGTCGGTCTGCTCCTGGTCACCGCAGACGGCGATCTTCGCGCGGCAATGGCGTGCGATGTATTGCAGCTCTGGCCAGGGATTGGTCGGGTAGATGCCGACTGTGACGCCGCCCAGTGACTGCGCGGCCAGGTCGGCAAAAAACCATTCCGGCGTGCCGTCGGAAGCAATGATGAGTTTGTCACCGGGCAGGAAGCCCTGAGATTTGAGGAAGAGTGCAAAGGCCCTGGCTTTCTCAAAATATTCTTGCCAGCTTGTGCCGTGCCAGATACCCCGCGTTTTTTCCCGCAGGGCGACCTGGTTTGGCATGGTGCGTGCGCGGTGGCGCAGCAGGCCGGGCATGGTGGCTTTGCCTTCGGCCAGGCCGGGCGGCAACTGCTGATCGGCAAGTGCGGGGTCTGGGCGGGTCATGCTGCAGCCTCCATGTCCTGGCCAAGGTAGGCGGCAATCACGGCGGGATCTTTCGACACTGTGGCCGGTGTCCCGTCAGCAATCTTGCGGCCGAAGTTCAGCACGCACACATGGTCGGAAATATCCATCACGATGCCCATTTCATGCTCGATCATCATGACGGTCACACTGCGTTCCTCGCGTATGTCAAGAATGAAGCGCGCAATGTCTTCGGTTTCTTCCTGGTTCATGCCCGAGACCATTTCATCGAGCAGCAAAAGCTTGGGCTGCATGGCCAGTGCGCGGCCCAGCTCCACCCGCTTTTGCAGTCCATAGGAAAGGGTGCCGACGGGCAGGTCGCGTATCGATTCGATTTCGAGGAACTCGACAATCTCTTCTGCCGTTTCCCGGGCGCGGATTTCGGCATTTCGGGTAGCGCCCCAGAACATGGCGGCGCCGAAGATGCCAGTGCCCAGGCGTGAGTGCATGCCGGTGAGGATGTTGTCAATAACGGTCTCGTGCTTGAATACTGCGAGGTTCTGGAAGGTACGCGCCAGGCCGCGCTTTGCCAGCTTGTGGGCGGGCAGGCCGGTGATGTCTTCGCCGTCGAAGGTCACTGTGCCGGTGGTGGGCGTGAGCAGGCAGGAGGTGAGGTTGAACAGCGTTGTCTTGCCGGCGCCATTGGGTCCAATGACGCTGCAGATTTCGCCCGGCATGACGCGCAGGCTGATATCGCCCAGGGCCTGCAGGCCGCCGAAGCGCTTGGAGACATCCGCAAATTCAAGAATTGGCGCCAGCGGTGTGGTCGATGAGGTGTGTACGGTTGTGTTCATGACAGCCACCTCTTGCGCCGTTTGTAGTGCTTGATGTCGCGCATGCTGCGGCGTTCGCCGCCGTCCTGCACACCGAGATAGAACTCCTTGACGTCGTTGTTGTCCAGCAGCTTTTGCGGCGTGTCATCAAGCACGATGCGGCCGCGTTCCATGATGTAGCCGTAGTCGGCGACGGACAGCGCCAGCTGCGCGTTCTGCTCGACCAGCAGCACGGTCAGCCCGCGTTCATCGCGCAGCTTGCGTATGGCCTGGAAGATCTCGGTGATGATCTGCGGCGCCAGGCCGAGCGAGGGCTCATCGAGCAGCAGCAGGCGAGGCTGGCCCATCAGTGCCCGGCCTATGGCCACCATCTGCTGCTGTCCGCCCGAGAGGTAGCCGGAAACGCGGTGGCGGTGTGACTCAATTGCAGGGAAGAGTTCAAAAATTCGTGACATGGCTTCGGCCGATTCACCTGCAGGCCGTGCGTAGCCACCCATGAGCAGGTTTTCTTCCACCGTCAGCGTGTCGAACAGCCGGCGGCCTTCGGGCACCTGCACCAGGCCCAGCCTGACGACCTCATGCGGGGCGAGTTTGTTGACGGGTTTGCCGTCATAGGTGATGACACCGCCGGTGATTTCGCCTTCTTCGGGGTAAAGCACGCCACTGATGGCCTTGAGCACCGTGGACTTGCCGGCGCCGTTGCTGCCCAGCAGCGCGACGATGCGGCCTGCCCCGACTTCCAGCGAGACGTCGCGCACGGCTTCCACCGCATGGTCGTAAAAGACCTGGAGGTTGGTGATGCTCAGCATGCCTTGCACTTGTTTGCCCCGTTGCCGGGGACGGTTGATGTCATGAGTTTGTCTCCGTGGCGCTTTTTGCACTCTGTGTCTCTGGTCCACCTGCTTTGCCTGCAGCTGGTGCCTCGAATTCGATGAATTATGACCCTCACTCAAAAATAATGATGCTTATGGATTTCCCTTAGAAAACCAGATTCATGGAGTGATATTTACATGTTTTAGCTGTAAGAATTGATGAAACTGGTAATTACCCTATCCATTCATGCATGAAATGAGGATTACATATTGATCCTTTTAAAGAAGAAATTTGAAAATGGGTCAAATTATTGGATTGAGTGATTTTTGTGTGGGAAAACGGGCATGAGCGGCGCACCTTCGGTGCTGTCGTCACAGCAGGGTGCCGTCGTGACGCTGACCCTGAATCGGCCCGAACGCATGAATGCGCTGGACAGCGCGATGGCGTGTGTCCTGCGTGATGCAATTGAAGCCATCAACAGCAATGCGACGGCCCGCGTTGTCGTGCTGCGGGGTGAAGGCCGGTCTTTTTGCTCCGGCGGTGATGTGGCGGCGATGCATGCACATGCCGATAACCTGCCGGGCTTCATCGAGAAAACCATCAACCCCTTCCACGAATGTGTGCTGGGCTTGCAGCGGCTCCGTATGCCGGTGATTGCGTGCGCGCACGGCGCGCTTGCAGGCGGCGGTTTCTCGCTGGCGATGGCCTGCGACTTTGTTGTCGCTGCGCGTTCTGCGCGCTTTGTGGTGGCTTACCCCAAGCTGGGTGCCCCGGCAGATGGTGGTTTGAGCTTTTTTATGGTGCAGCGCCTGGGCAGTGCGCGCGGGCTTGATGCGCTGACGACGGGCGGCCAGTTCACGGCAGAGCAGGCGTTGCAACTGGGTCTTGTCAATCGTGTGGTCGATGACGAAGCACTGCGGCAGGCGACCGACAAATGGGTGGCTGAACTGCTGGCGGTGGCGCCGCAGTCACTGAGTGAGCTCAAGGGCCTCGTCGCGGCACAGTCAGCGTCGGCGCTGGAAGCCCATCTGGACCGCGAGAAGGCTGCCTTCCTGCGCTGTGCGGCTACGCCGGACTTTGCAGCGCGCGTTGCTGCGTTTGCGCAAAAGCGAGCCGCCTGAACCGATCAACTTTCAACTTTATTGAATACCCAATGAACACTTCAACCCTTGCTTCCGATTCCGCACCCCCTGTGGGCTCCGCCATGCAGCGTTTTGCCGGCCTGTCCAATGACGAGCAGGGCATGCTCGATGAGGCCGACCGCTTTGCGCGCAAGGAGCTTTATCCGCTGTCCCAGCGCATGGACAACGAGGAGTGGTGGCCCGAAGACGCCTTCAATGTGATTGGCAAGACGGGTTACTTCGGCATCACCGTGCCCGAGGCTGAGGGCGGTGCCGGGCTGGACATGTTCACGAGCGGCCTGGTGCTGCAGGCGTTTTCGCGCTGGAACCACGCGATGGCGCTGAGCTGGGTGGCGCATGAAAACCTGTGCC
>JAZKHN010000316.1:0-5861 GCA_040385325.1 Pseudomonadota bacterium
CAAGTACCACGCCCATGACGAAAAGGGCGAGTACCACACGGGCGACGTGATCGAGATCACCGAAAGCCGTCCTATCTCCAAGACCAAGAACTGGGTTGTGACCCGTCTGGTTGAGAAGGCTGTCATCGTCTGATCCTGTGCAAACAGGCAGATGACTGAAAAGTCAAAAAACGGCTCACTGTGTGGGCCGTTTTTGTTTCTGCCTCAGCATAGGGGTGTCAGTTAACGCGGTGTCGGTGAACGCTGACTGCGGCTGCCAACCCTCAGCAAGCAGAGCTTTCCAGCATGGATCAGAATAGCGCTCTTCAACCTATTCCCTTTTTCCTTTCACCCCCCTAACAAAACTGGAGCATTTCATGATCAAAGTCGGAGACACCCTTCCTGCCACCACCCTGATGGAATTTTCAGAAGTTGAAGGCAACGGCTGCAGCATCGGCCCCAACCCTGTTGATGTGGCCAAGGCCACCGCCGGCAAAACGATTGCCCTGTTTGCACTGCCAGGCGCTTTCACGCCGACCTGTTCGGCCAAGCATGTGCCCGGTTATGTCGAGAAGTTCTCCGAGCTCAAGGCCGCCGGCGTTGATGAAATCTGGTGTGTGAGCGTTAACGACGCTTTTGTGATGGGTGCCTGGGCGCGTGACCAGAAGACCGACGGCAAGGTACGCATGCTGGGTGACGGCAGTGCTGAATTTGCCAAGGCCACCGGCCTTTTCCTGGATCTGACCGCGCGTGGCATGGGCGTGCGCAGCAACCGTTATTCGATGCTGGTAAAAGACGGCAAGGTCGCCAGCCTCAACGTTGAAGGCCCGGGCAAGTTTGAAGTGAGTGATGCTTCCACCCTGCTTGCACAGGCCAAAGCCTGATCGAGACTGAGTTAGTGTCCGCTATTTGATAGCGGGCCAGCTAATAAAAAAGCCGCTGAAACCAGCGGCTTTTTTGTTGGCGTTGCTCGCGGGGTCAAGCCGCCGGATTCAGGAAATCAGATCCACCTTAAGGTAGTGAGCGCCCGCTATCGGGTTGTGATAGTAGGGTGGGATATCCTCGAAACCCAGGTCTTCATACAGTGCGCGCGCTGATTCCATCTCACTCAGTGTGTCCAGCAGCAGATGGCGATAGCCTGCTACCCGGGCCAGGTCGATGATGGCTTCGGCCAGTTGCCTGCCCAGGCCGAAACGGCGGAAGGCCTTGCGTACATACAGCCGCTTCATCTCGCAGGCATTGGAATAGTCGGTTGCCTGCAGTGCACGCAATGCGCAGCAGCCTGCCAGTTCACCGTCCACCATGGCCAGCAGCAACGCGCCCTGCGGAGCAGCGTAATCACCCGGCAGGTTCGCGAGTTCAGCATCAAAGTCCTGAAAGCACAGGTCTATGCCCAGTTCGCCCGCGTACTCCTCGAAGATGAGCCGGGTCGCTTCGAGTTGCCCGGGTGTGGTCGGTGTGATGAGCCGGATATCTGGGCGTGACAAGGTGTGGCGAAGAAAGTGGCAGGTGAGGCCCTGACTATACCGATGTAAAAGCTAGAGACCTGTTGCCGTTACCGCGCACGGCAATGCGAATACAAGCGCTGATCCGGCCGGAAAAACGTCCAGGCTGATACCTGCTCCCTGCAGGCTGGCCAGAGCGATGGGGGCCGCCGGGCAAACCGCTCCACCGCTGGCGCTGCAAGTCGGCGATGTGCAACTCAGCCCGACGACGGCGGGATCCCTGAGGATGCTTCCATCTGCGGCGGCCGGACCGTTGTTGGTCGCGGTGATGGCATACGAGGTGGTCAGCCCTGCGCTCACCGTATTGACCAGATTGGTCTTGGTAATGCTCAGGTTGGTACTCACCGGAATGATGACCGCTGCCTGGGCTGTATTGTTGGTGAGAACCGGGTCGATCACGCCCACCGGTGCCGTGATCGTGGCATTGTTGACCTGGGTGCCCACGGCGCCGGCAGTCGCACGGAGCAGCAGGGTCACGCTGCCGTTGACCGGCAGCGTAACTGTGCCGTCGAATTGCGTCGATGCCACGGTGGAGGCCGTCAGCGTACCGCCACCCGCGCTGGTAGCGCTTAGCAAGACCATGCCAAAAAGTCCCGCAGGCAGGATGTCCTGCACTTTGGCAGCGGTCGCCGCGTTGGGGCCCAGGTTGCCAACCGTAATCGTGAAGGTAGTCGTCCGCGCGTCGAGAATGACTGTTGGTGATGCCGATTTGCTGATGCTCAGGTCCGCTTGCGGCCCGATGTTGATGGTGGCTGTCGCGGTATTGTTGGCCGGGCTGGGGTCTGTGGTTCCGGCCGGTGCAGAAATAGTGGTGGTATTGATGACCGAGCCCGCTGTGCCCGCCACAGCCTGCAATACAACTGTCAGTGTGCTGGACACTGGCAGCGTGGCCGTTCCGTTGAAGCTGCTGCTGGTCGTCACCCGGCTGGTCAAAGTGCTGGCGCCAGCCACGCTTGCCGAAACAAAGGTCAGCGTGCGCATGTTTGAAGGCAGTGTGTCGTTAAGGGTGGCCCCCGTCACTGCGCTCGGGCCGGGGTTGACGTAGGTCAGCGTGAATGTTGTTGTCTGGCCCAGCGCCAGTGAAGGCGTACTGGCGACCTTGGTGGCCGAAAGATCCGCGCTCGGACCGATAACCACCATGGCGGTCGCTGTATTGTTTGCAAGGTTGGGGTCGCCTGAGGCGGCCGGCGCTGCAACCGATGCTGTGTTGACCGGCGCGCCATTGGCCGCTGCGGTGGCCTTGAGCAGTATGGTCAGCGTCTGGTTGGCGGCAACCGTCACGGTGCCGGTGAAGGTGTTCAGACCGCTGATGCTGCTGGCCGTCAGGGTGGTGGCTGCATTTGACCCTGTTGCGCTGACAAAGGTCAGCGTGCCAAGGCCGGTTGGCAGGGCGTCAATCACGGATGCGGCGGTGGCCTGTGCCGGCCCGGTATTGCCGATGGTCAGCGTGAAAGTGGTCGTCTGGCCCGTCGACAGGGATGCCGGGCTGGCACTTTTGAGGATGGATAAATCGGTTTGTGGCAGGCACTGATAACCCGAGTTGGTCATGGGATCAGACGCCGCAGAAATCAGCTGGTTCACGCCACTGTTGCCTGGCAAGGCACCGTGAGGTGCGCCGCCGGGTGGCGCGTCGCCCGTGTTGGTCAGGCCGTTGGCCCCGCCGCTGACATCCACTGTGGCCGCGCCACTGCGAATGACAATTCCACCCCCGCCGCCGCCGCCCGGACTGTGCGCCGAACCGCCAGTGATCCAGGAGTCACCTCCGCCGCCACCTGCAGCATTGACTGTCAGCACGCCAGTCGTCCAGTTGGGTGAAATGACCACGGCACTGCCGCCGGCAGCGCCTGCACCTGCTGCATCGTTGAGGGGGTTGTTGTTGGCGAAACCACCACGCACGTCGATGGTTCCGCCTCCGCTTATTGAGCCAGAGCGGATGACGACAATTCCCCCGCCGGTCGCGCCGGCCATCTCGCGTACGTTGTTGGAGTTGCCGTTCTGGTCTCCCGCACCGCCACCGCCACCCGGCGTGACGCGCGAAATGCCGGCACCTCCGAAACTGCTCCCGCCGAAAGCTGCCAGGTTGTCGCCTGTCACAGCAACGATATTGGAGTAATCCGAAGCAACGCCGCCCCAGCCCGTATTGCGCCACCCGAATCCACCGCGGCCGCCGGCGCCGCCATTGCCACCACCGCCTCCGCCGCCGTTGTGGTATGCGCCATCGCGATAGGTGCCACCCCCGCCGGCAGTTGCGGCCGCGCCTTTTGCATAGCTGAAATTGGGCAGGGTTCCCGTGTTTCCGGGGTAGCCGTAAATGCTTCCTGCATTGAGGGTGACGGTGCCACTGGTGTCTGTTCGGTCAAAAGGCGTGCCGTCGGCAAAAAGCAGCGGCGGCGTACCTGCAATTCCTTCGGCTTTTGTCGCGTGCGCCTGACCGGGGCCATCGTTGTACCGAAAAGGATTGTTGCCGTCCACGGCGCCGCTTTGCCGGCCACCGCCACCGCGAAACCCCTGGGAAGCCATCATGATGGTCTGCCCTGCAAAATTGATGCTTTTTGCCACATCAAGCGCTACTACGCCGCCATTGAGTCCGTCCCAGGCTGCGCCAGCGAGCTGCCCGCCCAGAGTCAGGTTGGCATATTGCGGAACCCGGATGATCTGGAAGCTGCGGCGAGGTGTGGACGTGGTGGGGTCAGCCTGAACATATGTGTTCTGCAGCGCGGCACCTGCAACAAAGCTCGCCGGTGTGGTGCCGGCACCAGCCGGTACATATTCGTACTGCCCGGCCCTGCACGTACCGCTGGGTTCGAAGTAACCGGAGGCCGGGAACCCCGCGACGCCATCACCATAGCTGTCTGTGTCAGTGAGGTTCATGTTCACGCACTGCATCTGTATCACCAGCGCCATGTCGCCCGCCGCAAACGCCGTGGTGGTGCCGCGCGGGTTACTCAGTGCAATGGTGGGCAGGGTGCCGGCCAGATAGCTGCCGTTCGCAGGCGCGTAGTAGCCGTTGACGACCTCACCTGCAGCTGATGTTTTCGTGCCGTCTTTTTGCGGTGTTGCGCAGACCTGGGCAATGACCCAGCTGCTGGCGAGCATGCATGCCGAGATGATCGCCGCCTTCAGCAGGCACTGTGTGAAACCCCGAAATCGCATGCAACCTCAAGCACATCTGACAAAAAACCTATTGTTACAAAAATAGGGTGGCAGAGGTGTAAGCGTTGCTGTCTGCAGTGCGAATTTATGTAGACAGAGAGGTGATCCAGTAAACAAAAGCGGCGCAAATGCCAAATATGACCAGAGCGCTCACGCGTGAGGTGATGTCGTCACGCGATGGGGGCACAGGCGAAATGAGTTCCTTGTCGCCATGCAGCATGGCCTGCACCAGCTTGTGTTTTTTGACCAGGTAATAAACGATGGCAACGATGTGCAGCACCACCAGCGCCAGCAGCAGCCACTTGCCGATGTTCTTGTGATAGTTGGTGGCCAGGTTGACGACAGCGCCCGACACAAAACGCGTCAGTGGCCCGGCGGAGGCGATTTCGTCGTCACTGATCAGGCCCGAGCCGACCTGCGCCAGCAAAACGGCCAGCATGGCAAACACCGACCCGGCGCCCAGCGGGTTGTGACCGACGGAATGCTCTGGCTTGCCCTGGCCCTTGAGGTAGTTGATGACGCTTTGCGGTGCGTAGATAAACGCGCCGAAGCGTGACCAGCGCCCCCCGACCAGGCCCCAGACGATGCGAAACAGCAGCAACGACAGCACTGCATAGCCAAAGCGGAAGTGCCAGACCATGGCTGCCCCCCCAATCAGGCCGGACACCGCCAGGCAGATGATGAAGACGACCAGCGCCCAGTGGAAAATCCGGGTGGGCAGGTCCCAGACCCTCACCTTGACCAGGTTCCTGTTGTTGTACATGCGCACTCCTCGTGTGTGGGTTTGTTTGTTATTGGGGCCGCTCCGCCCTGCAAACTCGTGTTTGCTGGCGGTTGGTGCTTACCCGTAATGTAGAAGTTCCTGCGGAACTTAACAGGCCTCGCTAAACTCCAGCAAGCTGGCGGGGCAAAAATCCTGCCAGTCCGCGTATTTTAAAAATAACCCCACCGAGGAAAACCCATGAAAGCTTTCGCCTGTATCGCATTGGCCGCGACCCTTGCCGCCATTGCTGCGCCCGCTTCCGCGCAGTTTGCCAAGCCTGAAGACGCCATCAAATACCGCCAGAGCGCGCTGACCGTCATGGGCACGCACTTCGGACGTGTTGGTGCCATGACCAGCGGCCGTGTGCCGTTTGACGCCAAAGCCGCAGCCGAGAACACCGAAATCGTTGCCGACATGGCCAAGCTCCCATGGGCCGCCTTCACGGCAGGCACGGACAAGGG
>JAZKHN010000317.1:0-3840 GCA_040385325.1 Pseudomonadota bacterium
CCATGACATTCACCCGCCAGATCGCAGCCGCCATTTGCCTTGCCATTGCAGTCGCCTGCAGCTGGCTGGCGCCCATGGACACACCCGCCACCACGCAGGTCGACGCGGGCCTCAAACGTGCCCTCATCAGCTTTGCCACGGCGCGTGCCCTGCACGGGGTGCTGTCGGTGGTGCAGGGCACGCAGTTCTCGGCCCAGCCGCTGGGTGTGGGCGTCAGCCTGACACCAGGCCAACTGCTGGCGCCGGTGAACGACCTGGTGAAGAATTTTTCTGACTTCATGCTCATGGCCAGCGTGGCCTTTGGCGTGATGAAGGCGGCAATCGCCATTGGCGCCTGGTGGCCGGTGTCGCTGGCGCTGACGGCCGCCGTGGCGGGCTGGGCCTGGCTGTGCTTTCGCAAGCAACGCTCGCCGGTGTGGCTGTCACGCATTCTCATCATCCTGCTGATGGTGCGGTTTGCGATTCCACTGTCGGTACTGGGCACCGATGTGTTGTGGCAGAAGTTTCTGGCGGCGGACTACACGGCGACCCAGCAGGCGATTGATGGCGCGTCATCGCAGGCGAACAAACTCAACCCGCCAGCACCACCCGAGAGCACCGGCATTCTTGAGCGCATGAAAGAGTGGATCAGCAAGACAGCCGACGTGAAGGCGCGTTTTGAAGAGATCAGGCTGGCAGCAGAGCGCGTGACCGAACACATCGTGAAACTCATCGTGATCTTTCTGCTGCAGACGCTGATCATCCCCGTGCTGCTGCTGTGGGGCCTGTACGCGGTGCTGCGCGGCCTGTTTGCGTCGCTCGCGTGGCCGCGGGGAGCGGCCGGGCAGGTGGTGGCGAGCGGGGCGTCACGCTGAATTTGCTATTAATTCAGTAGCTGCTCACGCACGTATCTATTGGCCTGCAGCCATATTCGGCACTAAAAACAGGTCTTTTTCAGCCCTTTTTCTCCCGTTTTCACCTGCCAGGCGACGGGATACCGCCAAAAGTTAATATGGAAGTTAACTTTTGGCAAATTTTTAACGTGTACGTTAAATTATTGCCGTACACATTAAAAACCGGGGTTCAGCCTTTATGGGCGTCCGTAGCGCAGCACGATGCTGCTGGCGCCCTTGGCGCGGCCCTGCAGGCGGGTCAGCAACTCCTGCATGGTCAGGCCTGCGGGGATTTCCGACGGTTCAGCGTCGGTGGCGATGACCGTGTACACATAGTGGTGCTGGCCGGTGCCTGCGGGTGGGCAGGGGCCCATGTAGTTGCCGAGGTTCAGCGTGCTTTTGCCGCCTACGTATTTGTTCGAAAGCACGCTTATCTCGTTTTCAGCAAAGCCGGTGAGTGCTGGCGAGATGCCATAGGCCACCCAATGCGCCACGCCCAGACCGCTGCGGCCTTCCTGGTCATGCACCAGCATGGCCAGGCTTTTGGTGCCGACGGGCAGATTGGCCCAGGCCAGCGGCGGCGACACGTTCTGGCCCACGCAGTTCGGGTTGGCAGCCAGGTTGCCCGCATGCGCTGTGGTCAGCGATGCGCCGTCAGGGAAGGTCGGCGACCACAGTGTGAACACCGGGCTGGTCATGGGAGGCGGTGGCGGCGGAACGGGGGCAGCGCAGCCTGCAAGAACGGCAGCGCATGTCAGTGCGCTGATGCGGGCCAGAAGTGTCTTTGTGTTCATGTTGGTTCCTCTTTGGTGTTTGATATGGACCTGCTGGCACCCTTTCGATGGCCCTGTAACTGGCTGTAAGGATGCCTGTGCGGATGCTAAGGCGGCAGGCCGCATCTGCATAGAAGGTTTACCCATGAACCGACTTTGTCTTACAGTGCCGGCCTGAAGGAAGAGACGTTCGAGCTGAAGCATGACAGCGCCATGCTGCGTCGCAATACCCCTGTCGCCGTCCCTCCAATTCGGCTGGTATCAAAAATCGCCCTTGTTATCATCCGGCCCGTGAAGCGCTTCTGTCTCATCCTCCTGATCATGCTGCTGCCCATTCAAATGAGCTGGGCGGCCATGCACATCTGTGATGACGACATTGCCGTGGCAGACACAAGCGCGCAGGTGATGCACCAGTCCGCCCCGCACGAGCATGACCACCAGGTGCTCAAGGCTGACCAGGGCGACACCGGCAAGGCCCATGCGGCCGACGCCTGCTGTTTTGCCGGCCATGGCTGCCACAGCCTGCACAGCCTGATGGTCAGCGATTCTTCGCAGCCATCTGTGGCTGACAGCGCGCACGCGCTCAATGGCCGTCACAGCCAGCTTGCCGGCGGCGCCTTCAGCGCCCGGCATGAACGGCCGAAATGGCCTGCCGCCTGAAGGGCGGCCGCTAAAACACTCTCATCTTTCAGACCGTTTTGCGGTTCGCCGGAATGTCTTCTTTTGACTTTCGGAGAACTTCATGTTTTTGTCCTGTTTACGCCCGACATGGGCTGTCAGTCCCGGCATTGCTGCGCTTGCGCTTGCCGTGTCGCTTCCGGTGCAGGCCCAGACCTCACCATCCCTTCGCTCTGCGGTTGAAGCCGCGTGGGCGCTGAGCCCGCAGGCCCAGGCCCTCGTCAATCGCCAGGCCGAGTTTGATGCGCGCAGCAGCGCGGCATCGTCGCTGCTGTCGGGACCACCGAGTATTTCGCTGTCACACCGCACAGACCGGCCAACAAAGAACGGCGGCCTGCGCGAGTCGGAGGCCGCGCTGGCGTTTCCGATCTGGTCGCCCGGTGTGCGTTCTGCCACCTCTACATCCGTGCAGGCAGACCGCCAGGCTTTTGAGCAGGACCTGATGCTGGCCAAAATCAGGCTGGCGGCCGATGTGCGGGAGCTTGCCGCGCAGGCCGCACTGGCGCGCAACGAAGCGCAGGTGGCACAGCGCAAGCAGCAGGAGGCCGCGTTGCTGGCGGCCGATGTAGGGCGTCGCGTGAAGGTAGGCGAGGTTGCCCGGCTTGATTTGCTGCAGGCACAGGCTGTTCAAAGCCAGGCGGCCGCGGCGCAGGCCCAGGCAGAAAGTGCGATGGCACGCTTGAACGCGCAATGGCGTGCACTGACCGGTTTGAACGATGTTGCAGAACTCGATGAGGCTGAAGGTGGCTTGCGCGAAAGCCCTGCATTGCTCGCCGCAGACAGCCGCCTGCGTGCTGCGCAGGCCAAGCTGGCCTTGATGGAAACCGACAGGCGCGACCCGATGGAAGTTGGTGTGGGCGTGACGCGAGAGCGTGCGGCTTTTGGCGCGGCAAGTGACACATCCGTCAGGGTGACGCTGCGTGTGCCCTTTGGCACGCATGGCCGCAACGCGCCCCGGCTGGCGGCAGCAAGGGCAGAACTGGACACCGCGCAGGCCGAAGCGATGACGGTGGCGCGCAGCGTAAAGGCCGAACAGGAAAGCGCCGCCAGCGAGCTTGATGCGGCCCGCCGCGCAGAGGCGCTGGCTGCGGACAGGGCCCGCCTGAGCACCGAGGCGCAAACGCTGATTGGCAAGTCATATCGACTGGGCGAGAGCGACCTGCCCACACGGCTGCGCGCCGACAGCGAACGATTTGACGCAGAACTTGCCCATGCACGCGCCCGCGTTGACACGCGCCGTGCCATCTCAAAACTCAACCAGGCCTTTGGAATACTCCCATGAAGCGCTTCAACATCTTTCGAAAATTCTGGGTTGGCGTGATGCTGGCCGCCATGGCACTGACGGGCATAGCATCCGAAGGCCATGACCATGGCGAAGCTGCGGCAGCGGCTGCAGCGCCCGCCACCCCGCGCTTTTCTGCGCACTCTGACCTCTTCGAGCTTGTCGGCATTCTCAGCAAGGGCCAGATGGTGGTCTACCTTGACCGCTACGCCAGCAATGAGCCGGTGACGGGCGC
>JAZKHN010000318.1:0-1620 GCA_040385325.1 Pseudomonadota bacterium
CAGGCTGCCGGCATCAGCCAGGGCCTGATCCGCCTGGCCATTGGCCTTGACCACACCGACGACATCAAGGCCGACTTATTGCGCGGCCTGAACAGCATTCAATGACGACCAAAACACGCACCCGTTTCGCGCCTTCACCCACCGGCTTCATTCACCTCGGCAACATCCGTTCTGCGCTGTACCCCTGGGCGTTTGCGCGCTCTACCGGCGGTGATTTCATCCTGCGCATCGAAGACACCGATCTTGAGCGCTCCAACCAGGCGTCCGTCGATGTGATCATCGAAGGCATGCGCTGGCTGGGCCTGGACCATGATGAAGGTCCGTTCTACCAGATGCAGCGCATGGACCGCTACAAGGCGGTTCTGGCCGATCTGAAAGCAGCCGGCCATGTCTACCCCTGCTACATGAGTGTTGAGGCGCTGGACGCCTTGCGTGAGCAGCAGATGGCGGCAAAGGAAAAGCCGCGCTACGACGGCACCTGGCGGCCAGAGCCTGGCAAGACTTTGCCAGCAATTCCCGATGGCGTGCAACCTGTGTTGCGCTTTAAAAATCCGCAGGGCGGTTCTGTTGTGTGGGAAGACAAGGTCAAGGGCCGCATCGAGATCAGCAACGACGAACTTGATGATCTTGTGATTGCACGCCCGGATGGCACGCCGACGTATAACTTCTGTGTGGTGGTTGACGACATGGATATGGCCATCACGCATGTGATTCGCGGCGATGACCACGTCAACAACACACCGCGCCAGATCAATATCTTCAAGGCGCTGGGCAAGGATGTGCCTGTCTATGCCCACCTGCCCACCGTGCTGAACGAGCAGGGTGAAAAGATGAGCAAGCGCAATGGCGCCAAGGCCGTCACCGAATACGCCGCAGAAGGCTATTTGCCCGATGCCATGGTGAACTACCTGGCTCGGCTTGGCTGGAGCCACGGTGATGATGAAATTTTCAGCCGTGCGCAGTTTGTAGAGTGGTTCAACCTCGACCACCTTGGCAAGAGCGCCGCACAGTTCGATGAAGCCAAGCTGCGCTGGGTGAATGCCCAGCACCTGAAGGCGCTGGCCGATGCAACACTGGCTGTGCTGGTGCAGCCCTACCTCGATGCAAAAGGTGTCACCGGGCTGGATGCCGTACGCATCACACGCGGCTGCGGCCTCTTCAAGGACCGCTGCAGTACGCTGGTTGAACTTGCAGGCTGGCTGCAGGTGCTGGTATCGGGCGGGCAGGCGAGTGCTGAAGATATCGCGACGCATGTGACCGACGCCGTGCGGCCTGCACTGGCAAAACTCGCCGATGCGCTGGCGACATGCGAATGGAGCAAAGCTTCAATTTCAGCGGCCATCAAGCAGGTTCTGACAGAGACAGGCCTGAAGATGCCGCAGCTCGCCATGCCCGTGCGCGTGGTGGTCATGGGCACGCCCCAAACCCCCTCGCTGGACGCAATTCTTGAGCTGATGAAGCGTGAAGATGTAGTCGCCCGGCTAAAGCCGGTTTGAGGATTTGAAAAGCGCCAGATTTTCGGGCTATAATTCAAGGCTCGACGGAAATCAGGAAACTGGTTTTTTTGGGGGTATAGCTCAGCTGGGAGAGCGCTTGCATGGCATGCAAGAGGTCAGCGGT
>JAZKHN010000319.1:0-3343 GCA_040385325.1 Pseudomonadota bacterium
GGCAACCCCAAGGGTGTTCTGTATAGCCACCGCTCCACCGTGCTGCATTCATGGACGGCCTGTACCGTCGATGGCCTGGGGCTCTCGACGCGCGACAGCGTGCTGCTGGCCGTGCCCATGTTTCACGTCAACGCCTGGGGCATTCCATATGCATCGGCCATGTGCGGCGCCAAGCTGGTGTTGCCCGGCCCCGGCGTCAGCGGCGACAAGCTTTATGCCCACATGGTCAAGGAAGGCTGCACCTTCTCGCTGGGTGTGCCGACCGTGTGGCTGGGCTTCTTCAACTACATAGAAACGAATAAAGAAAAGCTCAACCTGAAAGACATCAGGCTGGAGCGTGTGGTGGTCGGCGGCTCGGCCGCGCCGCGCGCGATTGTCGAGAAGTTCGACGAGCTGTTCGGTGCCTACCTCATCCATGCCTGGGGCATGACAGAGACCAGCCCGCTGGCCACCATAGGTAACCTGCTGCCTGCGCATACCTCATTGCCCAAGGCGAAACAGATCGACATACAGGCCAAGCAGGGCCGTGCGATCTTCGGCGTCGAGGTCGACATCTTCAACCCCGAGGGCGAGCGCCTGCCGCATGACGGCACTGCCGTCGGCGAGATCAAGGTGCGTGGCCCCTGGGTGGTGTCGGCCTACTACGGCGACAAACCCGGCGCGGCCACGAATGAAGAAGGCTGGTTCAGCACCGGCGACGTGGCGCTGATAGATACCGATGGTTTCGTGCAGATCACCGACCGCACCAAGGACGTCATCAAGTCCGGCGGCGAATGGATCTCGTCGATTGACCTTGAGAACGTTGCTGTCGGCCACCCCAAGGTGCGCGAAGCCGCCGTGATCGGTGTGGCGCACAGCAAGTGGCAGGAACGCCCATTGCTCATCATCGTGCCCAAGCCGGGCGAGAGCATTACCGCCGCAGAAATGCAGGACTTCATGAAAGACCGCGTGGTGCGCTGGTGGCTCCCAGACGATGTGGTGTTCGTGGACGACCTGCCGCATACGGCCACCGGCAAACTGCTCAAGACAAAGTTGCGCGAGCAGTTCAAGGGCCACCGGCTAAGCACCGACCCGGCATGAGTTTTTCTGGATGTTGCCTTGGGCGAATAGCCTTGAGAAAACATCTTTGCATGTAGTTTGAATAGTTGAAAAGTCAGTTAGTTAATTACCAGGAGACAAGCATGAAAGTTTTCCCATCATTGAAGAATATGTCCCGGCTCGCCCTCGCGCTTGCCGGTAGCAGCATGTTGCTGGCAGCAGTGCCTGCACAGGCGCAGGTCAGCGACAACGTGGTCCGCATCGGCGTGATGGCCGACCAGACCGGTACCTATTCCGGTAACGGCGGCCCCGGCTCGTCAGTCGCCGTGCGCATGGCGGTGCAGGATTTCGGTGGCACCGTACTTGGCAAGACCATTGAAGTGGTCACCGCAGACGACCAGAACAAGCCCAACGTCGGCATCAACCTGGCCCGCCAGTGGATTGAAAACGAGAAGTTCGACACCATCGTCGGCGGCTCGGCATCGTCCATCGCCTTCGGTGTGTCCAGCATGATGAAGGAAAAGAAAAAGCCCTATCTGATCGCAGGCACGGTGTCTTCTGACCTCACCGGCAAGCAGTGCTCGCCCATGACCGTCCAGTTCATCGTCGACACCTACCAGCTGGCCAACGCCGGCGTGACCGCACTGCTCAAGCAGGGCGTGAAGTCTTTTTTCTTCATCACGGTCGACTACGCTTTCGGCGCTGCGCTGCAGGCTGATGCCACCAAGTTCATCGAAGCCGGCGGCGGCAAGGTGGTGGGTTCGGTTCGTCACCCGCTGGGCGCGTCTGACTACTCGTCTTACCTGCTGCAGGCCCAGGCCAGCAAGGCCCAGGCCATCGTTGTGCTGAATGCCGGCCTTGACCTGACCAATGCGCTGAAGCAGGCGGCGGAATACAAACTGGCCCGTGGCGGCCAGAAGGTTGGCGTTTTCGGCATGACCATCAACAGCGTGTCGGCCATGGGCCTGGACGTTGCACAGGGCCTGCAGATCACTGCGCCTTTCTACTGGGACCGCAATGAAGAGTCGCGCAACTGGGCCCGCCGCTTCACCGACAAGAACGGTGGCGTAATCCCGACCTACATCATGGCCGGTGCCTACAGCGCCACCATGCATTACCTCAAAGCCGTGCAGGCAGCCGGTACCGACGACGGTGTGGCAGTAATGGCAAAAATGAAGGCAACGCCGATTAATGACTTCTCGATGAAGAACGTCAAGATCCGCGAAGACGGCCAGGTCATGCGCCCAACGTATGCGATGACGGTCAAGTCGCCCGCTGAATCCAAGGGCAAGTTCGACCTCTATAAAGTCGGTGCCGAGATCCCTGGCGAGCAGGTCTTCCGTTCCATGGCTGAAGGCGGTTGCGACTTCGTCAAGAAGTAAGCGCGACCAAACCACAAGGACCTGACGATGCCACCGAGCGGATTGCCCCTGCAGGAAGCGGATGCCCATGGCAGCGCGCTGTTCCAGCCTTACAGGGCGCGTGACGTGGTTGCGCGCAACAGGGTGGTGATTGCGCCCATGCAGCAGTACTCTGCCGTGGACGGCCATGCCACTGACTGGCATGTCGTTCACCTGGGGCGCTTCGCACTCGGTGGCGCCGGCATCGTCTTTGTGGAATCAACGGCTGTTGAAGCGCGTGGGCGCAATGCCCACGGCGACACCGGCCTCTGGAAAGACAGCCAGATCGAACCCCTTCGCCGCGTGGCGAAGGTGCTGAAAGACAACGGCGCTGTACCAGCCATACAGCTTGGCCACACCGGGCGCAAGGGCGCCCTGCAGGCCCCGTGGGCCGGGCACAGCCACCTGAACGCTGACGACGCCGCGCGCGGTGAGGCCGCCTGGCAGGTGGTCGGCCCCAGCGCATTGCCAGTGGGCGATGGCGGCTGGCAGGTACCGCATGCGTTGACCACCGCAGAGGTGAAGACGCTTGTGAAAGCCTGGGGTGATGCCGCGCATCGTGCGGCCCAGGCGGGTTTTGAAATGCTGGAAGTGCACGGTGCACACGGCTACCTGATTCACCAGTTTTTGTCACCGGTCGCCAATGAGCGTACCGACGAATATGGCGGCAGCATGGAGAACCGCCACCGCTTTGCACTTGAAATAGCAGAAGCCGTGCGCGCCAGATGGCCTGCACACCTGCCGCTGTTCTGGCGCATCTCGCTGGCCGACCTTGACCATGAACTGAGCATGGACGAACTCGTCAGCCTGCTCATGGGGCTGAAGGCGCGCGGTGTGGATGTGATTGATTGTTCTTCGGGCGGCGGCATATCAAGCTACCCGACAGATGGCCCGCGCGTGGCGCG
>JAZKHN010000320.1:0-5851 GCA_040385325.1 Pseudomonadota bacterium
GCTTCTTCAGGCCAGGGGCGTGTCGGCCTCGTTTTGCGCGGATGTGCCCGGCTTGTTACCCCGCAGCATGTAAAGGCCTGAGCCCACCAGCAGGGCGATACCACACCAGGCGATGGCATTGGGTATGTCGCCCCAGCCCACATAGCCCAGCACCAGCGCAAAAATAATGCCGCTGTAGCGGAAGGGGCCGACCGCCGACAGCTCGCCAAAGCGCATGCTGCAGACCGTCAGGTAATAACCTGCAGCCAGAAACGCCGCCGCCAGCAACAGCACGCCAAATTCAAACCCGCTGAAGGGCTGCCATGCCTGCGCCAGCGTCAAACCACCTGACAGGGCCGTGACGGCCAGCGCCGTGGTCAGCGTGACGATGATGGAGGGCACACCGGCGTCGATGCGGCGCGTCATGAGGTCGCGTGAGGCATGGCACAGCGCTGCCAGCAGGCACACCAGCGCGTAGTAATTGAAACCATCGGCACGCGGCTGCACCACCAGCAACACGCCGGTGAACCCGGCACCCACCGCCAGCCAGCGCGCCGTGTTGACACGCTCGCGCAGGAAGACGGCGGCGAACAGGGTCATGAAAAGCGGCGCGGCCAGCGTGATGGCGATCGCATTGGCAATCGGCAGGTGAAACAGCGAGCCGAGATACAGCATGGTCGCCAGCGCATCAACCAGTGCCCGGCCCGTGACCCAGCCGCGTGTACCCGACGGCACACGCACCGGCGTGCGCAAGGCATACGCAACGGCCAGTATCAACAGCACCGACAAGGCGCCCCGAATAAAAATGAGCTGCGAGCTGGGCATGCTCTGGCTTGCAAACTTGACGAGGGCATCGTTGGCCACAAAGCTGGCCGTGCCGCTCACCATGAAAAAGATGCCGCGGCGGTTGGCGGCGGGGGAATGGTTCATGCGGTGTTTATACCGCGCCTCTGCTCGCTGACGGCTTCAGACGGCACTCTTGTGCCTGGCAATGCAGGTGTCCAGAACTTCGGCGTGATCCTTGAGCCACCAGTTGCCGGTCGAGAAAATCTCAACTTCGCTGTAGCCGGCAAAACCTTCCGCTTCCACCCAGCCGCGAATCTTCGGGATGTCGATCACGCCGTCACCCATCATCCCGCGATCATTGAGCAGGTCGGTGGTGGGTGTCATCCAGTCGCAGACGTGAAACGCCAGCAGGCGTTTGGGGCCTGCGCGTTTGATCTGCGCTTCAAGCCTGGGGTCCCACCACACGTGGTAGACATCCACAGCCACGCCCAGTGCGCCTGACTTTGACGGGTCAAGTTCGTCGCACAGGTCCAGCGCGTGTTCCATGGTGTTGACGCAGGCGCGGTCGGCGGCATACATGGGGTGCAGGGGCTCAATGGCCAGCGGCATGTTTTTGCTGCGGGCGTAGTCGAGCAGCTGTGCAATGCCGTCCTTGACCTGCTGGCGCGACAGGGCGATGTCCTTGTGCGCAGCCTTGCCTGCCAGTGCGCCCGGCAAACCGCCCACCACCAGTACCAGGCATGCGGCATTGAGTTCGCAGGCCTCATCGACAGCGCGGCGGTTGTCCGCATGGGCGGCCTCCAGCCCGGCGGCGTCGGCAGCGGTGAACATGCCGCCCCGGCAGTAGCCCGAGAGCTTGAGTCCGTGCTTTTTGACCAGCGCGGAGATCCTGTCGAGGCCGACAGCGGCCACCTGATCGCGCCAGGGCGAAATGGCCGTGATGCCCCTGGCGACGCAGGCCTCGATGATCTGGTCCAGCGGCAGGTCTTGCCCCTTGTGTTTGCGAATCGTGGCGGTGTTGATGGACAGCCATCGGTGGTCTTTGGAGAAATCGCGCATGAATGAATCCGGCCCTGAATTATTCGATCTGGATATTGGCATCGCGGACGACGCGGGAGTAGGTGGCAATCTCCTTGGTGATGTGCCTTGCAAAGTCATCAGGCGATCCGCTCGACGAAATAAAGCTCTGCGAACGCAGGCGCTCGGTCACCTTGGGGGAGCGCATGGCTTTCGAGGCCTCTGCATTGAGCTTTTTTGCGATGTCGTCAGGCAGCTTTGCTGGCGCCCACAGGCCGTACCAGGACACCATTTCAAACTCGGGGAAGCCGGACTCGGCCACCGTGGGCACATTGGGCATCTGCGGCATGCGCGTTTTGGTGGTGACGGCCAGCGCCTTCAGTTTGCCGCTGGCGATGTGTGGGTAGGTTGACGGCATGGCATCCACGATGGCGCTGATCTGGCCGCCGAGCACATCATTGATGGCACCCGCTGTGCCCTTGTAAACAATGATGGGGATGTCGAGTTTGGCGTTGCTCTTGATGGAGGCCTGCGCCACGTGCATGGGCGAGCCGATGGCCGAGGTGCCGAATGAATACTGCTTGGGGTTGGTCCTGGCCAGCGCGACAAACTCCTTGAGGTTGTTGGCCGGAACCGACGGGTTGGCTGCCATCACCATGGGCACGGAACCGAGCAGCGAGATGGGCCTGAAATCGCGGATCACGTCATAAGGCACGCTTTTGAGCATCAGCGGGCTGGCAATCAGCGTGGGTGCCTGCACCAGCAGGGTGTAGCCGTCGGCCGGGGCCTTGGCTACGATGTCGCTGCCGATCAGGCCGCTGGCGCCGGCGCGGTTCTCAACCACAAAGGGCTGGCCCATCTGTTCCGTCAGAGCCTGTGCCAGCGTGCGGGCAACAACGTCTACCGTGCCGCCGGGTGCAAAGGGCACGATGATGCGCACGGGCTTGGACGGCCATGCCTGGGCATGGGCTGTTATTGCGGCTGCCATGGCCAGCGCGCCTGTGAGTAGCTTGAGTGTCTTTTTCATGTCTGTCTCCGGAAAATGGTTGTGTTGAAACGAGTGTGTTGTCAGCAGTCGCAGGGCATCTTCAGAAGCCGCAATGCGTTGCGAAAATAAATGCCTTCGCTGTCTTCCTTCGACAGGCCCAGGCCGTCGATGGCTTCAGGGATGGTGCGTATGAACATCGGACCGCCTTCGGGATCGAAAGGGCAGTCGCTGGCAAACACCACCTGTTTGGGGCTGAAAAATTCAAGACCGCAACGCAGGCCAGCCTGGCCTCCTGCCAGCGCGGTGTCCGCGTAGAACATCTTGAAGTAGTCGATGGGGCGTTTGGCCATGCGCTTGAGCAGGCCTTCGTAGTCTTCATCAGACGTACGGCTGCCGAACTGGTCCAGGCCGGGGCCGACACGGCCGTCGAAGAAGGGGATCATCGCGCCCATGTGGTGGGTGATGAGTTTCATGTTCGGGAGCTTGTCGAAGAAGCCCGAGAACACCATGCGTGTCATGGCGGCGCTGGTCTCATAAGGCCAGCCAAATGTCCACCAGATCTCGAATTTGGATTTTTTCTCGCTCGCGTAGTCGGGCATGTTGGCGCCGCGCGCCGGATGCATCCAGATCGGTACGTCGTATTTGTTGACGGCGGCTTCGAAGATGGGCCAGAACTCTTCGTCGTCCAGCGGCCTGCCGCCCACGTTGGTGAAGATCTGTATGCCTTTGGCGCCAAGCTGTGTGATGGCGCGTTCCATCTCTTCAAGCGCAGCAGGCACATTGTTCATGGGCAGCGAGGCCACAAAGGCAGGGAACTGCTCGGGGTGCTTGTCGCGGATTTCGGCCATGCTGTCATTGGCCAGGCGTGCCATCTCGGGTGAGTCTTCCGGTCCTGCGATCAATTCAATGGGCGGGCTCGACAGCGTGAGGATCTGCTGGTAGCCGGGAAACCCCTCCATCATCTTCAGGCGCGCATCCAGGTCGTAAAGCACGGGAATGGTCAGCCAGCGCTTGATGGCGCCTTTGTCTTTGGCGAGTTCTGCCATGCGGTCAAAGTAGGGGCGGGGAAGGATGTGTGAGTAGCTGTCAATCTGTCGCATGTGTTTGCCTGTTCTCTGTATTCAGTCAATGCCATGGAGTGCGAGCATGGTTTTCATCCGCCGCGTGGCGAGCTCGGGTTGTTCCAGCAGGTTGGCCGCGTCCGCGAGGCGGAACAGTTCGGCGAAGTGCTGCAGGGACCGCGTGCTTTGCTGGCCGCCCACCATCGTGAAATGTTTCTGGTGGCCATTGAGCCAGGCCATGAAGACCACCCCGGTTTTGTAAAAGCGTGTGGGGGCTGTAAAGATGTGACGCGACAGCGGCACGGTCGGGCCGAGGATGGCGTGAAATTTTTCGGTGTTGCCGGCTGACAGCTCGCCGAGGGCAGCGCTGGCGGCAGGAGCGATGGCGTCAAAAATGCCCAGCAACGCGTCGCTCTTGCCATGCATCTCGTTGCTTCCGAATCCATCGCCGGCTATTAGCTCGGCATAGTTGAAATCGTCGCCCGTGTACATGCGTACCCCTGCAGGCAGACGCCGGCGCATGGCGATTTCCTTGTCCTTGTCGAGCAATGAAATCTTGATGCCGTCGACCTTGTCGGGGTGGGCGTTGATGATGCCGAGGGCCGTGTCCATGGCGGCTTCGACGTTGTTGCTGCCCCAATAGCCCTTGAGCGCGGGGTCGAACATGTCGCCCAGCCAATGCAACACCACGGGCTGTTTTGCCTGGCTCAGGATGCGGTCATACACACGCTCGTAATCGGCAGGGCTTTTCGCGACACGGGCAAGGGCGCGGCTGGCCATGACGATAAGTTTGCCGCCCAGTTTTTCAATTGCTGCCATCTGCTCTTCGTAGCCCTTGATGACTTCATCGACCGTCTTCACGTTGTCGAGCGCCAGGTGATCGGTGCCACAGCCCGATGCGACCAGCGCGCTGCCGCCTCTGGATGCAAAGTCTCTGGACGCATCAATGGAGCGGCGGATCAGTTCAAGTGAGGTGGGCCAGTCCAGTCCCATGCCACGCTGGGCCGTATCCATGGCTTCGGCCACACCCAACCCCAGCGACCAGAGGTGGCGACGGTAGGCGATGGTGGTGTCCCAGTCGACGGCGCAGTTTATCCACGGGTCGATGGCGGCCAGCGGGTCGGCTACGACGTGGGCTGCAGAGTAGGCGATGCGGTTGAAGGCAAGCCCTTTCCTGGGCTTGACCGGTGCAGTGCCGCGCAGGCTGTAGGGCTCAAGCTTGCCGGAAGCGGCAGGCAGTGCGAGTGTGATGCTCATGAGGGTTTCCGGGTGTGGGGGAGGGGGCCGGGCATGAGTTCCTCATGCCGGCCGGGCCGTCGTGAGGGGCGGCTCAGATCTTCAGTGCAGGCACGTCGATCCAGCGGCGTTCCTTCCAGCTCTCAAGTGCCGCCTCGACGAGTTGCACGCCCTTGGCGCCCTCAGGCAGCGTCCACTTGTAGGGCTCGTTCTCCACGATGTGGCGAATGAAGTGTTCCCACTGGATCTTGAAGCCGTTGTCATAGACCTGTGTGTCCGGCACTTCCTGCCACTGGTCGTTGAAATTCATCATCTGCTTCTGGTCCGGGTTCCAGACAGGGCGCGGCGTGTTGACGCGGCTTTGGGCGACGCAGTCTGTCAGGCCGGCCACTGCAGAACCATGGGTGCCATCGACGTGGAAGGTGACAAGGTCGTCACGCTTGACACGTGTGGCCCAGGACATGTTGAGCTGCGCGATGACCTGTTCACCGCCGTGGCCCACAAGCTCTGCGGTTGCGTAGGCCGCATCGTCGGCTGTGCACTCGTAAGGCTTGCCGGCTTCGTCCCAGCGCGTCGGTATGTGGGTGGTACCAATGCACGAGACGGACTTGACTTCACCGAAGAGGTTGTCGAGCACATAGCGCCAGTGGCACATCATGTCGAGAATCATGCCGCCGCCGTCTTCCTTGCGGTAGTTCCATGAGGGGCGCTGTATGGGCTGCAGATCACCCTCGAACACCCAGTAGCCGAACTCCAGGCGCACGCTGAGCATGCGGCCGAAGAA
>JAZKHN010000321.1:0-1660 GCA_040385325.1 Pseudomonadota bacterium
ATGAGGTTGATGCGCCGCTGGACGATGCCAACACCGAGCGTTATGCCAAGCTGGTGGCCAGCATGAGCAAGGACACGCAGTTCCTCTTCATCAGCCACAACAAGATCGCCATGGAAATGGCCGAGCAGCTGATAGGCGTGACCATGCAGGAACAGGGCGTCTCGCGCATCGTGGCGGTGGACATGGAAGCCGCGCTTGGTTTTGCCGAAGCCGCCTAAAGATGGAGCCCCCACGTTCGCTCACTGCGTGTAGCTCTCTGCCCCCCGAGGGGGCTGGCCTTGCTTGGGGCGGCCCTGCGCGGCGGCCGGAGCCCCCACGCCGGTTTTTGGGGTCAGAGTCCAAATTCGCCAAGCCTGCGGCTTGCCCGAAGGGTCTGGTGCTTGGCACCGAGGCGAAATTGGCGTCTGACCCCAATAACCGTCTCCCCCCCGAGGGGGCGCTGCGCCTGCAGCCCGGCAAAGCCGGTTCCGCGGCCCCTGCTTGCAAAGACACCGCTTCGATGCGGTTTCCCTGGCATCCTGGAGGAGCTGAATGAGCACGCTTCAAATCAGCCTGGCGGTGGTCGGTGGCCTTGTACTGGCCGGCGTGGTGGCCCACAGCACCTGGATGGCTCGCAAAAACCAGCCCAAACGCGCCACGCCTGAAGTCAACCCCGAGTCGCGTGACCAGATCGAGCCCGGCCTGCAGGACGAGGGCGCTTCAACAGACCCGCTGGCCCACCGGCAGGAGCCGAGCTTCGACGGTGATTCAGGCCTGGGCGCACTGGCACACGCGATGGCGCCCGAGAAGAAGCCGGGACTTGACGCACTCATAGACGTGATCGCGCCTGTGGTGATTGATTCGGTGGTCTCTGGCGAGGCAGCTCTTGCCGCGATGCCGAGCACCCGACGCGCCGGCAGCAAGCCCTTTGGCGTTGAAGGTTTGAGTGTCACAACTGGCGAGTGGGAGTTTCCTGCCGCAGGCCATCGCTACAGCGCTTTCCAGTGCGGCGTGCAACTGGCCAACCGCATGGGCGCGCTCAACCAGATTGAATATTCAGAGTTTGTGATGAAGGCCCAGGCCTTTGCCGATGCAATTGGCGGCGAGCCCGAGTTTCCTGAAATGCTGGACGAGGTCGCGCGTGCGCGTGAGCTTGACCAGTTCGCCAGCGCGCATGACGCGCAGCTGAGTTTTACTCTGCGTGCCATCCACACCGCCTGGAGCCCGGGCTATGTGCAGCAGAACGCCGCGCGTCTGGGTTTTGTCGCGGGTGTGATCCCCGGCCGCATGGTGCTACCTGCGCCGCAGCAGGGCAACGCGCCCATGCTGGGCCTGGCCTTCGACACCCAGGCCGCGATGGCCGAAGACCCCGAGCAGACGGCATTGCGTGAAGTCACGCTTTCGCTGGATGTGCCGCAGGTCATGCGCACCGAGCAACCGTTCGTGCGCATGCGAGAGGCCGCTGTTGCGCTGGCCGCTGCGATGGACGGCGCCATCATTGACGACAACGGCAATGTGATTCACTCTGATGCCATGGACGTCATAGGCTCCGAGCTTGAGCAGCTGTATGACACGCTGGATGAGCGTGATCTGTCTGCCGGCTCTGTATTGGCGCGGCGCCTCTTCAGCTAAATTTTTTGCCGATGGCCGTTTCCGATATTTCAGATCTTTTTGCGCAGCC
>JAZKHN010000322.1:0-11027 GCA_040385325.1 Pseudomonadota bacterium
TGCGACATGCTGGTCAACGCCAAAGGTGAGGTTCACGCCTACCAGTTTTACCCGGCCGTCATGTTCAGCCATGCGCGTTTCACGTATACGGAAGTCGCGGCCATCCTGGCGAACACGCGTGGCCCCGAGGCCGCTCAGCGCAAGGCGCTGGTGCCGCACCTGCTTGACCTGCACGATGTCTACCAGGCGCTGCTCAAACAGCGCGGCGTGCGCGGCGCAGTCGACTTCGAAACGACAGAAACGCAAATCGTCTGCGACGAAGCTGGGCGCATTGAAAAAATCGTACCGCGCACCCGCAACGTGGCGCACCGTGTGATCGAAGAGGCCATGCTGGCCGCCAACGTCTGCTCTGCTGACTTTATTGCCGACAGCAAGCACGTGGGCCTGTTCCGTGTGCACGAAGGCCCGACGCCCGAGAAGAAGGACATGCTGCGCAACTACCTGAAGGCGCTTGGCCTGGGCATGACGATCACGGATGACCCCAAGCCGGGCGAGTTCCAGCAGATCGCCATGGCCACCAAGGACAGGCCGGACGCCATGCAGATCCACTCCATGTTGCTGCGCTCCATGCAACAGGCGATCTACACGCCCATCAACAGCGGTCACTTCGGCCTGGCCTACGAGGCCTACACGCACTTCACCAGCCCCATCCGTCGTTACCCCGACCTGCTGGTGCACCGCGTCATCAAGGCCGTGCTGACCAAAAGCAAATACCAGTTGCCGGTGTTGCCGACTCCGGGTGAGGCAGAGGCCAAGCTTTCAAAACGTCTTGCTTCACGGGTCAAGGAGCCCGAGCAGAAGCCGAAGAAAATCAGCGCTGATGAGCTGGCCTGGCAAGCTGCCGGCCTGCATTGCAGCGCCAATGAGCGCCGCGCCGACGAAGCCAGCCGCGATGTTGAAGCCTGGCTCAAATGCAAATACATGCGTGAGCATCTCGGTGAGGAGTTCGGCGGTGTGGTTACCGCTGCCACGGGCTTCGGCATCTTTGTCACGCTGGACGCCATGTATGTCGAAGGGTTGCTGCACATCACCGAGCTCGGCGGTGAGTACTTCCGTTTTGACGAAGCTCGTCAGGAACTGCGCGGCGAGCGCACGGGTATCCGATACGCCATCGGTACGCGTGTACGCGTGCAGGTCAGCCGTGTGGATCTTGATGGCCGCAAGATCGACTTCCGCCTGATCAATGAAGGCGAAGAGTTGCTGGGCCGTGCGATGAAAGACAAAGCCGGTGGCCATGCGACCGAATTGCCCGCCAAGGAGCGTGGCGCATCGCGGGGCGCGCCGAAAAGATCAGAGTCGCGTTCTGACTCGCGCTCTGAATCGCGTACAGGCGGACGTGGCGGTGGTGCTTCTAGTTCATCCAGCCGAAGTGAAAAGGGTTCCAGCCGTTCATTGCCGTCGCCCATTCAGGCCTTGAAGGCGGCAGTCAAAAAAGCTTCCGGCAAAGCCGGCCGCAAGCAGGGCAAGAAGCCGCGTCGTTGATTTTCTGGATATTGATACGTCATGTTGATTCGCATCCTTGCTTTCCTGCTTGAAACGATTTTTTTTCTCTTGATAGGCGCAGCCTTATTGCGTGCCTGGATGAACTGGACGCGTGTCAATATGCGCGGTCAGCCCGGCATTTTTGTCATGGCCATCAGTGACTGGCTCGTCAAACCATTGCGCCGCACACTGCCTGCCAGTGTCGGCAAGTCACAAATCGACTGGGCCAGCCTGATTGCAGCGGTGGTGCTTGCGCTTGCCTACGCGCTGCTCTGGAGCCTGCTTTTCGGTGTGCTGCTGGGTGTGACCCACTGGTCGCCTGACCTGGGTATTTCTGCGCTGTTCAGCCTGCTGGTGTTTGCGCTGAAGATGCTGGTACGCGTGGCGCTGCAGACCATGATGATCCTTGTCATAGGCTTTGCCATCCTGTCGTGGGTCCAACCGGGCTCACCTGCCTATGCTCTGTTGGGCCGCCTTACCGAGCCACTGCTGGCACCCCTTAGGCGCATCGTGCCCTCAATTGGCGGTATTGACCTGTCCGCGCTGGTGCTGATACTTCTGTTGCAGATTGGCTTGATGATTCTGGGTTGAACTCTTGCCGGGGCGACACAAGCTAGGGCGCGGGAAAAGTCCTGAACATGGTCCGGATCGTGTTCGTAAACTTCGGTCGCATCCGGTCACTCCACGGTGTTCCCCGCACTGCCAGCCAGGGTTCTGAGCCCAGTGTCTCTTTTGTTACCAGGTCGTAGCATGCTAAAGACAGCGGGCCGTGGTCATGGTTCAGGAAGCGGCTGGCGCGTATGCAGCCCGGCACTCTGGCCAGGCCGGGCATGTGCTCCGTGTCATACCACTGCGACAGCTCGGGCATCCAGCCGGATTCGGGATCCATCTCGACGGCGTAATGGAAGATGGATGCAGAGCTTTTTGATGCGCCATCAATGGCAAACACCTGCTCCAGCCTTGAGACGCGCAGGTTTTCCAGTTGGGGAAACCCTTTTTGCAGTGACGATTGCAGGGAAGCCACCTCATCAACAGTGCAAGGCCGGCGTTTGTCGAAGTAAAGGTATGCGTAAAACTGCTTCTGGATCTCCGAAAAAGCGGCATGAATCCTGACTGATGGGCCGGGCGACGCCTTTTCAAGGCGCTGCATCAACAGAGGCACGATTGATGTGTTTGAAGTATTGGCCTGGATCAGCAGTGCATCGGTGCTTACGGTGGAAACACCCATGTCAGTGGCCTATCCTGAATGCAGTGAGGAAGCGAGACACCATGTTGTAAGCGGCTACTGTTGCCACAAGGTCTGTCATCTGCTGATCGCTGAAATGCGCCTTCGCTGCATTAAAAACAGCATCGGGCACATCAATGTCGCGTGTCATGGTGTCTGTCAATGCAAGCACGTCACGCTCTTTCCGTGGAAATGATTTTTCGTCCTGCGACGCGTGTGGATTGCGCAGGGCATCAATGCTGTCCTGCGCCATGCCGGCCTTGAGTGCATGGGGCACGTGCGCATCAAATTCGTAGGGCGCGCGGTTGAGTACTGCGACCCGCAGGATGACCATCTCTCGCAGATCTGCAGGCACACTGCTGCGGTTGCGCACGACGGTCAGCAACTGCTCCCAGCCTTGCGCCAGCGGCGGGCTGTTGAGCAGCACCTGATAGAGCAGGGAGACACGGCCCCGCTCGGCCATGATGCCTGCTTCAATGACCGCCAGTTCCGGGCGGCTGCCCGGCTCGACGGGCGTAATTCTCGCAAGAGTCATGGCGCGGCTTACTCGGGTTTGATCTTCTTGTCGCGAATCACCTTGCCCCATTTAGCGGTGTCGTTTTTCATCAAGGTGGCCAGTGCGTCTGGCGTGGAGCCTGCAGGTTCGGCACCTGATGCCATTAGCTTGGCACGAACACTTTCGGTTGCCAGCGTGCGCTGCACGGCAAGGTTGACCCGAGCCAGTTCAGCCGTCGGTGTACCCTTTGAAGAGAAGAGTGCGTACCAGTTGTCCGAATCGACGCCGGGCAATCCCATTTCCTTGAATGTCTTCACGTCGGGCAGCAACGGATGGCGCTTGGGCGAGGCGATACCGATAGGCTTGAGTTTGCCGGATTTGATAAAACCGATCAGACCGGGAATGTCACCAAAAAAACCATCAACGTGGCCCGCCATCACATCGGTGATCGCGGGTGCGGCACCCTTGTAAGGTACGTGGACCAGTTTGGCCTTGCTGACATCGGCCAGCAGCTCCATTGCCAGGTGCGGCACGCTGCCTGTACCCGACGATGCCATGGTGATGCCTTCCTTGCGCTTTTTGGCGTTGGCGACAAACTCGGCCCCGGTATTGGCCGGGTTGGTGGGATGAACAACAAGCAACTCGACATTGTTGACGACCAGCGAGATGGGTGTGAGGTCCTTGACCGGGTCGTAGGGCAGCTTTTCATAGAGCGGCGGGTTGATGGCGACTGCGCCCACACTGGTCAGCCACAGTGTGCTGCCGTCCGGTGTCGCACGCGATACGTATTCCGCTGCAATGGCACCGTTGGCGCCGGCCTTGTTTTCCACGATGACCTGTGAGTTGAGTTCCTTGCCCAGCTGTTCGCTGATGGTTCGGGCGACAAAGTCCACCGGTCCGCCTGGCGGGAAGGCGACGACCAGTCGGGTCACCTTTTGCTGTGCAAAGGCGGGCAGGCTGAAGCCACCCGATAGGGCTATGGCGGCAGCGGCTATAAAAGTCAGTGCCTTCCTGCGCGTGGTGGGGTGTCGTGTGGTCATGGTGTCTCCTTGGGTTTTTACTTGAGTTAAATCAGTCACATCTGACCGACATGCCGCCATCGACGACAAGCTCGGTACCGGTGATGAACCGGGCTTCATCTGAAGCAAGAAAAAGCGCTGCATTGGCGGTGTCGCGGCCGTCGCCCATGAAGGGCAGGGGAATGCGAGACTGTCGTTGTTGCAGCAAGGTCGTGACATCGCCGCCCGTACGCTGCTTGGCCAGCCGCACATCGACCATGGGCGTGTAGAGCTGGCCTGGCACCACGGTGTTGATGCGTATGCCTGCCTTGGCGTACTGCACAGCTGTCACGCGCGAGAACTGGATCACGCCGGCCTTTGTCGATGCGTAGGCCACTTGTGCAGAACCCGTCCAGCGAAGGCCGGAGGTGGACGAGATGTTGACGATGGCGCCAGACCCCTGCTTTTCCATCAGGGGCAGCACATGCTTGCAGGTGAGGAATACGCTTTTGAGGTTGTGGTCTATCTGCGCGTCCCACACCTCTTCTGTCATCTCAACCGGGCCGCCGGCTGCGGAGCCGCCTACGTTGTTGATGAGAATGTCGATGCGGCCAAAACGTTGGATGCACGTTTCGACAACAGATGCAATGGAAGCTGACTGTGTTACATCGCAAGTGGCGGCTTCAATCTCGCCCCCTGCTTCTTTCACAAGTTTGATGGTCTCAAGCATGCGGTCCGCATCACGGTCGACTGCAAAGACTTTTGCCCCTTCTTCGGCAAACCGAACGGCAATGGCCCGGCCGTTGCCCCAACCCGGGCCGACAGAGCCAGCACCAGTCACCAGAACCACTTTTCCCTGAAGGCGGCCGTTCATGTGTCAAACCCGTAAAAGCGTTGCGGGTTGTTGACCAGTAGCTGGTGCAGCAGTTCGGGAGTAGGGGCGATGCGCTGGAGAGCGTCCACCAGCATGCCGTCGTCGGGGATGTGGGTGTGGTTGGGGTGTGGCCAGTCAGTGCCCCAGAAGCAGCGGTCGGGAAATGATTCGACCAGCTGCCGTGCAAGGGCAGCCCCCAGCTTGTAAGGCGGCGTGGCATCAATCCGGTCTGCACCACTGACCTTCACGTAAAACAGCGGGTCTTCCATCAAGCTGCGCAGTGCGCGAAAGTCGGCATGATCGGGTCCCAACGTCGCATCAACGCGGCCCATGTGGTCGATAACCACCGGCACTGCCGAGGTCTTCAGGATTGGCACCAGCTCATGGATCAGGCTGCTCGCAAAATGAACCTGCAGATGCATGCCAAGCGGTGCGAGGCGATGCGTCAGCGCAATGACCTGCGGCGGTGTGGCGCCTTCACCCAGATGCGGCATGAAGTTGAATCGCACGCCGCGAAAGCCGGCCGTCTTCAGTCGTTGGAGCTCTTTGTCAGGCACGTCGTGCGGCACGAGGGCCACACCCAGGTAATGGCCGCTGCCTGCGGCAATGGCGTCTTCAGCCGCCGAATTGTCAAAGCCATGGAGGGCTGACTGTACGATCACGCAGCGCGAAATGCCCAGGTATTCATGCAGTGCGAACAGTTTTTCTTTCGGTGCATCGGCGGGAGTGAAGTTGCGTCCCGGCGCAAATGGGAAGCGCGAGGCGGGGCCGAAAACATGCACATGGCTGTCACATGCGCCAGGCGGAAGGCTGGACTGCGGTTTTGATGGTGCAGGGGTGAAGGTGAGAAGTGTGTCGCTCATGTGTGTGCATATTCTGGCCGTTTGCATCAGGGTTTAAAAACGGATTCTCAAATATCAGATATTTGAAATACCTATAGAATATTTTTAATCCACTGGAGGGTTCATCATCGATTTGCGCAGGCTAGAGTATTTTGTGGCGGTTGCAGAGGCAGGCAGCTTCAGCAAGGCGGCTGCCACGCTGGTCATGTCCCAGCCTGCCTTGAGCCAGCAGGTGGCTGCGCTTGAGCACGAAACCGGCCAACGCCTGCTCAACCGTACCGGCAGGGGCGTGGAGCCAACCGAGGCGGGACTGGCGCTGCTGTTGCATGCACGCGGCATCTTTGAGTTGGCCGAGCGTGCGCGGGCCGATATGCGTGAACGCCAGCTTACGCCCAGCGGCCGCATCACCATAGGCCTTCCGCCGCGCGTGGCGCATGCGCTGACAGCCGACCTTGTCGAACGTTTTCGTGCCGAATTTCCTGATGCGGCGATCAGCGTGGAAGAAGGACTGAGCATTCGCCTGCGTGAATGGCTGGTTGCAGGGCGGCTTGATGTGGCCGTGCTGTTCGACCCACCCGCATCGCCCCTGCTCAACATTGAAACCGTGGCCCGCGAGTCGCTGGTGCTCATGGCCTCCACACCTTTGCCGGCGCGCATACGGCTGGCCGGGGTGGCCGCCTTGCCGCTGGTTTTGCCGAGCAAGCCCAACTCGCTGCGGCAACTCCTTGAGAGCGAAGCCGCCCCGCGCGGCCATCTGCTGAAGGTAGTGGCGGAGGTTGACTCGATCAAGACGGTGCTGTCGCTGGTGGCCAGGGGTGTGGCTGCCACCGTTCTGCCTGCCAGTGCCATCCGTGAGTGGACACACAAGACACCACCCCACATGGCCGAAATCTATTCGCCCGTCATCCGCAACAGGCTGTGCATCGCAGTGCCGAAAGCCAGGCCTGCGACACGGCTTAGCCGGGCACTCGTCCAACTCGCTCGGGATTTGTGTGTGCAGTACTACGGGGAAGGCGCCAAAGCCCCAAGGCGATAGCTTCAGGGCTTCTCGGCTGGCACCTCCGGACTTGCTTGTGGCGCAGGCCGAGCTTTGGCTGCTTGCCTCGCATGTTCTTCGGCATTGCGTTTTTTGATGGCCCTGCTGCGCGCCGGCGCGCCCATGAGGTAAACCACTAGCGCGACAGGCCCCAAACCATACAGAAAAAAGGTGATGATGGCACCGAGGAGTGTGCCGGTGGTGTTGGTGGCTTCTGCCACGCTCATCATCAGGACTACGTACAGCCACGCAATGACAACTAAATACATAAAGTGCCCTTGCCGACTTTAGAATCAACGTACAAATCAGTGTGCATATTTGCCAGGGGTCCAGCGCCCCAGGATTTCCCGGAGACATGATGAATTCTGACGCAAACTGGGCCCAGGCTGCCCAACAGATGCAAGAGACCTTCACAAAGGGCTTGCAGCAGGCCATGAGTTCGTTCGGCGGTGCCAGTGCTTATGGCGCGGCTGGGGCTCCGGCAGGCTTTCCGCAAATGGATTTGTCGGCCTTCAAATCGATTCAACCATCGCAGCCTCAAGTCACCTTTGACCCCGCACAGCTGCAGAAGATCCAGCAGACCTATATCGAGGAAGCGTCCACCCTCTGGAACCAGAGCGTGCAGGCAGGCAGTGTCATTCCGCCGGCGTCTGACCGCCGGTTTTCAGCCGAGGCCTGGAACGAAAACCCGGTTTCCAAATTTTCTGCAGCCACCTATCTGCTCAACGCCCGAACGCTCATGGGCCTGGCAGACGCGGTGCAGGGCGATGAAAAAACAAAAGCACGTGTGCGTTTTGCGGTCGAGCAGTGGATGGCGGCCTCGGCACCCAGCAACTTCCTGACGCTCAATGCCGAAGCGCAAAAGAAGGCCGTTGAAACCCAGGGCGAGAGTATTGCCCGGGGCATCGCGAACCTGCTGCATGACATCAAGCAGGGCCACGTGTCCATGACGGATGAGAGCGTCTTTGAGGTCGGCAAAAACGTGGCGACCACCGAAGGCGCTGTGGTGTTTGAAAACGAGTTCTTCCAGTTGCTTGAGTACAAGCCCCTGACAGCGAAGGTGTATGAAAAGCCCTTCCTGCTGGTTCCGCCTTGCATCAACAAGTTTTACATCCTTGATTTGCAGCCCGAGAATTCCCTGATTCGTTATGCCGTCAGCCAGGGCCACCGCACTTTTGTCGTGAGCTGGCGCAACCCGGACGCGTCGATGACGGGCAAAACCTGGGACGACTACATCGAGCACGCGGCCATGAAAGCCATTTCAGTCGTGCAGGAAATCTCCGGCGCCAAAACCATCAACACCCTGGGCTTTTGTGTAGGCGGCACCATCCTGGCCACCGCACTGGCCGTGCTTGCCGCCAAAGGGCAAAAACCGGCTGCCAGTGCAACGCTTCTCACGTCTTTTCTGGACTTCACCGATACCGGCATTCTGGATATCTTTATCGACGAAAGCACCGTCAGCCAGCGTGAGTCGGAAATGGGCAAGGGCGGCCTGCTCAAGGGCCAGGACCTGGCATCGACCTTCAGCTTTTTGCGGCCCAACGACCTGGTATGGAATTACGTCGTCGGCAACTATCTCAAGGGTGAAACACCGCCGCCGTTTGACCTGCTGTACTGGAACAGCGATTCCACCAACCTGCCAGGCCCGTTTTACGCCTGGTACCTGCGCAACACCTATTTTGAAAACAACCTCGTCAAGCGCGGCAAGACTGTTGTCTGTGGCCAGAAGGTTGACCTCGGCAAGGTTGATATTCCCGTCTATGTGTACGGCTCACGTGAAGACCACATCGTGCCAATTGGCGGTGCCTACGCCTCTACCCAGCATCTACCGGGCAAGAAGCGCTTTGTGATGGGCGCGTCGGGCCACATTGCCGGTGTCATCAACCCACCCGCCAAGAAAAAACGCAGTTACTGGACCAACGACAAACTGCCGGCCAACAAATTTCCGGTGGCGCAAACCGAATGGCTCAAGACCGCGACAGAGCACCCCGGCAGCTGGTGGACGGACTGGTCGGACTGGCTCAAGGGCCATTCAGGCAAGCAGATTGCTGCCCCCAAAACCTACGGCAATAAAAAATACCAGGCGATAGAGGCCGCGCCTGGCCGCTACGTCAAGGCCAAGGCCTGAGCCCTCACGCACTCAAATTTCAGTTTCATTAAAGGGAAGACATCATGGAAGACATCGTTATCGTTTCAGCCGCCCGCACGGCAGTCGGCAAATTTGGCGGCTCACTGGCCAAAACACCTGCGACCGAACTGGGCGCTGCGGTTGCCCGCGCCGTGCTGGAGCGCTCTGGTATCTCTGCCGACCTGATCGGTGAAGTCATCATGGGCCAGGTGCTGGCTGCAGGCGTGGGCCAGAACCCGGCGCGCCAGACTGTCATCAAGGCGGGTTTCCCCAACGGTATCCCTGGCCTCACCATCAATGCTGTTTGCGGCTCCGGGCTGAAGTCCGTCATGCTCGCCGCGCAGGCCGTGGCCTACGGCGACAGCGAAATCGTGATCGCCGGCGGACAGGAAAACATGAGCCTGGCGCCTCACGTGCTGAACGGGTCGCGCGATGGCCAGCGCATGGGCGACTGGAAGATGATTGATTCGATGATTGTTGACGGCCTGTGGGACGTTTACAACCAGTACCACATGGGCATCACGGCAGAAAACGTCGCCAAAAAATACGACATCAACCGCGAAATGCAGGATGCGCTGGCGCTGGCCAGCCAGACCAAGGCGGCCACCGCGCAGGACGCCGGCAAGTTCAAGGACGAAATCGTGCCGTTTTCGATTGCCCAGAAAAAGGGTGATCCCATCGTGTTTGCGGCTGACGAATTCATCAACCGCAAGAGCACTGCAGAAGGCCTGGCCGGCCTGCGCCCGGCCTTCGACAAGGCTGGCGGCGTGACGGCGGGCAATGCGTCCGGCATCAATGACGGTGCAGCAGCCGTGATGGTGATGACGGCCAAAAAGGCGGCCGAGCTGGGCCTCAAGCCCATGGGCCGCATTGCCAGCTACGCCACCACCGGCCTCGACCCGGCCTACATGGGCATGGGCCCGGTCCCTGCATCAACCAAAGCACTGCAGCGCGCAGGCTGGAAGGCGCAGGACCTCGACCTGCTCGAAATCAACGAAGCCTTCGCCGCACAGGCCTGCGCAGTCAACCAGCAAATGGGCTGGGACACCAGCAAGGTCAACGTCAACGGCGGTGCGATTGCCATCGGTCACCCTATTGGTGCATCCGGCTGCCGCATCCTGGTGACGCTGCTGCACGAGATGGCGCGGCGCGATGCAAAAAAAGGCATTGCCAGCCTGTGTATCGGCGGCGGCATGGGGGTTGCCCTGACTATCGAACGCTGAATATCGGTTACAACAATGCTGTAGCGTCGTTAATTCGGGCGTTACGGGCTATTGAAACCATAGCGTTGTAAACACTGAAATTCGCATCGACATAAGCACATCAAGGAGCACACACATGTCAAAAAAAGTAGCTTACGTCACCGGTGGCATGGGCGGCATCGGTACCGCCATTTGCCAGCGACTCGCCAAAGACGGTTTTACCGTTGTGGCCGGTTGCGGACCCACACGCGACTTCACCAAATGGATTGATGAGCAGAAAGCACTCGGCTACACCTTCTACGCGTCCGTCGGCAACGTCGGCGACTGGGATTCCACCGTCGAGGCCTTTGCCAAGGTCAAGGCCGAGCACGGACCTGTCAGTGTGCTGGTGAACAATGCCGGCATCACGCGTGACGGACAGTTTCGCAAGATGAGCAAGGCCGATTGGGATGCAGTCATCTCCACCAACCTCAACAGCATGTTCAACGTGACCAAGCAGGTCATCGAAGGCATGATCGAAGGCGGCTACGGACGCATCATCAACATCTCGTCTGTCAATGGCCAGAAGGGCCAGTTCGGCCAGGTCAATTACTCCACTGCCAAGGCTGGCCTGCACGGCTTCACCATGGCGCTGGCTCAGGAAGTGGCTGCCAAGGGCGTGACGGTCAACACCGTGAGCCCGGGCTACATCGGCACCGACATGGTCAAAGCCATCCGCCCTGACGTTCTTGAAAAAATCGTTGC
>JAZKHN010000323.1:0-2531 GCA_040385325.1 Pseudomonadota bacterium
CCGGCCTATGAAAAAATCTCGCGCCGCTTCATGGCCAACCCGCAGGAGTTTGCCGACGCGTTTGCACGCGCCTGGTTCAAGCTGACGCACCGTGACATGGGGCCGATTGCCCGCTACCTCGGCCCGCTGGTGCCGAAGGAAGAGCTGATCTGGCAAGACCCTATTCCCGCTGTTGATCACCCGCTGGTGGACGAAAAGGACGTGACCGCACTGAAGGCGAAGATCCTCGCGTCGGGCCTCACGACCTCGCAACTGGTCACGACGGCCTGGGCCTCGGCCTCGACTTTCCGTGGCAGCGACAAGCGCGGCGGCGCCAACGGTGCACGCATTCGCCTGGCCCCGCAGAAGGACTGGGAAGTCAACCAGCCTGCTGAACTGGCCAAGGTGCTGGTAACGCTTGAAGCCGTGCAGAAAGAGTTCAACGCGGCGCAAGCCGGCGGCAAGAAGGTTTCGCTGGCCGACCTGATTGTGCTGGGCGGCACCGCTGCAGTGGAAGCGGCGGCAAAAAAGGCCGGTCACAAGGTGAGCGTTCCCTTCGCACCGGGCCGCACCGACGCCTCGCAGGCTCAGACCGATGTGGAGTCGTTTGCCGTGATGGAGCCTGTGGCTGACGGCTTCCGCAACTATGTCCGCAAGGGGCATGAAGCTGCGGTCGCCGAGTTGCTGGTCGACAGGGCCAACCTTTTGACCCTGACAGCACCTGAGATGACGGTGCTGGTCGGCGGCCTGCGCTCCCTGGGCGCCAATGTGGGCGCGGCCAAACACGGCGTCTTCACCAAACGGGAAGATGAGTTGACCAATGACTTCTTCGTCAACCTGCTCGACATGAACACTAAATGGCAGAAGTCCGCTGATGCCGAGTTTGTGCTGGAAGGCCGCGACCGCAAAACCAATGAGCTCAAGCTCACCGGCACGGTAGCTGACCTGGTCTTCGGCTCCAACTCGCAGCTGCGCGCGCTGGCCGAGGTCTATGCCAGCAATGATTCGAACGAAGTGTTTGTGCGCGACTTTTTGAAGGCGTGGACCAAGGTCATGAACCTTGACCGCTACGACATCAAATGAGTCGCGTGAAAAGACCCATCAAATCGGCGGTAGGTGCCGCCATCTGCGGCACCGGCCTGCTGGCCATGCTGTCCAGCCTGGCGCAGTCTTACGCAGGTTGATCTGGCCGCCGGGGTGCGCTATGTGCCCGGCAAGCTTCTCAAAAACGCCCGCCCGGCCTGATCGCGGCGGGCGTTTTGTTTTTTTGATTTGAACTATCCTCAGGATTTTTCTGGAGTACGCCGTGACCGACGCAAACAAAAAAACCGACAAGGCTGACAAGGACTTCGACGCTGGCCTGGCGACCCGCAAACAGGTGATGGGCGAAGACTTTGTTGCCAACGCCTTTGCCAACGCCACCCCGTTCACGCTCCCGATGCAGCACTACATTACCCGCAACGCGTGGGGCGATGTCTGGCAGCGGCCGGGGCTGGACCTGAAAACCCGCAGCCTGATCACCGTCGCCCTGCTGACGTCCATGGGCAAGCAGCATGAGCTCAAGGGCCATGTGCGCGGCGCCCTGAACAACGGCGCCACGCCTGAAGAAATCCAGGAGGTGCTGCTGCATGCGAGCGTTTACTGCGGTGTGCCGACCGCGGTGGAGGCCTTCCGGTCGGCTGCAGAGGTGGTGGATGGGCCGAAAAAGGTGTGAGGGCACTGCTCTCGTTTGATTGGCCAGCTGGTACGCGAAGCCGGTTTTGCTATATTTTTAATAGCTGCTTACGCACGTATCCATTGGTCTGCAGCCATATTTGTGCCTGAAAATGGCCCTTTTTAGGCATTTTGGCCCCTTAAAACGGCTTTGCAGGCTACCATTTTCAGCATATGCCGAGGCATATGCTGAAAATGGTAAAAACTGATCAGGCCCAGCCTTCCAGCACAACCTTGCCACGCGCCTTGCCCGATTCGAGCAGCGCGTGTGCCTTGCGGAGATTGGCGGCGTTGATGCTGCCGAACTTCTCCGTCACCGTGGTGCGGATGCGGCCGCTGTCGACCAGTTTGGCCATTTCCTCCAGCAGCTTGTGCTGCTCGACCAGGTCCGCCGTACCGAACACCGGGCGCGTGAACATCAGCTCCCAGTGGACCGACAGCGACTTGCGCTTGAAGAGGCTGATGTTGATGTTTTGCGGATCGTCAATCAGGCCGAATTTGCCCTGTGGGGCCAGCGCTTCCACGATTTGCTGGATGTGCGATTCGGTTTGCGTCAGGCTGACGACATAGTCCACCGCCGGGATGCCTATGGCCTTGAGCTCTTCGGCAATCGGTTTGCTGTGATCGATGACGTGATCGGCACCCAGCTCTTTCACCCAGGCCTGGGTCTCGGGGCGTGAGGCGGTACCGATGACGGTGAGCGCCGTCAGCTGCTTTGCCAGCTGCGTCATGATGGAGCCGACACCGCCGGACGCGCCGATGATGAGCAGCTTCTTGCCCGCGGCGCCGTCACCTTTGGGAATCGCGAGGCGGTCGAACAGCATTTCCCAGGCGGTGAT
>JAZKHN010000324.1:0-2162 GCA_040385325.1 Pseudomonadota bacterium
ATATTCGGTAAGGTTGCCGTGTTGATGGGCGGCATGTCTGCAGAGCGCGAGATCTCGCTGATGTCGGGCAGCGGCGTATTGCAGGCGCTCAAGTCGCGCGGTGTGGATGCGCACGCCTTCGATCCGGCAGAACGTGACCTGGGCGAACTGAAAAAAGACGGCTTTGACCGCTGTTTCATCGCATTGCATGGACGCTTTGGTGAAGACGGCACTGTTCAGGGTGCGCTTGAGCTTCTGGGTATTCCTTACACTGGCTCTGGTGTGATGGCGTCCAGCATGGCCATCGACAAGGTCATGACGAAACGTCTGCTGCTGGCTGAAGGCCTGCCCACGCCGAAGTACGTGCTGTTGCGTCGCGGGGCGTACGGCAGGGCAGACATTGACGCGGTGCCTTCCGCGCTTGGCCTTCCGCTCATCGTGAAGCCCGCACGCGAAGGTTCGTCCATAGGCCTGACCAAAGTGGTGAACGCGCAAGACATGGCCGCAGCCGTTGAGCAGGCCGCAAAGCTGGATGCCGACATCCTGTGCGAGCAGTTTGTGTCGGGCGACGAGGTGACCTGCCCGGTGCTCGGCAGCGGGCCTGACGCAAGGGCATTGCCTGTCATTCGCATCGTCGCGCCTGAAGGCAATTACGACTATCAGAACAAATACTTCACCGATACCACGCAATACATCGTGCCCTGTGGATTGCCAGAGGTCGAAGAATCCGCCATCCAGGACATCGTCGTGAGGGCCTACCGCACGCTCAACTGCCGTGGTTGGGCGCGGGCCGACGTCATGATCGACAGGGACACGCGCAAACCATACCTGCTGGAGATCAACACTTCGCCGGGCATGACCGGGCATTCGCTGGTGCCCATGTCGGCGCGTGCGGCAGGCCTGTCGTATGAAGACCTTTGCGTTGAATTGCTGAAGACCGCCGCGCTTGACTACAAACGGGAGGGCGCCGCTTGAACCGTAGAACGCCTCAGCCGCTCCAGATACCGGCCGATGTCAGGTTCATGAACGGCCTGTCGGCCTTGTTCATCCTGGCGTTTGTGCTCATGGTGCTGGCGGTAGCTGTGGCCTGGCTGATGAGACAGCCGTTGTTCAACCTGGGCGCCATCAGCGTACAGGGTGATCTGTCGCACAACAACGCGGTGACGCTGCGCGCCAATGTTGCACCCCGTCTGGCCGGGAATTTTTTCACGGTGGACCTGGGCCGCACACGGGCCGTGTTCGAGTCGGTGCCCTGGGTACGCAAGGCCGTGGTCAAACGCCAGTTCCCGAACCGGCTCAAGGTGGTGCTGCAGGAGCACCAGCCGATTGCGTATTGGGGTCCTGAAGGTGAATCGCGCCTGGTCAACAGTTTTGGTGAGGTGTTTGAAGCCAACCAGGGTGAGGTCGAGGCAGAAGAGCTGCCCGAGCTGGCCGGCCCGCAAGGCCAGTCGGGCCTGGTGCTGCAGGCCTACCAGATGTTGTCGCCGCTGTTCGACAAGCTGGACACCGCAGTGACGCGTCTTGAGCTCACCGGGCAGGGCAGCTGGCGCGCGCGGCTTGATACCGGCGCGGCACTTGAGTTGGGCCACGGGTCGCTCGATGACATCCAGGCGCGCGCGCAACGCTTCATTTCGACCTTCACCCAGGTCTCCGCCAAATACGGCAAGGATTTCGAATCAGCAGACCTGCGCTACGGCAACGGTTACGCCATCCGGTTAAGAGGGGTCACCACTGTCAACCCGGGTGACAAAGAGGACAAGAAAGTCAAAAGGTAACGATATGGCCAAAGAATACAAAGATCTCGTGGTGGGTCTGGACATTGGTACCAGCAAGGTCATGGCCGTGGTGGCGGAAGTCCTGCCTGGCGGTGAGCTCAAGCTCGCGGGCCTGGGCATCGCTGCCAGCAACGGGCTCAAACGCGGGGTCGTGGTCAATATCGATGCCACCGTGCAGAGCATCCAGCAGGCGCTGAAAGAGGCCGAGTTGATGGCCGACTGCAAGATTGCGCGTGTCTACACCGGAATTACCGGCAGCCACATACGCGGCATCAACTCCAGCGGCATGGTGGCCGTCAAGGACAAAGAAGTCACCCAGGCCGACGTGGCCCGTGTGATTGAAACCGCCAAGGCCATCAACATCTCCACCGACCAGCGCCTGTTGCTGGTCGAGCCGCAGGAGTTTGT
>JAZKHN010000325.1:0-3719 GCA_040385325.1 Pseudomonadota bacterium
TTGTCCATGCCCTGCGTCGGCAGGCCTTCGTACATGATGGTCGCCATGCCCGCAATCAGCGGGCCGTAGACGATGTAGCTGTGGCCCACGACCCAGCCGATGTCACTGGTTGAGAAGTAGGTTTCACCCGGCCGGCCGTCGAAGATGTGCTTCATGCTGGCGGCCAGCGCGACGGCGTAACCACCCGTGTCGCGCTGCACGCCCTTGGGTTTGCCGGTAGTGCCGCTGGTGTAGATGGTGTAGCTGATGTCGGTTGAATCAAGCCACACGCAGTGCACCTGCGCGGCCATGTACTTGGCGCGCAGGTTGCTCCAGAGCAGGTCACGGCCCTTGACGAGTTCCATAGCTGCGAGCCCCCGGTCAACCAGCAACACGGTGTCGGGTTTGTGTTGGGCAAGGCGTATCGCCTCATCGAGCAGCGGCTTGTACGCTACCACCTTGCCGCCGCGCGAGCCCGCGTCGGCGCTGATGATGACGCGCGGCGTGGCGTCGTCGATACGCGAAGCGAGTGAGCCGCTGGCAAAGCCGCCAAATACCACGCAGTGGATGGCCCCGATGCGCGCGCAGGCCAGCATGGCAAACGCGGCCTCGGCAATCATGGGCATGTAAATCAAAACGCGGTCGCCCTTGACCACACCCATGGCCAGCAGGCTGGCAGCCATGCGCTGCACTTCGAGGTGCAGCTCCTTGAAGGTGTAGGTTTTTTCAATGCCGGTTTCGCTTGAGACATAGATCAGCGCAGCCTGGTCACCGCGTGTGGCAAGGTGGCGATCCACCGCGTTGTGGCACAGGTTGGTTTGCCCACCCTCAAACCAGTGGGCAAATGGAGGCTTGTCATAGTTGCAGACGCGGTTAAAGGGCTTGTGCCAGTCGATGAGTCTGGCCTGTTCTGTCCAGAAGGCCTCGGGCTGGTCAACCGACTGGCGATAGAAATCTTCGTAGCTTGTCATGTCTTTTGTCTCCTGTTTCCAGTTTTGTTCTGACTCTCACCTTGACGATAACCCGGCCAGAGCGAGTTTGGACGCAGTGGCGTGCTCGCTGCACGGTCTGCAATCTGAATTCATAATTATGGATAACGGGCTTTCAGGAGGCTGACGCGGCCTCCTATTTATGTGGACGGCCCATCAATTTGCTATATTATTTATAGCTGCTCACGCTCGTATTTATTGGCTTGCAGCCTGTTTAATGCCTTAAAAATGGCATTTTTTGTGGTTTTTCGGGACGTCAAACGCAGTTTCAGGCGCTGCCAGACGGTTCAAGCGAACTTTTTTAACGTATACGGCAAAAATTTAACGTACACGTTAAAAATTGGCATTCTGAACCCTGAAAGCATTCTGACTGCACCCACACCACGCGTTGAGGTCTCTATGGGTTCCCAGACCGTCCCTAGCCCGATCTGTTAGCGCAGCGCCTTCCACCACAACACGTTGTTTCTCGGCTGGCCCAGGGTCAGCACCTCACCTATCTCGGGTGTCGCCAGCGGAATACGGTCTTTTTCGGCCAGCGCAGCCGCCCGGTCCAGCGGGTCGCGCCAGGTGTGGAAGGCGAGGTCAAAGGTGCTGTTGTGCACCAGGTAAAGCAGCTTGCCGCGCAGGTCCTTGAAGGCCTGGACGGTTTCTTCGGGCGTCATGTGCACCGCTGGCCAGTAGTCGTCATAGGCCCCGTTTTCCATCAAGGCGATGTCAAAGCCGCCCAGGCGCTCGCCGATCTGCTTGAAGCCGGGGAAGTAGCCCGAATCGCCGCTGTAATAAATGCGCTCTGCCCCGCTCTGTATCACCCACGAAGCCCACAACGTGCTGTTGCGGTCAGACAGCGTACGGCCCGAGAAATGCTGCGACGGTGCGGCGGTCAGCTCAACATCGCCGAATTTGCCTTTTTGCCACCAGTCAAACTCTTCAATGCGTTCAGATGCCACACCCATGCCCTGCAGCCGCTTGCCGACACCCAAGGGCACAAAGTAGCGCTGCACCTTGCCGAGCAGGTACTCAATGGTGGCGGTATCGAGGTGGTCGTAGTGGTCGTGCGAAAGAATCAGGCCTTCGATGTCTGGCAATTCGGTCAGCGGAAGCGGCGTCGGATGAAACCTTTTCGGACCGAACCACTGCACCGGCGAAACCCTTTCACTGAACACCGGGTCAATCAGCCAGTACTTGCCGCGCAGCTTGAGCAGGTGCGACGAATGACCCAGTCGCACGATGTGGTTGGCTGCAGGATCAAGCGCCGCCAGATCCTTCTTGCCGAGCCCTCGCACGGGAATGGGGTCGACTGGTACCGTGCCCTGCTTGTTCGCCGTGAAAAAGCGGCTCCAGATTTTCCAGCTGCTCTGGCTGGGTTTCATGTCCGGGTTCGGCATGTTGCTGTAGCGGCAGTCCCTGCTGGCCGGGGCAGACGCCGCCGCGCGTGGGTCGCAGGTGGTCTGGCTGACGGCACAACCTGCGGCCATGCATGCCAAACCAGCAACGGCGCATACAAGAAACCATCGTGGCAAACAGCTCATGAATCTCTCCCTATTTGATCAGGCCCTGAACATCCTTGAACGCCGGATGCTCGGCCGTCCCCAGCCACTCAAACGCCACCATTTCGGTGGTCACCAGTTCAGCCCCGGCACCGGCCAGCCGGTCAAACGCGGCATCGCGGTTGCGCTCTGTGCGTGAGCTGCAGGCGTCCGTCACGACCCAGACATCGAACTCTTCTTCGAGCAGGTCGAGCGCGGTCTGCATCAGGCAGACGTGGGCTTCGCAGCCGGCGATGACGATCATGCCTCTTCCCTCTTCTTCCTCGGGCGCGGCTTTCTGCAAATGTTTGGGCAGGCTGCGCGCATTGCCACCTTGAGTAGGTTTGCGCACCGGCGGGCGCAGCCATTCACCCAGGCCGTCGGCGACGGCGCTGAAATGCATCTTGGCCAGCGTGCGCCCTGCGGCGGCTTCAATCACGGCCTGCAGCGGCGGGACGTTGGGGCCGAGCTTGTCTGGGTTCTGCTCGGTGGCCCACACGGGCACCTGCATGATCCCGGCCATGCGCGCCAGCCGCACGGCATTGGCGATGACCAATTCGTTCTCGAAAATCACCGGCATCAGCCGGGTCTGGTAGTCGACCAGCACGAGTTGGGAGTCATCGGCATCCAGCAGCATGGCAATCCTTGAAAGCGTTAAATGATTTGGCGGAGGTCAGCCCTGCAGGCGCTCCACCAGGGCAATGATGTAGTCCTCGAACAGCAGCGTGGCGTCCTGGTTGAACATGCGTATGCGGCCGGTGTGCTGCATCAGCAGCAGGCCCACGCCGTGCGCAAACAATGATGTATTTTCCCTCAGCGCATCACCGGCACCCAGACCCATGGCCTGCAGTGCGGTTTCGCAGGGGCGCAGCGCATCGTGCAGCCGGTCATTGAGCTGGTAGTTGAGCTCGGCCGTCAGGCCGCGTGGCCGCATGCCCTGCACAAGGTAAAAGCCGAGGTCCAGGTCACGTGGATTGCGGGCAAAAAAGCCAAACCAGGCACTGGCTTTCGCGTCGAGCATTTCAGCGGGTTCAAGGTCTGCGCTGCCGGCGGCATCGACGGCGGCATTCAGCCGCTCCAGCGACTCGGCCAGCAGCGCGCCGTAAATTGCTTCCTTGTTTTCAAAGTAAGAGTAGATGGCGCCCGGTGTGTAGCCGGCCTGTTTGGCGATCTCGCGGATGCTGGCGCCTTCGATGCCGAGCTTTTCAAACACCGTGCGGGCGGC
>JAZKHN010000326.1:0-2976 GCA_040385325.1 Pseudomonadota bacterium
TTGCCACGTTGGACAAAATTTCGGCATTCACGCGCGCCTCGATCTCGCGGATCTGCGCGTCTGTCACCGGCGCGTTGTGTGCAAAGTCGAAGCGGGTGCGCTCGGCATTCACGAGCGAGCCCTTTTGCTGCACGTGTTCGCCCAGCACCTCACGCAGGGCCTTGTGCATCAGGTGGGTCGCGCTGTGGTTGCGCACCGTGGCTGCACGCACAGAGGTGTTGACCTGCGCCGTGATGCTGTCACCGACCTTGAGCGTGCCTTCTGATTGCGTACCGTGGTGGCCGAACACATCTGCCTTGATCTTGAGCGTGTCGTCCACGGTAAAGCTGACGCCGGCGGCCGTCAGGCGGCCCGAGTCACCAATCTGCCCGCCGCTCTCGGCGTAAAAAGGCGTGGTGCTCAGAACGACAACGCCGCTTTGCCCGGCATTGAGTGATTGCACCGCTGCGCCATCGGCATACAACGCGACGACCCTGGCGGGTTCTTCCAGCAGCTCGTAGCCGGTGAATGCGTGGCCTTCGCCAGAGTATTCGAGCGCGCGGTCCATCTTGAACTTGCCTGCGGCGCGGGCCTGGTTCTTCTGTTTGTCCATCGCTGCCTTGAAGCCGGCTTCGTCAACCTCGACACCGCGCTCGCGGCAAACGTCGGCCGACAGATCCAGCGGAAAGCCGTAGGTGTCGTGCAGCTTGAAGGCGACTTCGCCCGGCAGCACCTTGGCACCACCGGCCAGGGCCGTGTCCAGAATCGTCATGCCGATTTCAAGCGTTTCGAAAAAGCGTTCTTCTTCGGCCTTCAGCACAGACGTGATGCGCGCCTCGTCCGTCCGCAGCTTCGGATAGGCGTCACCCATCAGGCGCGCCAGGTCAGCCACCAGCTTGTGGAAGAACGGTGTCTTCTTGCCCAGCTTGTAGCCGTGGCGAATCGCGCGGCGGATGATGCGGCGCTGCACATAACCACGGCCTTCATTTGACGGGTTCACGCCGTCGGCGACAAGGAAAGACGTGGCGCGAATGTGGTCGGCAATCACGAACAGGCTCTTGTTGCCCAGGTCTTTCTCGCCCGTCTCGCGCGATGCCGCCTTGATCAGTTCGGCAAAGATGTCGATCTCGTAGTTGCTGTGCACATGCTGCAGGATGGCCGCCAGGCGCTCAAGGCCCATGCCGGTGTCAACGCAGGGCGCGGGCAGTTTGGTCACGCTGCCGTCGGCGGCCATGTCGAACTGCATGAACACGTTGTTCCAGATCTCGATGAAGCGGTCGCCGTCATCATCCAGAAGTTGTCGGACTTGTAGCGGCCGCCCTTGTTGTCGCCGATGCGAATCACGCGTGAGGGTGGCAGGCCGATTTCTTTCGTCCAGATGTCATAGGCCTCGTCGTCTTCTTCATAGACGGTGGCCAGCAGGCGGTCAGCCGGCAGCTTGTAGACCTCGGTCAGCAGTTCCCACGCCCATTTCAGCGATTCGCGCTTGAAGTAGTCGCCAAAGCTCCAGTTGCCCAGCATTTCGAAGAAGGTGTGGTGCCGCGCGGTGTAGCCGACGTTTTCAAGGTCGTTGTGTTTGCCGCCGGCGCGCAGGCAGGCCTGGACGGACGCCGCACGCACATAGGGGCGCTTGTCGCTACCGAGAAACACGTCCTTGAACTGCACCATGCCCGAGTTGGTGAACATCAGCGTCGGGTCGTTGCCCGGCACCAGCGAGCTGGAAGGCACCACCGTGTGGCCTTTTGACGCAAAAAAGTCCAGAAAGGTCTTGCGGATGTCTGCAACCGACATGACGGGGGCTTGCGGTGCTGTGGACGTAGGGGTGGTTGTGCTCATGTTCTGCCAGTTGGGGCCGCCCGCAGCCAATACAACATGGCGGCAGACGAGGCTTTCAGGAAGTAGAAGCCTGGTTTGTCGAAACCCCTGATTATAGTTTTGGCCCTGGACCAGCCCGGGGCGGCGCAAATGCCACAACGGCAGCCGTTGCATCGATAAATACGCAGCGATGACGTCTCGTTGCCGGAGTCGGGGCCAGAAGTAAGATCAGGCCAGCTACGTTCACAAATCCACAGGACAAACATCATGAACCGCAGACTCTTCATGCAGGCAGCCACCCTCGCTTCGCTTGCCGCGGCAGCGCCCATGCTGCTGGCGCAAACGCCGGCCGCCAAGCGCAACCGCATCGTCATCCAGGTCAGCGACAACGACCCGGCCAAATGGAACCTGGCGCTGAACAACGCCAGAAACCTGCAGGAAGATGTGGGCGCTGCCAACGTCGATATCGAAATCGTGGCTTATGGCCCCGGCATCGGCATGCTCAAGCTTGAGTCGCCAACCGGCTCACGCATCGCCGATGCGATGAAAGCCAACGTGAAGGTGATTGCCTGCGAAAACACCATGCGCGGCCAGAAGTTGACCCGGGACGACATGCTGCCGGCCATCAGCTATGTACCTGCCGGTGTGACCGAGATCATGAAGAAGCAGGGTGAAGGCTGGGCTTACTTGCGGCCTTGAGTTTTTAACGCCTGCGGCAAAAATTTAACGTACACGTTAAAAAATGACCAAATGTTAATATGGGTATTAACATTTGGCTGTTGAGGCAGCGTCAACCACGGTTTCGAAGCCAAAAATGGCCAAAAAATGGCCATTTTTGAGGCATAAAACGGCTGCAGCCCTTTAGATACGTGCGTGAGTAGCTACTTAATTAATAGCAAATCACGCATCGCGCAAACCCTAGACCGCAGCCCAGAACACCGCAAACCAGCCTTTCGGGTCTGTCCAGTGCTCGATGTGGCGAAAGCCGGCCTGCTGCAGCATCGCGATCATGCTTTCAGGTGTGTATTTATATGAGCATTCCGTGTGTATGCGCTCACCGGCCGTGAAGGCGCGGGTCTGACCTGGCCAGGTGACAGTCAGGTCGTGCATCGCTTCAAGGTGCATCTCGATGCGGGATTTCTCTTCGTTGAAGAGCCCGATGTGCTTCCACTGCCGCACGTC
>JAZKHN010000327.1:0-18600 GCA_040385325.1 Pseudomonadota bacterium
CAAAAGACGAAGACATCGTGCGCCCTGCGGGCAGTCCCTTCAGCGCCACCGGCGGGCTCAAGCTGCTCACCGGCAACCTGGGTCGCAGCGTGATCAAGGTGTCTGCGGTGCCCGATGACCGCCACGTGATTGAAGCGCCGGTTCGCCTGTTTGATTCGCAGGAGGCACTGCATGTCGCCTTCAATGCGGGTGAGCTCGACCGAGATGTCATCTGCGTGGTGCGCTGGCAAGGTCCGCAGGCCAACGGCATGCCCGAGCTGCACAAGCTCACGCCGCCGCTGGCCGTTCTGCAGGGCAAGGGTTTCAAGGTGGCGCTGGTGACCGATGGGCGCATGAGCGGTGCGTCGGGCAAGGTGCCCGCCGCCATTCATGTGTCGCCCGAAGCGGCTTCAGGCGGACCGCTTGCAAAGGTACGTGACGGTGATGTGGTGCGCCTCGACGCACTGACCGGCGAGCTCAACGTGCTGGTGTCCGATGCCGAATGGGCGGCACGCGTGCCCGATGTGATGCCTGAAGAACTGCGCGAGTCCAACCGCATGGGCATGGGCCGCGAACTGTTTACCGGCATGCGCCGCAGCGCCTTGATGGCAGAAGAAGGAGCTTTGTCGTGGACATGAACATGGACGTGAGCGGCAAGCTCACACCCCTGCAGATCATGCAGGACGCCCCCGTCATCCCGGTGATTGTGCTCAACGATGTGGCCCACGCCGTGCCCATGGCGCGTGCGTTGCTGGCCGGCGGCATCCGCATGCTGGAGGTGACCTTGCGCACACCGCAGGCGCTGGCCTGCATAGAAGCCATTGCGCGCGATGTGCCCGAGGCGGTCGTCGGTGCCGGCACCATACGCAGCGCCGCTGACGCGCAGGCCTGCGCCATGGCCGGTGCGCGTTTTGCCGTCAGCCCCGGCTACACGCGTGCGGTTGGCCAGGCCTGCCGCGATGCGGGCCTGCCACTGCTGCCAGGTGTGGCGACGGGCAGCGAGGTCATGATGGCGCAGGAAGACGGGCTGACCGAACTCAAGTTCTTCCCGGCCATGCAGATTGGCGGGGCGGCGCTGCTCAAGGCCTGGAACGGGCCGTTTGGCGACGTGCGGTTTTGCCCGACTGGCGGCGTGACGGTAGCAAACGCACCTGATTTGCTGGCGCTGCCCAACGTGGTGTGTGTGGGCGGCTCATGGCTGACGCCGGCAGACGCGGTGGCACGCGGCGGCTGGGCCCAGATCACAGCGCTGGCGCACCAGGCCTGCCGGCTCGTCAGGCAGCCGATGTCGGCCTGAGTGCCCGCGGAAAACCTGTTTTTAACGTATACAGCAAAAATTTAACGTATACGTTAAAAATTGGCCTGAACCGGTTAGCAAAGGCCCCAAAAACTCCAGAAATTGGCCCAAAAATGCCGTTTTCAGGCATCAAATCGGCCTCCAGCCCTTTAAATACGTACGTGAGCAGCTACTGAATTAATAGCACTATCCTGCTTGACGCTGGCTGCGCTTCTCCAGAATTTCAAACACCAGCATGCCCGCCAGCATCGCGGCCACAAACACCAGCGCCTTGGCCTCGCCCATGCCCAGCGCCACCAGGGCGGGGCCGGGGCAAAAGCCCGCCACGCCCCAGCCCATGCCGAACAGAACGCTGCCCAGCACCAGGCGGCGGTCTATGTTCCGGGCATTCGGCAGCTTCATCTCTGCGCCCAGAAAAGAGCGCGTGCGTTTTCTGGCCAGCAGAAATGCGAAAAAGCCGACTGCGATGGCGCCACCCATCACCAGCGCCAGTGAAGGATCCCACGCGCCGGCCACGTCCAGAAAACCCAGCACCTTGGCCGGGTTGGCCATGCCGGAAACGATGAGGCCCAGGCCAAACACCAGGCCTGCGAGTAAAGAGGTCAGTACAAACATGATGGGCAGCCCTTAAATTTTCAGCAGGTGACGCAGCACAAACACGGCGCTAAACCCTGCCGCCATGAAGGTGACGGTGGCCGCCAGCGAGCGCGGTGACAGGCGCGACAGGCCGCACACGCCATGGCCGCTGGTGCAGCCCGAGCCGTAGCGTGTGCCCACACCGACCAGCAGGCCCGCGACGATGAGCGTGCCGTAGCCCGCTTCAATCTGCAGGGCTGGCAGAACTGTGAAAAGTGAGTACACCAGCGGCGCACCAATGAGGCCGAGCACAAAAGCGGCGCGCCAGGCGATGTCGCCCCGCAAGGGTTTGAGCAGCCCGCCGAGCACGCCGCTGATGCCCGCAATGCGGCCATTGAGCAGCACAAACATGGCGGCGGCCAGGCCGATCAGCATGCCGCCCAGCAGGGCAGACCAGGGTGTGAATGCAGTCCAGTTGATGGTCATGGTGTGTCCGGAGAAGCCTTTCAGGCTTTGGGTGTTGCCCTGCACACCGGTGTTGCCAAGGTGGCTTGGTGCGCGGGCGGAGATCGGCTGATGGTAAAACATCGTCATGAGCCAAGCCAATCCAGCCGTTGAAGCATTCTTTGACCCGGCTACCTGGACGGTCACCTATGTGGTGGCCGATACCCAGGCCGGGCGCGCCGCCATCATCGACCCGGTGCTGGACTACGACCCCAAATCCGGCCATACCTCAACGGCCTCTGCCAACAAGGTGCTGGCATTTGTCAAAGCGCAGGGCCTGCAGGTGGACTGGATTCTTGAAACCCATGCCCATGCCGACCACCTGTCGGCCGCCCACTATCTGAAAGAGCAGGTCGGTGGCCGTATCGCCATCGGCGAACACATACGCACCGTGCAGTCGACCTTCAAGGTCGTCTTCAACCTCGAGCGCTCCTTCCTGCCCGACGGCAGCCAGTTTGACCACCTGTTTGCCGACGGTGAAACCTTCATGATCGGCAACCTAGAGGCGACCGCCCTGCTGGTGCCCGGTCACACCCCGGCCGACATGGCCTACCGGGTGGGTGACTCATTGTTTGTGGGCGACACGCTGTTCATGCCCGATGTCGGCACGGCGCGGGCAGACTTTCCCGGCGGCGATGCGCACCTGCTGTTCAGGTCCATACGCAAATTGCTGGCCCTGCCGCCAGAGACAAAGGTGTTTGTGTGCCACGACTACCCGCCCGACTCACGCCAGCCGCAGTGGCAGAGCACCGTGGGTGAGCAGGCGGCCAAAAACATCCATGTGCACGACGGCATCAGCGAAGAAGATTTTGTGGCCATGCGCGCGGCCCGCGACGCCACACTGGGCATGCCCACGCTGATCCTGCCATCGATACAGGTCAACATCCGCGCAGGTGACATGCCGCCGGCCGAGGCCAATGGCGTGAGTTACCTGAAGATTCCGCTGAACGCGCTGGGTTAGCGGGCTGATTGCACGCTTGAAGGTGCCACACCCACGCCCTCGATACCGCCGCGTCTGACGGCCGCCTCGAGAAAGCCGCTGCTGCGCATCTCGTCCAGCGCGCTGTTCACAAACGCCAGCAGGGCAGGGTTGCCAGGCGCAATGGCAATCGCCTGCGGTACGGCATACAGGTTGTCGGGCAGCAAACGCAGGCCCAGGTTTTTGTCGATGCCTGCCGCCATGCCCAACCGCTGGCGGTTGCCGCCAAATGCGACGACCTTGCCATCAGCCAGCCAGCGCACGGCTTCATTCATCGTGTAATCAGGGCTTTCAAGTACTTGCGCCTGTTTGAAGTTGCCCTTGATGTAGGTGCCGACCGAGTCACCGGTGTTTGCACCCAGCACCTGGCCGGCACGGTCCAGGTCTGCGGTGCTTTTGATGCTGCTGCCTTCACGCACCAGAAAGCTCTGCTGCACCAGCATGTAGGTCTGTGAGTACGCCAGCACCATGCGCGCCGGGTTGGGCGCGACGAAACCGATGTCGGCTTCGCCTTTTTGTACTGCGTTGATCACGTCTGCAGCGGTGGCCTGCGGAAGAATTTCTACTGGCTTGTTCAGGCGTCGGCCCAGGTCGCGCGCGACATCGGCAGACACACCGCGAAATTCACCGCTTTGCGGGTCACGCACCGCCTGCGCGGCGTTGGTCGAGATGTAGGCTGCGCGCAGGACCGGCCCGCTGACGATGCTGGCCTGCTGCGCCACAGCTCCCATCGCAGTGCAGAGAAGAAGGGCTGCAAAAGTGCGAAGGGGCAGGCGCATGATTTGAAGCTGCTTAACGCAGGCCCGCGCCAGCACCGCCTTCGGGGCGCTGGATTAATTCGATCTTGTAGCCGTCCGGGTCGGTCACAAAGGCAATCACGGTGGTGCCACCCTTGACCGGGCCGGCCTCACGCGTCACGTTGCCGCCTGCTGCCTTGATCTTTTCGCAGGCTGCATACGCATCAGGCACACCCAGTGCGATGTGGCCATAGGCCGTTCCCATCTCGTAGCTCTCGGTTCCCCAGTTGTAAGTCAGCTCAAGCTCGGCCTGCGCCGGATTGCCCTCATAGCCGACAAAGGCCAGCGTGTATTTGTATTCGGTGTTCTCGGACTTGCGCAGCAGTTGCATGCCAAGCACCTTGGTGTAGAAGTCGATGGAGCGATCAAGATCGCCGACGCGGAGCATGGTGTGGAGGAGTCGCATGGTGGGTCGTGTAGTTGATTGATGGGGTGGTTTTAAGGCTTGACAAATTTCAGCACAAACTCATCCTTCGGCTGGGGCGGTTCCGGGATGTTGCGGTCACGCGGGTCGGTCGGGTTGCGCAAGAAGTTGCCGCTCGCCGCAAGCCTGAAACCTGCGGCCTCGATTTCGCGCCGCAGGAAGGCTTCCTCTATGCGGTGCAGCGTGCCTGCTTCTGAAATGCCTGTGCCCGGCCTTCCGGAGTGATCGGCGATGACATAAATGCCGCCTGGCTTCAGGGCCGTGAACACAGCCCGGTTCATGGCGGCGCGGTCCACGCCGAGATAGCTCAGGTCGTGATAGTTGAACATCAGCGTGGCGAGGTCCAGCGTGCCGGGTGCGACTTCGGGCGGTACCGGGTCTTCGAAACGCCGCGTGACGGGAACGATGTGGGACAGCCCCGGCTTTGCAGCGCGGTCAGCCACGGTCTGACGCACCGGTGCCGTGACCGACAGGCTGCGTGTCGTCGCAACAGTGGTGGTTGGCGCGACAACGCCCTCGGGCACCGCTGGCCTTGGTGGCGGGTTGGCTGCGTCGCGCGGCGCGCTCTGGCCATAGACACGGCCGGTGGGGCCTATGGCGCGTGCGAGCAGCTCCGTCGTGTAGCCGCCACCGGCGCTGAGGTCCAGCGCGACCATGCCGGGTCGGGGTGCGATGAAGGCCAGCATGTCTACCGGCTTGCGGCGTATGTCGTTCTGGCGGTCTGCTGCAGTCCGGTCAGGGCTGGCGACCAGGGCTTCCAGGCTTGGCTGGCCGGGTGTGGCGCAGCCGCCCAGAAGCGTTACAAAGACAAGTGTGGCAAGGGCCACAAGGGGCATGCGCAGATTCATGGCCGGGGTCTTTCGATGGGTGTTGGCGCAGTGTAGCGATTCGGCCCTTTCCCGGTGCGATGTATGGGCAGCGCGTGGCCTGTGTCCTGGCCGGGAAAGGCGCGTGCGGTGATACCATTCCTTGGCCGACTGGCCCCCAACCCCCAAGCAGAAGCGCATGGCTGTGTCCGACCCCCCCGATTCCGAACACGTCGCCCGCCTGAGGCAGGATTCGCTTTTCGCCGGGCTTTCCGACAGCCAGCTGGCCCGTTTGATCGGTACCGTAGAGGATGTCGAGTTTGCTGCCGGCGCCACGATTTACGCCCAGGGCAGCCCGGCAAAATTTCTTTACCTGCTGGAATCCGGTGAATTTCAGTTAACCACACCGGGCGCGCGTGTCATATCGCTTGCAGGCGGGCGTTGTGGCGAAGAAGCGGCGAGCGACCTGGCCAGCTACCTCTGCGACGCCAGTGCACTCACTCCAGTCAGGGCGCTGCGTGTGCCGCGTGCTGCCTTGGCCGACCTGGCGGCTGCGTTGCCAGCCTTACGTTCACAGGCGCTGCTCGGGCTGATGGGCCATGTCGGCGGAGAAACCTTCCTCAAACCGGCTGCCGCCAAAAAGAAGCCGCCCTTGCCGCTCACGCCATCGGAGATGACCGGCTGGGCGGCAGTGATTTTGCTGCCGCCGGTGGTGTACTTTGCGGCAAGCATGGCGGGCCTGGTGGTAGAGGCCGGCATCTTTTTGGCGATTTTGTCGGCGACCGTATTGATGTGGCTCTTCAGCCTGGCAGATGAATTCGTGCCGCCCCTCATCGCCATTTCTGCGGTGCTGATTGTCGGCCTCGTGCCCCCCGAAATCGCACTGGCAGGTTTCTCGTCACGCACGCTGACCACGCTTGTCGGCGTTTACGCGCTGGCGGCGGTGATCTCGTCGTCGGGGCTGAGTTACCGCTTCATGCTCTGGCTGCTGATACGGCTGCCCGACACGCCGTTCTGGCACCAGGCGGCACTGCTGCTGTCGGGTTATATTTTTTCGCCCATCATGCCTTCGGGCAATGCGCGCCTGTCTCTGGTGCTGCCCTTTTACCGCGACATGATTGAAGGCCTGAACCTGCCCGCGCAGGGGCGCGCGGCGACGGCTTTGATGGCAGCATCGTTTTCCGGCGCCATGCTGTTCTCGCCGATGTTCCTCACCAGCAAGTCGTCCAACCTGACGGTGTTCGGCATGTTGCCGGCGCAGTTGCAGGACCAGTTCCAGGGCATGTTCTGGTTTGCGGCTGCGGCGGTGGCGGCGTTGGTGGTCACGCTGTCGCATCTGGTCGTCACCCGCCTGTGTTTCGGCGCCACCAGAAGCGACACGCCGCTGCCCAAGCCCAGGCTGGCGCGCCAGATGGCCCTGCTGGGGCCGATGACCAATCCCGAAAAAGCAGCTTTGGCCGGCTTCCTCTTTTTCCTGGTCGGTGCTGCGACCGCTGGCTGGCACCAGATTTCACCTGCGTGGATTGCCGCCTTCCTGCTGGTGGGGCTGCTTTTGATGGGGCTGGTGAGCAAAAAGGATTTCCAGCAGAAGATTGACTGGCCCATGATCTTTTTCCTCTTGAGCCTGGACGGCCTGAGCCGCGCCATCACCTACCTGGGCCTGGACACCGCGCTGGCGCAAAGCACCGGGCACCTGTTTGATTTTGTCGGCGGGCGAATGGCGCTGTTTATCCCGGTCGCCCTGGCGGTGACCCTGCTGCTGCGGCTGGTGCTGCCCATCACCGCAGGCATGGTGGTGGCGGCCGTGGTCCTGATACCGATAGGCCAGGCGCAGTTCATCAACCCCTGGGTGGTGGTGTTCCTGACGGCGATGTTCAGTGATATCTGGTTCGTGCCCTACCAGAGCTCGCAATACCTGCAGGTCATGGGCAGCGGGCTGGACCGTTTCTACAAACACACCGATTTCCTGCGCTACAACCACTGGATGAATCTCTCCCGGGTGCTGGCGGCATATCTCTCAATCCCGTACTGGGAATGGCTGGGGCTGGTATGAAAAAAGGTCTGGCTGCAGTGCTCACGTGCACCTTCCTCCTGTTGGCGCTGCTGCTGCTGGGCGGCTTCAACCTGGCCAAGCCACGCATCCTGATGCTGCACAGCGCCGAGCGCAACGCATCTTCGGCGCTCAGGGTGGACGAGGGCATACGCAGCGTACTCGACAAAAACCGCCAGCCCTTGTCGCTGCGCTGGCATTACCTGGGCATAGACAGCCTGCCGGACGAAGACCATCGCGAGGATGCAGGCAAGGAAGGCCAGCGCGCTGTCGACCAGTTCAACCCCGATGTGATCCTCGCGGTCGACGATGAGGCGCAGCAGTATGTGGCGAGCCGCTACGCCGGCAAGAAGCGGCCGAAGATCGTGTTCACGGCCATCGACCTGGACCCTGCCACCTATGGTTACGCAGGGGCTGCCAATGTGACAGGGGTTTCTGAAGTGCTGCCGCTGGCGGCGATACGCGAGACCCTGCTGCTGGCCCGGCAGGGGAAACCGGCACGCCTGGCCGTGATTGGCAACACCAGCCCCACCGGAAAGGGCGAACTGCGCCAGGTGCAGGCCTTTGACTGGGCACCGCACAAGGTGGTCGAGGTGCACACATTGGCTGATTTCACGGCATGGCAGGCGGCCGTCACGGGTATGGAAGGCAGTGCAGATGTTTTACTGGTCCTGTCCCATGACGGTTTGAAGGCTGGTCCCGCGTCCCGCGAGATCGTGGCGGGTGAGAAGGTCGTGCGCTGGGTGGAAACCCATGCCAAACCCCTGCCCGTTGGCATACGCGCCGAATATGTCGAGCGGGGCGGTGGCCTGGGCATAGCGCCTTCCAGCCGCGCCATAGGCGAAGCGGCCGCCACAATGGCCGTGACGTGGCTCAAGTCCACATCTTCGGCTGCACCGCCCATCACTGAAGGCAGGCATTACAGCGTCGCCATACGTGATGCGCCATTGCTTTCCAGAAACGTCACACTGCCGTCGATTTACATTGAAGCGGCCCGGTTGAACAATCTTTATTTCCCCCAGGCTCCAGAACCCGTCAAAAAGGCAGCGCCATGACCCAGACCGCACACCAGCCCCGCATCAACCTCAATACCTATGGCCGCACGGCGCCGGCCGTGACGTCTGCGCTGATGGCGCTGGGCAAGGCGGTGGACGATTCGGGCCTGGAAAAGTCTCTCAGCGAGCTGGTGAAGATTCGCGTTTCCCAGATCAACGGATGTGCCTACTGTGTGCAGGTGCACATCGACCTGGCTCGCCGCCATGGCGTGAACCAGCCGCAGCTTGACCAGCTCGCTGCGTGGGAGGGTGCGACTGTGTTTTCGGGCCGCGAGCGTGCGGCGCTGGCCTGGGGCGAGGCCCTGGCACTGATGCCGGGCAAGCCTGTGGCCGATGCTGTATACACGCAGCTTCAGGCGGAATTTTCGGAACCGGAGATTGTTTTCCTCACCGCTGCTGTCAGTGCCATCAGCGCCTGGAACCGTATCGCCGGCGCCCTGCAGTTCACCCCGCCGCAGCAACAGACCTGACCCCAAGCTAGCCCTGCTTGGGCAACTCAAACACCAGGCAGGTGGTGGTCGCGTGTGCATACAGCTTGCCGTCCGGCCCGACGATGCGGCCTTCGGCTGTAGCCAGCTGTTTGCCGCAGTGGATGACCGTACCGATGGCGCGCAGCGGACCGCTTTTGTGTGAAGCAGCGCGCACGATGTTTACGCTGAGTTCTGCCGTCGTGTAGCCCCGGCCCGCCGGCATCATGGTGTGGATGGCGCAACCGACAGCCGAATCGAGCAGCGTCGCGTACCAGCCGCCGTGCACGGTGCCTAACGGGTTGTAGTGCTTGAGCTGGGGAATGCCCTGAAAGACCGCCTTGCCGGGCGACACTTCAATCAGTGAGAAATCAAGCGTCTCGGCAATGTGCGGGTAGGGCATGGCGCCCGAGAGCATGGCCTGCATGGTTTCCATGCCGGTCTTGCCCGCCACATCTGCCGGATTCGCCAGACCCGGCTTGCCGCCGCCGGCCAGCATGCGTTCGCGAACTGTTGCTGCCTGGGTAATCCACTGGGTCAGTGTGTCTTCGGGGTTGTTGTTGGTGTTCATGCGGTTATTGTAAATAAAATTATATTGCATATGCAATAGTTGCAGCTACAATATAAACATGAACACCAAAACCAGCGCCAGAATTCTCGCCGTGAACGCGCCTGCATCGACGCCGCCCGAGCTCAAGGCGCTGGGCTGCACCAATCTGCGCCTGCGCCAGATGATGCGCCGCGTGGCCCACCATTACGACCTTGAAATGGCCAAGGCCGGGCTCAAGACCACGCAGTATTCGCTGCTGACCTATGTGCTCAAGCTGGGCCCGCTGCGCCCCGGTGAGCTGGCCAAAGGACTGAAGATCAGTGCCTCAACGTTGACGCGCAACCTCAAGCCTCTGGTTGATGCCGGCTGGCTTGAGTTGACGGCTGGCAGCGACGCCCGCAGCCGCACCGTCAGCATCACCGCCGAAGGCCGCGCCAAACGTGAAGAGGCCCGCCACCGCTGGAAGGTGGCGCAGGACAGCCTCAATGCATTGCTCGGGACCGAGCGCGTGCTTGCACTGCATGGCCTTATCAACGACTCGCTTGAGTTGCTGTCGCCCCTGCCTTCTGAACCCGAGAACGAACATGACTGACACCGCAACAAGCGCAGCACCTGAAAAACGCAACATCGCCATCTGGCTGGTCCTGCTCGCGGCGGGCGGCGCATTCGCACTGACCATGGGCGTGCGCCAGAGCATGGGCCTGTTTCTCTCCGCACTCAATACCTCAACAGCCCTTGGTGTCGGCAGCATCAGCCTGGCCTTCGCTTTCGGCCAGCTGTGGTGGGGCCTGACCCAGCCTTTTGCGGGCGCGGTGGCTGACCGCATAGGCACGGGGCGGGTGATTCTTGTGGGCGTGCTGCTGGTGGCGATAGGGACCATCATCACGCCGCTGATGACGACCACCGCCGGGCTCATCTTTGCCATCGGCGTGCTCTCGGCAGGCGGTGCAGGCATGGCCGGCCCCTCGGTACTGATGGCTGCAAGTGCCCGCCTCGTGCCGGCCAGCAAGCGGGGCCTGGCGACCGGCATTGTCAATGCGGGTGGCTCGTTCGGTCAGTTTGCAATGGCACCGATTGCGATCGGCCTGATGGCGACCGTGGGCTGGGCTAATGCCATGCAGTGGATGGGCGTGCTGGCCCTCCTGGCCTTGCCGGCGGTGTGGGTCCTGAAGGGCAATTCAAAAGCAATGGCGGCCGCGGACGCTGCTGCAACAGGTACCAAGGCCCTGACCGCACGCGAAGCGATCAGCCAGGCATTGGGCACCCCCAGCTTCCGTTACCTGACCATAGGCTTTGTCGTCTGCGGCTTTCATGTGGCGTTTCTCGCCACGCACCTGCCAGGCGTTGTGGCGGCCTGCGGATTGCCGCCGGCCATAGGCGGCTGGGCGCTGGCCATCATCGGCCTGTTCAACATTTTCGGCAGCATTGCGATTGGCTGGGCGGTCGGCAAGTGGCGCATGAAGACGCTGCTGTCGCTGATCTACGCATCGCGCGGCATCGCGGTTCTGGCCTTCCTGCTGGCACCCAAGACTGCGCCGGTGATGCTGGTGTTTGCTGCCGTGATGGGCGTGACTTTCCTCTCCGTCGTGCCGCCCACTGTGGGGCTGGTCGCCAAGATGTTTGGTACGGCCAACATGGCCATGCTGTTCGGCGTTGCCATGCTGGGCCACCAGATCGGGGGCTTTTTCGGTGCCTTCCTTGGCGGTTATGTGTTCGAGCACACCGGCAGTTATGACCTGGTCTGGTACATCGACATCGCGCTGGCCGTTGGCGCAGCACTGATCAACCTGCCGATTCGTGAGGCGCGTCTGCCCCGCGCCGGGCTGGCCACCTGAGCAGCATCATGGACGAACGCACACGCCTGCTGCTCGAAGCACCGATTGGCCGCACCCTGCTGCGCCTGGCAGCGCCCAATATTGTGGTGATGGTGGCGCAGGCCGCTGTCGGCCTGGTCGAAACATTTTTTGTCGGCAAGCTCGGCACCGACGCGCTGGCCGGCATGGCGCTTGTGTTTCCCATCGTCATGCTGATGCAGATGGTGTCGGCCGGTGCCATGGGCGGCGGCATTGCTTCTGCCATTGCACGCGCGCTGGGTGCAGGCCGTCGCGACGATGCCGACGCACTGGTGCTGCACGCCATGGTGATTGCGGTGGGTTTTGGTCTGGTGTTTTCGCTGGTTCTGCTACTGGGTGGCCGGTGGCTTTATGCGGAGATGGGCGGCAGCGGTGCTGCGCTGGACGCAGCCGTCACCTATTCGCACTGGGTGTTTGCAGGGTCCATACTGGTCTGGTTGTTCAACTCGCTGGCAGCCGTCATTCGCGGCACGGGCAACATGTCGGTACCCGCAAATGTCACCGTGGTGGGCGTTGTGGCGCTGGTGCCCTTGTCGCCCATGCTGATTTTTGGCTGGGGGCCAATTCCGGCCATGGGCATTGCAGGCGGCGCTGTCGCACTGCTGCTTTATTACCTGGCTGGCACGCTGGCGCTGGCGGCTTACCTGTGGTCAGACCGCAGCCTGCTCAAGCCTTCGCTGCGAAACGTCAAACTGCGCTGGCCGCTGTTTCGCGACATCCTGCGCGTGGGACTGCTCGGTTCGGTCTCAAGCCTGGCCACCAACCTGTCGATCGGTATTGCCACTTCACTGGCAGGTGGTTTTGGTACAGCGGCGATTGCGGGTTATGGCACTGCGTCGCGGCTTGAGTATCTGCTGGTGCCGCTGGTGTTCGGCCTGGGCGCGCCGCTGGTGGCGATGGTCGGTACCTGCATGGGCGCGGGTCAGCATGAGCGTGCGCTGAAGGCGACCTGGATAGGCGCAGCGATGGCTTTTGTATTGACGGGTGCGATAGGTCTGGCGGCAGCGATTTTTCCGCGTGCATGGCTGTCACTGTTCGGCAGCGACCCGGCCATGATCGAGGCTGGCACGCTCTACCTTCGCACAGTCGGCCCGCTCTACGGATTTTTCGGCGTCGGCCTGGTGTTGTACTTCGCATCGCAGGGTGCGGGCCGGCTTCTCTGGCCCGTGGCCGGCAATATTGCGCGCCTGCTGGTGGCCGGCATTGGCGGCTGGCTGGCCATACGCTGGGGCGGAGGCCTGTGGCATGTATTTGTGGCACAGGGCGCAGCACTGGTGGTGTACGGCGTGGTGATCGCGGGTGCGATTGCCGGTGGCGCATGGTTCGGCCGTGTCGGCTGGCCTGTTCGTACCAGTTCATTGCTTCGCCGTATTCAGACCACCTGATTTTTTGAAGAAGGACTTTCCCATGCTTGTCAAAGACGCAGTTATTTTTATCACCGGTGCCAACCGTGGCCTCGGCCTGGCTTACGCACGCGGCGCACTCGCCGCTGGCGCAAAAAAGGTTTACGCTGCAGCGCGTGATCCGGCCAGCATCACGCTACCCGGCGTGATTCCTGTTGCTCTCGACGTGACCAATGCCGCCCAGATTGCCGCTGCCGCAGCCGCGTGTGGCGATGTGACGCTGCTCATCAACAATGCGGGCATTTCGCGCTCTTCGGGCTTTTTGTCAGGCGCTGGCGTCGAGGCCGCGAAGGCCGAGTTCGACACCAACTTTTTCGGGCCTTGGGCGCTCAGCCAGGCCTTCGCGCCTGTGCTCGCAGCCAATGGCGGCGGCGCGATTGTCAATGTGCTGTCGGCGCTGAGCTGGCTCAGCTTTCCGGCAATCGGGACTTACAGCGCTTCCAAATCGGCCGCGTGGTCCCTGACCAACGGTTTGCGCAACGAGTTGCGTGCGCAGGGCACTCAGGTGGTCGGCCTGCATGTGGCCTTCATGGACACCGACATGGCCAAAGATGCACCGGGCGAAAAAACCCAGCCGGATGCAGTGGTGCAGCAGACCTGGGCCGCGCTTGAAGCGGGTGCGTCAGAGGTGCTGGCCGATGGCGTAACAAGGCAGGTCAAGCAGGGCTTGTCGTTGCCGCACGGCGCCTACCTGGGCGAGCCCTACGCCGCTTGAGGAAGGACCTGCAACCATGAGTGACACCGCACTTCTCCACATGGACGACCTGCAGCCCGGCATGCGCTTCAAAAGCGCGGAGCACATGATCGACGAAGCCCAGATCAAGGCCTTCGCGACGCAGTTTGACCCGCAGCCTTTTCACCTGGATGCTGAGGCGGCAAAGAGCACGCTGTTCGGCGGCCTGGCTGCCAGCGGCTGGCACACCGCCGCCCTCACGATGCGCCTGCTGGTCGGTGGCGGCCTGCCGCTGGCCGGCGGCATCATCGGTGCCAGCGGTGAGTTGTCCTGGCCCAAACCAACGCGGCCCGGCGATGTGCTTCAGGTTGAAAGCGAAGTCGTCAGCGTGACGCCGTCGCGCTCAAAGCCTGACCGCGGCATGGCCGTGATGCGCTGCGAGACGCGCAACCAGAAGGGCGATGTGCTTCAGCTTTTCACGGTGAACGTGGTGGTCAACCGCAAAGGCTGATGCTGCGAAGGGCGTGTCGCCTGCCGGATTTGGCGGGTGAATCAATCTGCTACGCTTTTAATAGCTGGTCACGCTCGTATTTATTGGTCTACAGCCCGATTTGGCACCTGAAAAGAGGCATTTTTGACCTCCGAAAGGCTTAAGCGGCGGGATTTTGGCCGTTCGACACTCAAAATGTAAAGTTGACTTTACATTTTGCTGCTTCAGGCCACTGACGGTGGTTTGAACGCCCTGCGCGCCGCCAGCGCCTTCTTGCGGCTGTCGCAACCCTCGATGTGGTCGTTGACCAGACCCATTGCCTGCATGAAAGCGTACATGGTGGTGGGGCCAACAAAGGTCCAGCCGCGTTTCTTCAGGTCTTTCGACAGCGCCGTCGATGCGGCCGACGACGGCATGGCCTTGACGGCCTCGTGCGTGATGCTGCCCGGCCTGTCTGCAGCCAGCGGCTCGAGCCGCCAGACAAAAGCGCCCAGCGTGCCGAATTCCTTTCGCAACTCGATGACGCGCTGCGCGTTGTTGATGGTCGAGGCGATCTTGCCTGCGTGGCGCACTATTCCCGCATCAGCGAGCAGCCGTTTGATGTCTGCATGGCCAAATTTTGCGACCTGTTCCGCCTCAAAGTTGGCAAACGTCTTGCGGAAGTTTTCGCGTTTGTTGAGTATGGTCAGCCAGCTCAGGCCGGCCTGGAAACCCTCGAGGCAAATCTTCTCAAACAGCCGGCGTTCGTCATCGACCGGAAAGCCCCACTCGCTGTCGTGGTAGTTGCGGTAAACATCGCTGGCCTGGCACCAGGCGCAGCGAACAGTTTTTTTGTCGTCGGCAAACAGGCCGGGCGGAAGCAGCGTTGGGGAAGGCATGCGGAACTATAAACTCGCCATTCACAACAACTCATGCAATACCGGAGCCCAAATGAGCGCACCTGCCACCTTCACCAAAGTCATCCTGTTCACCGATACCGATGGCCGCGCGAGATTTCGTGAAGAAGATCTGACGCTGGGTGAGGGCAGCCCGCAGTCCATGCTTTCGGCGCTGGCGCCTTCCGGCGGCTACCAGCTGCGCCACAGCCCGGTGGGTTTCCGCAGCACCTTTCATTGCACGGGCGCGCCGCAGTGGGTGTTCATACTCGGCGGCCAGATGGAAATCGGCCTGCAGGGCGGGGTGTCGCGCGTTTTCAAAGCGGGTGAGCATTTTTACTCTGCGGATCACCTGCCAGAGGGTGCAACTTTTGATGCAGCGGTGCACGGCCACTGGAGCCGCCAGGTGGGGGCTGAACCGCTGGTAACGCTGTTTTTGCGGGCTTGATTCAGGGTTGCCGCGAGACGAAAAAAAGGCCCTTCAAGGGCCTTTTGTGATTGTCGCGAGTTGCGCTTAACGGCCGGAGAAGCCGCCACCCGAACGGCGTGGGCCGCCATTGCCGCCGCGGTTTCCACCACCACCACCACCCCCGCCGCCGCCAGAGCGACCGCCCCGGAAGCCGCCGCGATTGCCGCCCGTGGGCTGGCCTGACGAAGGAAAGCCTGACGACACGTGGCTGGTAGGCTGGCGGTCGTCAAAGTCGTTGCGTGGCTCGGCGAAAGCGTCATTGCGCGGTGCGCGCGGCTGTTCGTCACCGCGCTGGCGTGGTGGGCGTGCCTGCGCAGGCTGCTGGCCGTAGCCAGAGTTCTGGCGCGGCTGGCCCGGGTTGGGGGTACGTGGGCCACGGCCAAAACCGTTGCCACCACCGCCGTTGCCGTTGCCTGCGCCATTACCTCCGCCGGCAGGGCCGCGACCACGGCCACCACCGTTGTTGCCCCCGCCGTTGCCGCCACCCGCGCCACGTGCAGGCGCTGCGCCCTTGGTGTCACGGATGCGCTGCATCATTTCGCTGCGGGCTGCCTTGGCGGCGGCCTGCATGACTTCGCGGCTTGGCGGTTTGCCCAGCCCGCCCCAGATGGTCTGGCGGCCCATGGCCAATGGTTCGGCACGCTCGCCGGCTTCTGCTTCAAAGCCTGGGACGATGACTTTTTCGATGTTCTGTTTGGTAAAACGCTCGATGTCCTGCATGAAGCCTTCTTCATCAAGACAGACCAGGCTGACGGCTTCGCCGCTGTTGCCCGCGCGGCCGGTGCGGCCAATGCGGTGAACATAGTCTTCACTGACGTTCGGGATTTCATAGTTCACGACGTGCGGCAGCTCATCGATATCAATACCGCGCGCGGCGATGTCGGTGGCGACAAGCGCACGAATCGTGCCGTCCTTGAAACCCTGCAGCGCCTGGGTGCGGGCGGTCTGGCTCTTGTTGCCGTGCAGGGCCATCGCCTCGATGCCATTTTTGGTCAGGTGCTCGGCCACGTTGTTGGCACCGAACTTGGTACGCGTGAAGACCAGCACCTGGCTCCAGTTGTGTTCATTGATGATGTGGGTGAGCAGGGCTTTTTTCTTGCCGCGGCCTACCGGGTGGATGGTCTGCGTGATGCGCTGCACGGTGGTGTTGCGCGGTGTGACCTGGATGTGCAGCGGGTCGCGCAGCAGGCCGTTGGCCAGGTCGCGGATCTCGTCGCTGAAGGTGGCTGAAAACAGCAGCGACTGCTTCTGTTTGGGTACCAGCGCCAGTACTTTCTTGATGTCGTGGATGAAGCCCATGTCCAGCATGCGGTCGGCTTCGTCGAGCACCAGAATTTGCACCTGGCTCAGGTCCAGCGTACCCTGCTGCGCATGGTCCAGCAGGCGGCCGGGGGTGGCCACCAGGATGTCCACGCCACGGCGCAGTTTGTCGATCTGTGCGCCCATGCCGACACCGCCGAACATCACCATGGATGTGAGGTCGAGGTATTTGCCGTAAACACGGACGCTTTCTTCAACCTGCGCTGCAAGCTCGCGGGTCGGCGTCATGATGAGGGCGCGCACGGCATTGACGCCGCGGCGGTTGGTCAGACGCGGCTCGGTAGACAGGCGCTGCAGCAGTGGCAGGGTGAAAGCGGCGGTTTTGCCGGTGCCGGTCTGGGCGCCGCCCAGCAGGTCCTTGCCGGCCAATACCGAGGGGATGGCCTGCGCCTGGATGGGCGTAGGTGTGTCATAGCCCTGCTCAAGCACGGCTTTAAGGATGGCCGGGGCCAGGTTCAATTCTTCAAAGGTCATGGTTTTGCGTCAGTGGACGCTAATGATCGGCCTGTTGGGTGCCCGGTCTGGGGGCAACCCGCCAGTGATAGGCAGATGGGGTCAAAAACAGGGCTGTAAAAAGAGCCGGTAGTGACCTGAAAGATCAACCGGAATCTGCCCAAATGTCGCGGGTAACTGGAGCCAGCGACAGCGCTATTGTCTCACGGAACGATAATACGGGGTTGAGTGCAAAAATTGCAGTTGCACGCGGCCCTGGCCGCAGCCCTGACGCCGCAATGTCGCGCACCCCTTGCATTTCATTTTTTAGAGATCATTCCTGATGGCCCAGTACGTATTCACCATGAACAAGGTCGGCAAAATCGTGCCGCCCAAACGCCACATCCTCAAAGAGGTGTCGCTCAGTTTTTTCCCCGGCGCCAAGATCGGCGTGCTGGGCACCAACGGCTCGGGCAAGTCCACGCTGCTGAAAATCATGGCCGGCCTGGACACCGAAATCGAGGGCGAAGCCACCCCGATGCCGGGCCTGAACATCGGCTACCTGCCGCAGGAGCCCAAGCTTGACCCCGAGCACACGGTTCGGGAAAGTGTCGAAGCCGGCATGGGTGCGGTGTTTGAAGCCAAGTCGCTGCTGGAAGCTGTGTACACCGCCTATGGCGAGCCCGATGCAGACTTTGATGCGCTGGCCGCCGAGCAGGCACGCCTGGAAGCCATCATCGCCACGGCTGGCACTGACTCCGAGCACCAGCTTGAAATTGCCGCTGACGCGTTGCGCCTGCCGCCGTGGGACGCAAAGATCGGTTTGCTCTCCGGTGGTGAGAAGCGTCGCGTCGCCCTTTGCGCACTGCTGCTGTCGCGCCCAGACATGCTGCTGCTCGACGAACCGACCAATCACCTTGACGCGGAATCGGTGGACTGGCTTGAGCAGTTCCTGCAGCGTTTTGGCGGCACTGTTGTGGCCATCACCCATGACCGTTACTTTCTCGACAACGCGGCCGAGTGGATTCTTGAACTCGACCGCGGCCACGGCATTCCCTGGAAGGGCAACTACAGCAGCTGGCTCGACCAGAAGGGCGAGCGCCTGGCTCAGGAACAAAAGGGCGAAGAAGCCCGCGCCAAGGCATTGAAGAAAGAACTCGAATGGTCACGCCAGAACCCCAAGGCCCGCCAGGCCAAGAGCAAATCACGTCTGGCCCGCTTTGAAGAACTGTCAGATTTTGAGTACCAGAAGCGCGCTGAAACCAATGAGATTTTCATCCCCGTGGCTGAGCGCCTGGGCAATGAAGTCATTGAATTCAAGAACGTCAGCAAGTCTTTCGGTGACCGCCTGCTGATTGACAACCTCAGCTTCCAGATCCCTGCTGGCGCCATCGTCGGCATCATCGGCCCCAATGGCGCCGGTAAATCCACGCTGTTCAAGCTGATTGCAGGCAAGGAAACGCCGGACAGCGGCGAAGTTGTCATCGGCAAGACCGCACACATGGCCTTTGTGGACCAGAACCGTGACGACCTCGCCAATGAAAAGACCGTGTGGGAAGACATCTCCGGTGGCCTGGACATGCTGAACATCGGCAAGTTCA
>JAZKHN010000328.1:0-18643 GCA_040385325.1 Pseudomonadota bacterium
GCAAGGCCTACCAGCGGATCGGGCATCACCAGTTTTGCAAAAAGCGCAGCCGAGTAGGCACCCATACCGAAGAAGGCCGCATGCCCCAGCGACACGATGCCGCTGTAGCCCAGAACCAGGTCAAGCGAGATGGCGAACAGCGCCACGATGGCGATTTCGTTGATGATGAGGGCATGCGAGCCCAGTACAAAAGGCGATGCCAGGGCGAGCAGCCAGAACACAGGCTCCCACACTTTCCAGCGGCTGGTCTCGTGCAGGCCCTTGCGGACAGCTTCTGTGGAATTGGTCTGGTTTGTCATTTGCCGCCCTTGCGCACAAAGAGGCCTTGCGGACGCCAGATCAGGATGACGATCATGAGGCTGTAAACAATGAAGGCGCCCATTTTGGGGATGTAATATTTGCCGGCCACATCGGCAATGCCCAGCAACAGGGCAGCCAGCAGCGGGCCGGTGATGGACGACGTGCCGCCAACGGCGACCACGATCAGAAAGTAAATCATGAATTTCAGCGGGAAGGTGGGGTCGAGTCCCAGCACTTCCGCGCCCAGCGCGCCGCCCAGACCTGCGAGGCCCGAGCCTACTGCGAAGGTGGAGAGGAACACCACATTGACATTGATGCCCAGGCCTGCAGCCACACGCTGGTCATCCACCGACGCACGCAGCCTGCTGCCGAAACGGGTTTTGGCAAGGATATATTGAAGGGCAATCGTCAATGCAGCGCACACAATCACAATGAACAGCCGATAGTGGCCCATGCCCAGCATCCAGGCACCCTCGCCAAACTCGGAACGGCCCTTGAGCCATTCGGGCAACTGGACGATTTGCTGCGTGGAGCCGATGAAGTAATCGGCGGTCGCCACCGCCATAAAGGTCAGCCCGATGGAAAACAGCACCTGGTCCAGGTGCGGCTTGTGGTACATCGGCCGATACAGCGTGCGCTCAAGCAGGCCGCCTATCAGGGCAGAGCCAATGAACGCCAGCGGCAGGCACACCAGGAAAGGCACACCAAAACGTTGCATGAGCAGCACCGTGATGTAGCCGCCCACCATGGCAAATGCACCATGCGCAAGGTTGATGAAATTCATCAAGCCCATGGTCACGGCCAGCCCGACGGCCAGAACGAAAAGCAGCATGCCGTAGGCAATGCCGTCAAAGAGAATGGTCAACATGTATCAGGCGTAGTCAGTATGCGAAAGTGTGCGAAAGGACTGATACCAGGAACGCCGCGGAACCGGCTTAGCCGGGCCGCAGGCGTTGCCCCCTGGGGGGAGGGCAGCAAAGCTGCCTTCGGGGGAGAACTTTGTTACTTCGTCTTCCCGGGATCTTTCATGTCCTTGATCACGTCAAACTCCACGTTGTAGAGCTTGCCGTTTTTGCGCTCGACCTTGCGCAGGTACATGTTCTGCACCACATCGCGGGTTTGCGCATCAATAAACATCGGACCGCGCGGGCTTTCAAAAATCTGGCCCTTCATGGCCGCCAGCAGGGCTTCGCCGCCGCCGTTGCCCTTGGTGGCACGCAAGGCTTCGTAAATCACGCGCATGCCGTCATAGGCGCCTACGGCTACAAAGTTGGGACGCATGCCCTTGTTGGCCTTCTCGAAGGCAGCCACAAACTTCTTGTTCAGTGCGGACGGATGGTCAGCGGAATACTGGTGGGCAGTGACCACACCCAGCGCGCCATCACCCATGTCGTTGAGCTGGTCGTCATCGGTCAGGTCGCCGGTACCGATCAGCTTGATGCCGGCCTTGTCCATGCCGCGCTCAAGAAACTGCTTCATCACAGCCGCGCCTGCGCCAGACGGTACAAACACAAACATGGCGTCAGGCTTGAGGTCACGAACCTTCTGCAGGAAAGGCGCGAAATCAGGGTTGCGCAGCGGTACGCGCAGCGACTCGATGACCTGACCGCCGTTGAAGGTGAAACGCTCCTTGAAATACTTCTCACCATCGAGGCCCGGACCGTAGTCGCTGACCAGGGTCACGACCTTCTTGATGCCGTTTTTGGGTGCCCACTCGGCCATGGCCACAGCGGACTGCGGAATGGTAAAGCTGGTGCGGACGATGTAAGGTGATGCCTCGGTGATGATGGAGGTGGCGGCCAGCATCACGACTTCAGGGGTCTTGGATTGCGTGGCGATAGGTGCGACGGCCAGGGCAATCGGGGTCAGGCCCATGCCGGCCAGCACATTGACCTTGTCATTGACGACCAGTTCCTGCGCGATGCGCTTGGAAGCATCAGGCAGGCCGCCGTCGTCCTTGACGATCAGTTCAATTTTGCGGCCATTGACGGTGTCACCGTTCATGGCCATGTAGGCGCGCGCGCCAGCTTCCATCTGTTTGCCGGTGGTGGCCTGCTGGCCCGTCAGCGGGGTGATCAGTCCGATCTTGAAAGGAGCGGCGCTGGCCTGTGCCAGCGCATTGCCGGCAACAAGAGCAGCGGCTGCAACAGCCACCGTGCCGAGAAAAAATCTTTTATTCATGGTCTCTCCAAAGGTTTCAGACATCAGTAATCACCGCCCGAGAATGTCGCCTGCCCTGCAAAGATGCGCAAGCGATATTTCAGACTCTCAGTTATAGCAGTTTTAAATAACAGCAAGCCTTGCCGCCGACTCATGCAGACTGGGATGCATGCATGAGAAATGCGGCCCTGCGACTGGCAAAACGCCAGGCACCGTTATCAAGGACAAAACTGTCATCAAACTCACCCAGCACCAGCGGCTGTACGACAGCCCTGCCCTGCGGCCCGCTATCGCTTCTGTTGTCAGAGGCCCAGAGGGTCACAAGGCTGGTCGCCCGGCAACCATTTTCAGACACATCACTGAATCTCGTATTGGAGATTACGTGTAGGGACATGCGCCAGGCCGGTCTGGCCTGGTAGGCCGCCAGGATGGCGCCCTGCCCCGTCAGAACGCTGCCGTCAGGCCGCTGCAGCGTGCCACCCGCGACAAACAGCCCGGAAAACGAGGCGAAATCGTTGCCGTCAACAAAAGCCGCCGCGGCGTAAATCACACGCCGGCAGGCGGCCTCGATCTCCAGCACCCTGGAAGCTGAAACCGTCATGCTCACTTGCCTGTCTTGCCCGGGTCCTTGACGTCCTTGATCATGTCGAACTCGACGTTGTAGAGCTGGCCGTTGACGCGCTCGACACGGCGGATGTACACGTTCTGCACGATGTCGCGGGTCTGCGCATCGATGAAGATGGGGCCACGCGGGCTTTCGAAAATCTGGCCCTTCATGGCGCCAACCAGCGCAGCGCCGTCGCCCTGCCCTTTGGTCGCCTTGATGGCTTCATAAATGACACGCATGCCGTCATACGCCGCCACACCAAAGAAATTCGGCCGCACGTTGTTGCTCAGCTTCATGAAGGCGGGTACGAATTTCTGGTTGGCCGCAGATTTGTGCGCCACTGAATAAGGATGCGACGTCACCAGGCCCAGCGCCACATCGCCCATGTCGTTGAGGATTTCGTCGTCGGCCACGCTGCCTTCGCCAATCAGCTTGATGCCGGCCTTGTCGAGGCCACGCTCTGCAAACTGTTTCAGCAGCGCGGTGCCCGCACCAGCAGGCACAAACACAAACAGCGCATCGGGCTTCAGGTCACGTACCTTTTGCAGGAAGGGCGCGTAGTCAGGGTTGCGCAGCGGCACGCGCAGCGAATCCACGATCTGGCCGCCATTAAAGGTGAAGCGCTCCCTGAAGGTCTTTTCAGCATCGTGGCCAGGACCGTAATCAGTCACCAGGGTCACCACTTTCCTGATGCCGTTCTTCGGTGCCCATTCGGCCACGCCCAGGGTCACCTGCGGCAGCGTCATGCTGGTGCGAACGATGTAGGGCGACGCCTCGGTGATGATGGACGTGGCGGCAGCCATGATGACCATGGGTGTCTTGGACTGCGTGGCAATCGGCGCGGTCGACAGGGCCAGCGGCGTCAAGCCAAAACCGGCGAGCACATCGACCTTGTCGGTCACCACCAGGTCCTGCGCGAGGCGCTTGGTGACATCAGGCAGGCCCGTGTCGTCCTTGATCACCAGTTCGATTTTGCGGCCGGCCAGCGTGTCGCCGTTTTGCTGCATGTAGAGCTTGACGCCGTTCTCGATCTGCTTGCCGGTCGAGGCAAATGGCCCCGTCATGGGCAGCAGCAGGCCGATTTTGAAGGGCTTGCCGGCCTGCGCCATCGCAAGCCCGCCCTGCATTGCAAGGGCTGCAGCGGTCATCTTGCCCAGAAATACGCGTTTTGTTGAATCCATGGTCATCTCCTGCTTGGTTGTTGAGTGGGGTTTAAAAAATTCTGGTCAATCACTTTTTCGAATCAGGCTGACACCGGGCGTACGGCCGGCATCCTGGCCATCCATCACCTCACGCAGGTTGCGCCTGGCGATTCGGGCGTGCTCCCGCATGATGGCTTCTGCACGGGAACCTTCGCGCAGCCGTATGGCCTCCAGCACCTGCCAGTGCTGATCCTGCGCCACGACCAGCATGTCACGTGCATGGGGTGAATCCGCCTGCTGCAACACAAACCCGGAAGGTGATGCAAAGGGGAGGTTCACCACACGCTCCAGCTCACGCGCAATCACCGTGCTGCCGGCCATCTCGGCAAGCAGGTTGTGAAAGCGCTGGTTCAGCGTCACATACCGCAGAAATGCTTCGTCATCCAGTGCCGCACGCGCGAGCACGCCATCAATTTCACGCAGGCAGGCATCTGCGACCTGCAGGACATGCGGATCAACGCCGCGCTCCGCAGCCAGCCGGGCCGACAGGCCTTCCAGCGTGCCGCGCAACTCGATGGCTTCAGACACATCGCGCTCTGAAAAAATCCTGACGGCATAACCGCCGTTGGCCAGCGCCTCCAGCAGGCCTTCCTGCTCCAGCCGCATCAGCGCTGCGCGAATGGGGGTTCTTGAAACACCCAGCTTTTCAACGATGGCGAGTTCGGTGATGCGCTCCCCGCTGGGCAACTCACCCGCCAGGATCATCTCGCGCAGGCGCAACTGAGCCTTGACGGCCTGCGAACCACCTGGTTCATGGCTATCGATGGGGATGGATGAAAGGACTGGAACGCTCATTTTGCAATCTCTGTATACATCTTAGGCTTGAAAATGCCCTGATAACTGTATTTTTGATGCAATTTTGGGCGAATCAGGGTATTCTCTTAGTAAATTCACGCCTCAATGTATACATAACCATAGGTTCGCGACGACTGGCAGTTTGCCGCATCGCAAATCAATCAACCCCACAAGGAAAACCCATGTTCCCCAAAAATACCTGGTACGTTGCCTGCACCCCCAACGAGATCGACGACAAGCCGCTGGGCCGGAAGATTTGCGGCATCAACATCGTTTTTTATCGCGGCGAAGAAGGCAAGGTTGTGGCCCTTGATGATTTCTGCCCGCATCGCGGCGCCGCCCTGTCACTGGGCACGGTCTGCGAAGGCAAGCTGGTCTGCGGCTACCACGGCCTGACGATGAACTGCGACGGCAAGGTGGCGTCCATGCCCGGTCAGCGCGTGCAGGGCTTTCCCAAAACCCGCAGCTACCCGGTGGTTGAGCGTTACGGTTTCATCTGGGTCTGGACCGGCGACGAAAAGCTGGCCGACGACAAACTCATTCACCCGCTGGAATGGGCCGAGAGCCCCGAGTGGGCGTACGCGGGCGGCCTGTACCACGTACAGTGCGACTACCGCCTGATGATCGACAACCTGATGGACCTGACACATGAAACCTATGTGCACACCACCAGCATAGGCCAGAAGGAAATCGACGAAGCACCCGTCAGCACCAAAACCGAAGGCGACACCGTGGTGACCAGCCGCTTCATGGAAAACATCATGGCCCCGCCCTTCTGGCGCGCCAATCTGCGCGGCAACAACCTGGCCGACGACGTGCCGGTGGACCGCTGGCAGGTCTGCCGCTTTACACCGCCCAGCCACGTGATGATTGAAGTCGGTGTGGCCCACGCCGGCAAGGGCGGCTACAACGCCGACCCCAAAGACAAGGTCCACAGCATCGTGGTGGACTTCTGCACGCCCGAGACGGAAACCTCGATGTGGTATTTTTGGGGCATGGCGCGGCACTTCAATCCAAAAGACAAGGCACTCACGGCTCAAATCCGTGAAGGCCAGGCCAAGGTCTTTGCTGAAGACACCGTGGTGCTTGAGGCACAGCAACGCAACCTCAATGCATTCCCTGAACGCAAGCTGCTGATGCTGAACATTGACGCAGGCGGCATGCAGTCGCGCCGCATCCTTGACAGGCTGATTGCAGCAGAACAACCCAAACCCGAGCCCCAGGCCGCATGAGACAAAACACATGAGCAGCATTGACAGCATCACCGTAAAAGTCATCCGCAAGAAGCAGGAGGCCATCGACATTGCCAGCTTTGAACTGGCCCGCCCCGACGGCGCACCGTTGCCGGCCTTCAGCGCCGGCTCGCATGTCGACGTGCAGGTACCCGGCGGGCTGACGCGCCAGTATTCACTGTGCAACGACGCCGGCGAGTCGCACCGCTACCGCATCGCCGTGCTGCGCGACCCGGCATCGCGTGGCGGCTCCATCGGCATGCATGAAGCCGTGAAGGAAGGTGACGAGATCACCATCAGCGCGCCCAAAAACCATTTCCCGCTGGAGCATGCAAGCACCACGCTGCTGTTTGCAGGCGGCATTGGCGTGACGCCCATCCTGAGCATGGCGCAGCGCCTGGCCGTCACAGGCGCCGACTTCAGCATGCACTACTGCAGCCGCTCGCAGGAACGCACCGCCTTCCACACCGAGATTTCTGCGTCACCCTTTGCGGGCAAGGTGCAGTTTCATTTCGACGACGGCGATGCCGCCCAGAAGCTGGATCTGCTGAAAGTGCTGGGCGCACCCGACGCCGGCAAGCACCTTTACGTGTGCGGGCCCACGGGCTTTATCAACTTCGTCACGGGCACGGCAAAAACGGCAGGCTGGGCCGCAGGGAACATCCACCTGGAATACTTCGGCGCAGCGCCGCAGGACACATCCAACGACGGGAGTTTCGACGTCAGGATTGCCAGCACCGGCCAGACCTACAACATCGGCGCCAAGGACAACATCATCCAGGTTCTGAAAACAAACGGTATCGAGATCCTCACATCGTGCGAGCAGGGTGTCTGCGGCACCTGCATCACGCGCGTGCTGGAGGGCGAGATCGACCACCGCGACATGTACTTCACCGACGAGGAGAAGGCCGCCAACGACCAGTTCACGCCCTGCTGCTCACGGGCGAAAAGCAAACTTCTGGTGCTGGACCTGTAGCCCACCGCGCCCCTCCCCTGCACAGTCATTCATCAACAAAAAAGGAAAGAGACAAATGACCCAGCTCCCCGCCCGCTTCGACCATGTCGGCAGTTTTCTGCGCCCCAAGTACCTGCTTGAAGCCCGTGACCAGAAAGCCAAAGGCCAGATCACTGCCGAAGAGCTCCGCAAGGTCGAGGACAAGGCCATCACCGAGATCGTGAAGTTCCAGGAAGACGTGGGCCTCAAAAGCATCACCGATGGCGAATTCCGCCGGACCTACTTCCACATCGACTTTCTCGACCAGCTGGGCGGTGTGAAGACCGACATCCCGGTCACCTTCATCAAGCCCGACGGGTCGCAGGAACTGGCCCCGCCCGTCATGAAGGTGGTTGACAAGGTCACGCACGCCAAAAACATACAGCTGGCCGACTTCCAGTACCTCAAGAGCCAGGTCAGCGCCGGCAACACGCCCAAGGTGACCATCCCTTCGCCCACCATGCTGCACTTTCGCGGCGGGCGCGCGGGCATCAGCCGCACGGCCTACCCCGAGCTCGACCCGGCGTTTTATGAAGACGTGGCCAAGGCCTATGGCGACGAACTTCGCAGCCTTTCTGCGGCAGGCTGCAACTACGTGCAGATGGACGACACCAACCTCGCTTACCTGTGCGACGAAAAAATGCGTGAAGCTGCACGCCAGCGCGGTGACGACCCCAACGAGCTGCCGCACCGCTACGCAAAATTCGTGAACATGGTGGTGGCGCAAAAGCCCAAGGGCATGCTGCTGTCCATGCACCTGTGCCGCGGCAACTTCAAGAGTACCCACGCCGCCGCCGGCAACTATGAACCCGTGGCCGAAGCCCTGCTGAAAGAAATGGACCTCGACGCCTACTTCCTCGAATACGACGACGACCGCAGCGGAGACTTCAAACCCCTGCGTTTCCTGCCCAAGGGCAAAACCGTGGTGCTGGGCCTGGTCACCACCAAGATCGGGACCATGGAAAGCAAGGACGCCCTCAAGCGCCGCATCGAGGAAGCCGCCAAGTACGCACCGCTGGACCAGCTCGCGCTATCACCGCAGTGCGGTTTCAGCAGCACCGTGCACGGCAACGACATCGCGGTTGAAGCGCAGCGCTCCAAACTGCGGCTGGTGATTGAAACTGCTCAGGACGTGTGGGGCAGCTGATCCACCGAAACGTTTCAGGCAAAAGCCCGGCTTGCACAAGCAGCCGGGCTTTTTTTTGTGCAGCACCCTTTTTGCTATTAAAGATATAGCTGCTCACGTACGTATCTATTGGTCTGCAGCCGTTTTTTGCATCAAAACTGGCATGTTTTGAGGCCATTTTGACCTTCTGCAGGCATTTCAGAAGCTCCGGGAACACAAAATGTAAAGTCAACTTTACATTTTGGTTGTTCAGTCAGGCCATGAAGCGGTAAATCGTCTTGCCGCGGCGGGTCTCCCCCGGCAGATGAACAGATGACGGAAACGCCGGGCAATTGGGCGCATTCGGATAACCCTGGGGCTCCAGGCACAGCGACTGCTGCTGCAGGTAGACCCGCCCGCTTTTGCCCCGTCCGCCCAGCAGCGGCTCACCGGCCTGCAGGCCGGTGTAGAACTGCATGGCCGGCTCGGTAGACCAGACCTCCATCACGCGGCCGGTGGCCGGCGCCCTCACCCGCGCGGCCAGCACAGGCACATCGCCGGCGGCAGGGCTGATGAGGTAGCAGCTGTCGTAGCCTTCCACGCTTGCGGTCGTCGGCCTGCCATCACTGGCAGGCATGCGCTCGCCCAGCAGCACAGGCTGTCGAAAGTCGAACGGTGTGCCGGCCACATCGAGCAGCTCGCCGGTCGCAACCAGGTCATCAGTGGCGGCAAAGTACCGGTCTGCAGCAATCATGACTTCATGGCTGCGCACATCACGTTGCAGGCCGTCGGCTGATTCACCGTTGAGGTTGAAGAACGCGTGCGTGGTGAAACTGGCCACCGTGGGTTTGTCCTGCGCCGTGGCTTCATAGTCCAGCGCCAGCTCGTTCGCCTCGGTCAGGCTGTACTTGAGGCGCAGCATCAGCGCACCGGGAAAGCCCTCTTCGCCATCTTCAAACAGGCAGCTCATTTCAACGCTCGAGTCGTTACGCTGCACGGCCTTGAACACCCTGAAACGCGAACCCCGCAGGCCGCCATGCAGGCAGTTTGGGCCATTGTTGGCGTTCAGCCTGTGCGTCACGCCATCAAGCGTAAACTGCGCGTTGCCGATGCGACCCGCATAACGGCCAATAAAAGCACCCATGGAGGCTGAACCGCCCATAGCCGCTTCCAGACTGTCATAACCCAGCACCACGTCGGTGGGTTGACCATCTTGCCCATCGGGGCCGGGTACAAGAACCTGCTCGATCTTCGCGCCGTAGTTCGTGATGCAGGCCACCATGCCACGCGAATTGCGCAGGGTATAGAGCGCGACGGCTTCACCGCCGATGTCGCCGCGAAAGCGCGCGGCGTCCAGCAACTTTGGGGCAACAGCATTGGCGGATGAACTCATGGGCGGACCTCGACTACAAAACTGTTGCCTAGTCTGCCACGATGGTCAGCAGTTCTTCACGCGTCTTCGGGTCGGCCATGTATTTACCGTACAGCGGCCCCATGCGACGCACCATGGGCGAGGCATCCCTGAGCTTGATGAACACCGCGCCCTGCTTCGTCGTCGCCTCCAGAGATGACAGCACTCGCTTGTTCCACAGTTCGCGCATCAGCAGCGCCGACTTCGCGCCCGCCGCCATCACCGCCACTTTTTCGTCCTTGTCCAGCTTGTCCCACAACTTGGTAGACACGACCAGTGCTTCGGGCGAAATGACATGGCTGCTCACATAGACATTTTTTGCCACCTTGAAGTGCCCCGTGGACTCATACGACGGCAGGTTGTTCTCGGCGCAATCCACCTGGTCCTGCTGCAGGGCGCCCAGCACATCCTTGAACGGCAGCGCCACCGGCGTTGCGCCGAGCAGCTTGACCATCTCGATGTAGATGTCGGACTGCTGCACGCGGATCTTTTTGCCCGCCAGGTCAGCAACGCTGGAAATCGGCTTGACGCAATAGAAAGACCGCGCGCCGCCGTCGTACCAGCCCACCACCACAAAACCCGAGGCCTGGAGCTTGCCGGCGAACCGTTCGCCCAGCTTGCCGTCCAGGTGCTTGAACATGTGCGCGGAATCCTTGAACAGGAAAGGCAGGTTCAACACCTTGATGCCGGGCACCGCATCCGACAGCGGGCCCGAGCTGAACTCGGCAATGTCGATCTCGCCGTTCTTGAGCATCTGAACCGCCTTGGGCTGGTCACCGAGTGAGCCGTTGGAGAACACCTCGACCTGGTATTTGCCTTTGGTGAGCTTGCCCACCTCTTCGGCAAAACTCTTCATTGCCTCGGTGACCGGGTAGCCCTCGGGATGGATGTTCCAGGCGCGTAGTTTGGTCTGCGCAAAGCCGATGCTGGCGACCAGCGCAAAGCCGAGGCAAAGAAGCCCCTTGAAGAAAGCGTGCATTGTTGTCTCCGGTTGTCTCCATGAGCGGCCCGCGGCTCAAGTCGCTTCTTTTTTTGGGCTGCAGATGCGCCCTGACGCGTGCGCTCAGTCCAGCCTGATGGACGCCTCTGTCACAACCCTGGCCCAGCGGCTGCGCTCCTGGTTGAAAAAAGCGTCCTGCTGCTGCGGTGTCATGGTGACCACTTCTGCGCCCTGCCCCGACAGCTTGGCACGGATGTCTGTGCTGCGGATGACCTTGATCAACTCGGCATTGAGCCGGTTGACGATGGCTGCAGGTGTACCGTTGGCCACCAGCAAGCCCTGCCATGTGCCCGATTCAAAACCCGTGAGGCCCTGCTCTGCCAGCGTCGGCACATCACCAATCAGGGGCATGCGCGTGCCTTTGGACACACCCAGAATCTTCAGTTTGCCGCTTTGCACAAACGGCAGCGTGGCCAGCATGCCGTTCATCAGCACCTGCGTCTGGCCCGCAATCGTGTCACTGACGGCCTGCGACCCACCCTTGTAAGGGATGTACTGCCACTTCGCCTTGCTGGCGCGTTCAACGGCCACACCTGCCAGGTGCGGCGCGCTGCCCATGGCCGTCACGGCAAAGTTGAGGCTGGATTTGCGCGAGAGCTCGACCAGTTCCTTGAGGTTGCTGGCCGGCACTGAGGGGTGAACCACCAGCAGGTGCGGCGAGTAGGCCAGCATGGTGACGCCACGCAGGTCTTTGGACGGGTCAAACCCCAGTTTGGTGTACACCGAAGGGCTGATGGCCAGCGCACCGGTGTCGCACAACAGGAGGGTGTAGCCGTCAGGTGCTGACTTGGCGACAAAATCTGCGCCCAGGTTGCCGTTCGCACCCGCCTTGTTCTCGACGATGACGGGTTGCTTCAACGCGTCAGACAGAGGCTGCGCGATGGCACGCGCAATGATGTCCGAAGAGCCTCCGGGTGAATAAGGTACCACCAGGCGTATGGGTTTGGCCGGCCAGGCCGCGCCCTGTGCCTGCGCCAGACCCGTGATGGCACCACTGCCCAAAACCACTGAGCCAGCAATCAGCCCACGTCGATTGATCGTCATGTTGTTGTCTCCGTTTAAGGGTCGGGAGCCTCTGCGGGCCCCTGAAAAAAATGCTCGCTAGCCCGGTCTGTGCCAGGTTGACGCCACGTCTAGGCCACGTCGTGATGCGCCATCAGTTCCAGCGCGCGCACCAGCGCCGAGTGGTCCAGGTCCTGCATGTCATTGGCGGCACACACCTGCATGAGCTGCGCCGCGCCCGCTGTTTGCGGCAGCGACACGCCCAGCGTCTTTGCCCCCGAGAGCGCCAGCCCAAGGTCTTTCTGGTGCAGGCCGATGCGGAAACCAGGCGCGAAAGTGCGCTTGATCATGCGTTCACCATGCACTTCAAGAATGCGTGACGCCGCAAAGCCGCCCATCAGCGCCTGGCGCACCTTGGCGGGGTCGGCGCCTGCCTTGCTGGCAAACAGCAGGGCTTCACCGACGGCCGCAATGTTCAGCGCGACGATGATCTGGTTGGCCACCTTGCAGGTCTGGCCGTCGCCGTTGCCACCCACCAGCGTGATGTTCTTGCCCATCAGCTCGAACAGCGGCTTGACCTTGTCGAATGCCGCATCAGGGCCACCCACCATGATGGTGAGGCTGGCCGCCTTGGCACCGACTTCACCACCGGACACCGGCGCATCGAGGTAGTCGCAGCCCAGGTCGTTGATGGATTTTGCAAACTCCTTGGTGTCCATGGGCGAGATGGAACTCATGTCGACGACCGTCTTGCCTTTGGACAGGCCCAGCGAGACCCCGTCTTCACCAAACAGCACCTTTGCCACATCGGGCGTGTCGGGCAGCATCAAAAAGATGATGTCGGCCTTTTCCGCCACTTCCCTGGCCGACTTGCAGGCCACGGCCTTGCCCGTGAGCAGGTCTGCAGGCACCTTGCTGCGGGTCGTGAGGAACACTTCGTGCCCGGCCTTGACCAGGTGTGCCGCCATGGGCGCACCCATGATGCCGAGACCGATAAAACCCAGTTTGCTCATTGACCTGATTCCTTAAAAGTTAACGCTGTTGTTCAGTTGCGGGTTTAGTTACGGTATTTGTCGTGCAGGGCCTGCGTCGCCGAGCGGAACACGCCGAGGTCGCTGCCGACGGCGACAAAGGTCGCCCCCATGTCGAGGTAGCGCCGTGCATCAGCCTCTACAGGCGCAAGAATGCCGGTGGGCTTGCCGCAGGCTTTCGCATCAGCAAATACCGCCGCGATGACCTTCTGCACGTCCGGATGCCCGGCATTGCCAAGGTGACCAAGACTGGCGGCCAGATCTGAAGGGCCCACAAAAATGCAGTCAACGCCGTCAATGGCTGCAATGTCTTTTGCAGCCTCAACACCCTTGCGGCTTTCAATCTGCACCATCACGCAGATGTGGTCGTTGATGGACTTGAAATATTCGGGCACGGTGCCATAGCGGTTGCTGCGCTGGGATACCGAAATGCCGCGCACGCCCTGTGGCGGGTAGCGCGTGCCGCGCACGGCACTCAGGGCCTCATCAACGCTCTCTACAAACGGAATCAGGAAGTTGTAGAAACCGGCATCCAGCAGGCGCTTGAGCTCCACCTCGTTGTTGCTGGTCGGCCTCACCACCGGCGCGCTCGGGCTGTCTTTCAGCGCCATCAGTTGCGGGATGAATGTGCCCACGTCATTCGGCGAGTGTTCACCGTCCAGCAGTATCCAGTCGAAACCGGCCACGCCCAGAACTTCCGTCGTGATGGCATTGGCCAGCGACGACCAGCAGCCGATCAGGCGCTTGCCTGCAAGCAGGTCGCGCTTGAAATTGTTGGGAAAAGGCTGGTAAGGGGTGGCTTGTGTCATGGTGGTTCGCTCTTGCTCTCTCGGTTCTGGATTCGGTTTATTCAAATCCGGTTTATTCGGCCTTGATGTTGGCAGCCTTGATGACCCTGGCCCACTTCTCGACCTCGACCTTCTGGTAGGCAGCCAGTTGCACCGGCGTCATGCCTGAAGGTTCCATGCCGAAGCCCTTGAGCCTGGCCTGCACGTCGGGCTGGGCCAGCACCTTCATCACTTCGGCGTGCAGACGGTCGACGATGGGCTGCGGCGTGTTCGCGGGGACGAACATGGCTTGCCAGGACACCATGTCAAAACCCTTCTGGCCGCTCTCGGCGATGGTGGGCACATTCGGAAAACCGGGCACGCGCTGGCTGCCGGTGATGGCAATGGGGCGCAGCTTGCCGCTCTGGATGTGCGGGCCGACGACCAGGCTGGTGTCGAACATCATGTCGAGAGTGCCAGCGATGACATCCTGAACCGCCGGGCCGGAGCCCTTGTACGGCGCGTGGGTGAACTTGACACCCGACTGGCTGGCCAGTAGTTCCAGCGCCATGTGCGGTGAGGTGCCGATGCCGGGCGAACCCGAGCTCAGGCCGCCGTTCTTCGCGCGGCTGGCCTTGAGCACGTCGTCCAGCGTGCGCATGGGGCTGTTGGCAGGCACCACCAGCAACAGCGGGGCCGCGCCCAGCATGGCCACCGGCGTGAAGGACTTGACCATGTCATAGCCGATCGGCGTGGTGTAGAGGCTGCCGTTGATCGAATGCGAACTGATGGTGCCGCCCAGGATCATGTAGCCGTCGGCCGGGGCGCGCGCCGCAATGGCCGAGCCCACACTGCCGCCGGCACCGCCCTTGTTGTCGATCACCACGGGTGTACCCAGCGAGGTAGACAGCGGCTGTGCAATGAGGCGTGCCAGCGTGTCCGTGTTGCCGCCTGGCGGGAACGGCACCATGTAGGTGACGGCCTTGCCCGTGGGCCAGGTGCCCTGTGCGAAGGCGGACAGGGTTGCGAAGCCACCTGCGGCTGCAGCAATGGCGGTCTGAATGAGGGTACGGCGTTGCATGATGATGTCTCCTTTTGTGTGTGAAAGTCTCTGAAGCGTGCGGATAAACGGTTTTTGCCGGCTCAGGGTGTGTCGACGATCTCGACCCAATTCGGGTTCTTGCCCGCCGGCTGGCTCTTGCCCGCGCCCGGCATGCCGGTGGCGGTGTCAATCGTGTGCAGGGACACACCGTGCGAGTCCTGGCCGGTGGCAATCAGGAAGCGGCCCGTCGAGTCCACCGCAAAGCCGCGCGGCGTCTTCTCGGTTGGCGTCTGGCCCACCACCTGCAACCTGCCGGTCGTGGGGTCCACCCTGAAGGTGGTCAGCGTGCTGGATGTGCGCTCGGAGCCGTAGAGGAATTTGCCATCAGGCGAGATTTGCAGGTCGGCCGCCCAGACCTTGCCGGTGAAGCCCGGTGGCACGACGGTGCTGCGCTGAACATGGCTCATGGCGCCCTTGCCGGCGTCATAGGCAAACACGTCGACGCCGCCGTCCAGCTCATTGATCAGGTAAACGTACTTCTGCGCCTTGTCCCAGAGGAAGTGGCGCGGGCCGGTCTTGGCGGGTGAGACGCTGACCAGCGGCACATCGTTGGCGCTCAGCATGCCGGTTGCAGGGTCGAACTTCCAGCTCGACAGGTTGTCACCGCCCAGGCTGGTGGCAAATACATAGCGGCCGGATGCGTCGGCGTGAATGGCATGCGCGTTCGGCGCGGTACGCACCACTTGCTGCACGGCGCCCACAACGCCATCGTTGCCGATGCTGTTGACAGTGATCTTGTTGCCACCATAAGAGGCTGCGAACAACCACTTGCCACTCGGGTCCAGGTCGATGTTCGGAACGCTGTCGGCCAGCGCAGATTCACCCAGCTTCTTCAGCCCTCCGGTCGCGCCGTCAATGCTGAAGGTGACCACGCGAAACGGCTGCGAACGCAGCGCCACGTATAAAAACTTCTTGTCCCTGCTCACCACCATGGGCATGGCGGTACCGCCCACCGGCACTTTGGCCACAGGCGTGAGGCTGCCGGCTGCGCGGTCGAGCTGCATGACCGAGATGTCCTGGCTGTCGGCATTGGACACGTACACCCATGTAGCCGCCGAGGCTGCTCCGCTGAATACTGCCGCGCCGCATGCCATCGACAGGACGGTGCGGCGCAGGGCGCTGGAAGTCGAAAAAAAACGGTTCATCTTCTGTCTCCTCTTTTGTTGTTGGCGGTTCAGGTCACAGGCGCCGGGTTGAACAGCACCAGCGCGTTGTGCAGCTTCCAGTGCTCGGCCCAGGTTTTCTTGCGGCCGCTGGCGACGTCCAGCATGAAAGTAAAAAGCTCCCAGCCGACATCGGCAATGCTGGCGTCGCCGTCTGCGATGCGGCCCGCATTGATGTCCATGAGGTCGTGCCAGCGCCTGGCGAGGTCAGTACGTGTGGCGACCTTGATGACAGGCACTTCCGCCAGGCCGTAAGGCGTGCCGCGGCCGGTGGTGAAGACATGCAGGTTCATGCCGGCGGCCAGTTGCAGCGTGCCGCAGATGAAATCACTGGCCGGTGTGGCCGCGTAGATCAGGCCCTTCTGTTTGAGCTTTTCACCGGGCGACAACACGCCCGAAATCGGCGCACTGCCCGACTTGACGATGGAGCCCATGGCTTTTTCGACAATATTCGAGAGGCCGCCCTTCTTGTTGCCGGGTGTGGTGTTGGCGCTGCGGTCGACCATGCCCTTGTGCAGGTAGGCGTCGTACCAGGCCATCTCGCGAATCATGGCTGCTGCCACTTCTGGTGTGCTGGCACGCGAGGTCAACTGGTCTATGCCGTCTCGCACTTCGGTGGTTTCCGAGAACATGACAGCCGCACCGGCGCGCACCAGCAAGTCGGTGGCAAAACCGACAGCCGGGTTCGCCGTCACGCCCGAGAACGCATCGCTGCCACCGCACTGCACGCCGACGACCAGCTCGCTCGCAGGTACTGTTTCACGCTGCCGGGCATTGAGTTTTTCAAGGTGCAGCACAGCTGCCTGCATGATGGAGTCGATCATGGACATGAAGCCCACATGGTTGTCGGCCTGCAGGCACACCACATCCAGCGGTGCCTCGGCGCTCTGGCCGACATCGGCCACGCTGCGTTCATCGACGATCTGTATCGTGCCGGGAGGCATCAGGCGCTCGGGCTGCAGCTTCTCGCAACCCAGGCTCACCACCATGACCTCCCCACCGAAGTTGGGATTCAGCGAGATGTTGCGCAGCGTGCGGATCGGGATGATGGCATCGGGTGCATCGATGGCCACGCCGCAGCCATAGGTGTGCTCCAGCCCCACCACGTCATCGACGTTGGTGAATTTCGGCAGCAGTTCGGCCTTGATGCGTTTCACCGCGAAGTCGACCACCCCCGCCACGCACTGCACCGTGGTCGTGATGGCCAGGATGTTGCGCGTGCCGACAGAACCATCGGCATTGCGAAAACCTTCAAAGGTGTAACCCTCCAGCGGCTCCATGGGCCCGGGTTTGACTGTCGCGATGGGCAGGCCTTCAAGCCCGCGCGCCGCCGGCATCTCCAGCAGGCGCTCGTGCACCCAGCTGCCGGCAGGAATGTCTTTCAGCGCATAGCCTATCGGCACGTTGTAGCGCAGCACCGCAGTGCCTTTTGGCAAATCCACCAGCGCGACCTTGTGCCCTTGCGGCACCTTGTCAACCAGCGTGAGTCCATCGGCAAAGATCGTGCCCGCAGGCAGCCCGCCGTCGTTGGCAACGATGGCCACGTTGTCACGTGGGTTCATGAGGATGTGGAGCGGCGCGGCCATGGTCAACAAGCTAGTAACGGGGTTGCACACCCGTGAAGGACGGGTCGTATTTGCGCATCTGCCCGAGATCGTCCCGGTTGCGGATGCCGCAGTTCAGATAGTTGTCATGCAGGCGGGCCAGGGCCGTGCGGTCCAGCGTCACGCCGAGGCCGGGCGTGGTGGTCACACGCAGGCTGCCGTCCTCGAAGCGCAGGCGCCCGCCCTCCACCACCTCGTCGTCCTGCCACGGATAGTGGGTGTCGCAGGCATAGGTCAGCAGCGGCACGCTGGCGCACAGGTGGGTCATGGCCATCAGGCTGATGCCCAGGTGCGAGTTGCTGTGCATCGACAGGCCCAGATCGAAGGTGCGGCACAGGCGCGACAGCTGCTGCGTGGCGCGCAGGCCGCCCCAGTAGTGGTGGTCGCTCAGCACAATCTTCACCGGGCAGCCCATGTCGGCGTTGCGGCGGAACTCTGCGAAATCGGTCACCACCATGTTGGTGGCCAGGGGCACTTCGCATTCGCGCGCAACGGCGGCCATGCCGTCCAGGCCGGGCGCAGGGTCTTCGTAATACTCCAGCACGCCGCGCAGTTGCTCGACGATGCGCAGGCTGGTCGCCACACTCCAGTTGGCGTTCGGGTCTATGCGCAGCGGTGTGCCAGGAAAAGCCTTTGCCAGCGCCAGCAGGCCGGCCGCTTCGTCATCAGGGGGCAGCGCACCGGCCTTGAGCTTGATGCTTTTGAAGCCGTATTGGGCAATCATCTGGCGCGCCTGCGTCACGAGCTGATCCGGCGTAAGGGCTTCGCCCCAGGGGTCAGCCGGATAGCCAGACGAAGGCGGCTTGTCTGCATGCCCTGCGTATTTGTAAAACAGGTAGGCCGAGTAGGGCACCCGGTCCCTGGCCGCGCCGCCCAGCAGGTCAACAATAGGTGCGCCGGCCAGCTGGCCCTGCAAATCCAGCATCGCAACCTCGAAAGCGCTGATCACTTTGGCGACGTTCTTGGACACATGCGTGCCCGGCGCCAGCGACACCTGCTGGCCGAGAAATTCCGACGCGGTCAACGCGGGCGGCGTCACCAGGGCTGCGACGCGCGCCTCCATCCCGGTCAGCGACCAGGGTGAAAGGCCCACCAGGCTGGGCGCCGCCTTCGCCAGCACCTCCAGCATGGGCAGGTCGCCGTAGCTTTCATTGATGCCGACCAGGCC
>JAZKHN010000328.1:18743-25921 GCA_040385325.1 Pseudomonadota bacterium
CCCAGGATGAACAGCATGACGTTGATCATCAGGAAGATGACCCACGGCTCGGTCGAAATGGAGGTCATCAGCGCGCCGGTTTTCTGCGGCACTTCATACAGCGCCATGAAATAACCGAAGGCAGACGAAATACCGATCAGCAGCAGCACAACCCCGGTCGTCTTGCAGGCCTTGGCGCAGGACTTGATGAAGTTCTTCCAGCTGAGCGAACGGTAAACAATGGCCGTCACGAACAGGGCCCATAGCACGGCAGTTGCGGCTGATTCAGTGGCCGTGAACACCCCCGACAGAATGCCGACCAGGATGATGACCACAATGAGCAGGCCCGGCAGCGCCGCGACCAGCGCCACCAGCACCTCATGCCAGCCGGGGAAGGCACCACGCGTCGGGTAGCCGCGCTTGACCGCGACATAGTAGGCCGCGCCAAGGTTGCACAGTGTCAGCAGCAAGGCCGGGATCACACCCGCCAGGATCAGGCTGAGCACGCTGACCGAGGCGATGCCCGTGGTGGCCAGCGTGAAGATAATCAGGTTGTGCGAGGTCGGCATCAGCACGCCGACCAGCGCGGCGTGGGTTGTGACGTTGACCGCGTAGTCGGCGTCATAACCCTCTTTCTTCATCAGCGGAATCATCACTGAACCCATGGCCGACACGTCGGCCAGGGCCGAGCCGGCGACACCGCCGAACAGCGTACAACCGATCACATTGCTCATGCCCAGGCCGCCGCGCACATGGCCGACCAAGCTGTTGGCGAAGCGCACGATGCGCTCGGCGATGCCGCCGTAGAGCATCAGCTCGCCCGCAAACACAAAAAACGGAATCGCCAGGAATGAAAACACCTGCATGCCGCCCACCATCTTCTGGAACACGATGGGCACGGGCACCCCGGCGTAAAGCACGGTGGCCACCGACGCCAGGCCGATTGAGAAAGCCACCGGTACGCCGATGATCAGGAAAACAATGAAGGTGATGGAAAGAACAGCGAGTTCCATGATGGATGGCCTTGGCTCTGGAGCAGTTTTGTTGGAGTTATTTTTGGAGTTCAGTGCCAGGACGGCATGACTTCTTCGCCGCGCAGCAGCGCAAGAATGTGCTCGAAGGAGAACAGGACGATGAGTACGCCGGCAATCACCAGCGCCAGGTAGTCCACGCCTTCGGGTACACCAAGCATGGGGTCCAGTTCGGACCATTTCAAACGTGTCCAGATCCACCCGGCCCAGGCCATCACGCCGCCAAAAATCGCGACCAGCAGGTGGATCAGTATTTCTATCTTGAGCCGCATCCATTCGGGCAACAGTGCGACCATCGAATCGAGACCGATGTGCCCGGCGTCGCGCACACCCACAGCCACGCCCAGTGCGGTGATGTAGAGCACCAGCTGCAGTGCCAGCGCTTCAGTCCAGGTGGGCGTGTCGTTGAAAATGTAGCGGCCGACCACCTGCAGCTGCACCGCGAGGATCAGCACGATCAGGCCGCAAATGGCAATGATCAGGCCGGTTTTGCTGATGACGCCGCAGATGCGGTTGATGAGAAGCGAAGCCGGAGGCTGGCTATGCTCGATCTCTATCGGTAGCGGGGTGTTCATGGGGGAGTCCGGCGAAAAGATGAAGCCCGCGCGGCAAGGGCAGCGCGGGCGGGGTTTACACGCTTACTTGGTGTCCTGCGCTGCTTTCACCAGGCGCTGCAGGTCAGGCGTGTTGATGAACTTGGCGTATACCGGCTGCATCGCGGCCTGGAAGGATTTTTTGTCCACGTCCTTGACGATGGTCGATCCGGCCTTCAGCACGATGTCCAGCGCCTTGGCTTCCTGCTCGTCCCACTTCTTGCGCTGGAAAGTCACCGATTCCTTGGCGGCAGCGCGGAACATCGCCTGGTCTGCAGGCGACATCTTGTCGAACACAGCCTTGGAGATCACCAGCATTTCAGGCGCCATCGAGTGCTCGGTGTGCGAGTAGACCTTGACGGCTTCGTAGTGCTTGAAACCTTCATACGAGGGGATGTTGTTTTCGGCAGCATCGATCAGGCCGGTTTTCAGGGCGGTGTAGACCTCGGCAGTCGGCATCGGCGTGGCGTTGGCGCCCATGGCGTTGGCGACGGCCACCCACAGGTCGGACGGCTGGACGCGGATCTTCATGCCCTTGGTGTCAGCCAGCGTGCGGACGGCCTTCTTGGCGTACACAGAACGCGCACCGCTGTCGTAGAAAGCAAGGCCGACCAGGCCCTGGCTTTCGCAGCCCTTGAGGATTTCCTCACCGACCGGGCCGTCCAGCACCTTGCGCATGTGCGGGATGGAGTTGAAGAGGAAAGGCATGGTGGGCACCAGGCTCTTGGGGCACAGCGAATTGAGCGAGCTGATGTTGACGCGGTTCATCTCCAGCGCACCGATCTTGACCTGGTCCAGGGTTTCCTTTTCGGAACCCAGTGCGCTCTTGTTGAACACCTTGATGGTGTACTTGTTGCCGCTTTGCTTGGCCAGCACTTCGCTCATGTGGCGCACAGCCGCTACCGTCGGGTAGTCGTCGCTGTTGTGCACGTCGGCGGAGCGCAGCTCGACGGCTTGCGCGGACAGGGCCAGCAGGCCGGCGGCCAGGGCGGTGAGTTTCAGGGTTGCTTTCATTTGTCTCTTCCTCTAGGTTGGTGGTTGAAAACTCTTTAACTAACTCTTTGATGTTTTTTAAAGCGTGCACGCAGCTTCAGGCAGCCCGCGCACGCCGGGGCGTAGCGCAAACACACCGCCGGCCAGCGGCTGGTCAGATAAATCGGTGCCCCCCGGGCGAATCGATGTCACGAACAGGGTGTCAAGCCCCGCGCCGCCAAAGGCGCACATGGCTGGTTTTTTCACGGGTACGGCCAGCGAGCGGTCCAGCTTGCCTTCGGGCGTAAAGCGGTGAACCAGGCCGGCGTCGTTGCCGCATATCCAGTAGCAGCCGTCTTCGTCGACCGCCGCGCCATCCGGGCGGCCGGGAAATGCATTCATGTCGACGAACACGCGACGGTTTGACGGTGTGCCGGTGGCGGTGTCGTAATCGAATGCCCAGATCATTTGCACCGAGGGGTGCGAGTCGGACAGGTACATGGTCTTGCCGTCAGGGCTGAAGGCCATGCCGTTGGGGGTAATAAAACCATCAAGCAGTGACGTCAGGCCTGCGCCGCCGTCGTAGCGGTACACATGGCCGACCTTCGCGCCGGCAGACATGTCCATCAACATCGTGCCCGCCAGAAAGCGCCCTTGCCTGTCGCAGCGCCCATCGTTGAAGCGCATGCCCGGCATGGCATGGTTCACAGCGGCCAGCGGTGTGAACCCAAGTTTTCCATCGGACTCGGCATCAAGCCTGAATACACCGCTCTCGGCACCGACAATCCAGCCCCCGCCCGTCGTGGCGCCAATGCAGGCGAGCATTTCGGGTGCAGTCCATGTGGTCTGGCCATAGACAGAGTTCCAGCGGCACAGCTGGCGTGCGGGAATGTCCACCCAGTACAGCGACTGCTGGGCAACGCTCCAGACAGGGCTTTCACCCGTGCCATTGCGCGCGTCAAGAATCAGTTCAGCCTGTACAGACATCGCAGCGCCCATGGTCATTCCGGGAACGGTCCGGCCTTGACGAAACCGCCGCCCTGGTAGATGACGGTCGGGTCATTCAGGTCTGGCGCAGGTGTCTTTGCAAAAATGGCTTCACGGAACTTGTCCGAGCTGTCCTGCGGCACATAACCGACATGGCGCGCGCGGCTGTTGTCATACCAGGTCACGGCGTTGTTCGACATGCCGAAGATGATGCTGTGGCCCAGCACCGGCGTGGTCAGGCAGGCGGTGATGAGGCGATGCAGGTCGTCAAAGCTCAGCCAGGTGGCCAGCATGCGGCGGTCGCGCGGCTCTTCGAATGATGAGCCGATGCGCACGCAGGCAGTCTCGATGCCGTAGCGGTCAAAGTACAGGCGCGCCAGGTCTTCACCGAAGGCCTTGCTCAAGCCGTACAGGCCATCGGGGCGTGGCGGATGGTCGGCCGTAATGGTCTGGTCCTGGCGGTAAAAACCGGTCACATGGTTGGAACTGGCAAACACCACGCGCTTGACGCCGTGCTTTCGCGCAGCTTCATAGAGGTTGTAGGCACCCAGGATGTTGCCCTGCAGGATGGGCGTGAATGGGCCTTCGACCGAGATGCCACCCAGATGAATAATGGCGTCAACGCCTTTCACCATGGCATCGACGGCTGCGGAATCAGCCAGATCGGCCAGCACCACTTCCTCGCCGGCCTGCGCTGGGCCAAAATCCTGGAGGTCGGACAGCCGCAGCGTGGTGCAATTGGCCTTGAGGCGTTGGCGCAGGGCCTTGCCCAGACCGCCTGCAGCGCCGGTGAGCAGCAGTTTTTCGTGAACCTTGATCGTCATCTTTGAAATAGTCGTCGCAGCGTTTTAAAGACTGGACATTTTTTTGAAGTTTGCTAAAGTTGGCCTATATCGGAAGTCATAGGTTGTCTGATGACTGAATTTTGTTTCCCGCCCCAAGCCCTGTCAACGACTTTTTGATGGAATCAAGGAAAACCCCTAGCTTTGCCGAAGACGGCGTTTTGACCCTGGCGAATCCCGCACAGGATGACTCCCCTCGCCTGCGCCGCCCGCGCGGCCTGGTGAGTGAGATCGTCGATTCGCTGGCTACCAGCATTCGTGAAGGCCACATGCAGCCGGGCGAAAAGCTGCCGACCGAAGCCGAAATCATGGCGAAGTTCGATGTCAGCCGCACTGTTGTGCGCGAGGCACTGTCAAAGCTTCAGGCTTCCAGCCTGGTCGAAACCCGTCACGGCATTGGCACTTTTGTGCTTCAGCCACAGGACGCCGGCAACTTCCGTATCAACGCAGAGGACTTCGCCACCGTGGCCGATGTGATCTCTGTGCTTGAGCTGCGCATCAGCCTGGAAACCGAGGCAGCAGGCCTGGCCGCCTCCCGCCGCACCCCTGAAAACCTGGCGGCCATGGAGGCCGCGCTGAAGGCGTTTTCAGACTCCATCGACGCCGATTCCGATGCCGTGCCGCCAGACTTCCAGTTCCACATGGAGGTCGCCCGCTCCACCGGCAACCGCCACTTCGCCGACCTCATGACCTACCTGGGCACCATGATCATCCCGCGCACCCGGGTCAACACCACGCAGAACGCGCCCGAGGGCCGGCTGAATTACCTGCAGCGTGTGAATGGTGAGCACGAAAGCATTTACAACGCCATTCGCAACCAGGACGCGGAAGCCGCCCGCGCCGCCATGCGCACACACCTGTCGAACAGCCGCGAGCGCCTGCGCAAAGGCAAGAACGCGCACACTACGCAGACACAAATCGGCCAGTGAGCCAAATTTAACGTATACGGCAAATTTTTAACGTGTACGTTAAAATGCCAAGGAAAAGTTAATATGGAACTTAACTTTTGCGCTTTTGGGTAAGCTCCGGCAACAAAAAAAGCTTCAACAAGCCTTAAAAATGCCATTTTCAGGCATCAAATCAGGCTGCAGGCCAATAGATACGTGCGTAAGCAGCTACTGAATTAATAGCAACCAGAAGCTGCGGCAGCCCTAAATAATCAGCGTCCTTTGCCGTCCCGACATGCTCCCGCCGCCCAAATTTGCGTCTGGCCATCACCCGCGGGAAAGCCGCGTATTCGGGTATGCCTTAGGTAGCAAACATCTCGCTTAGTTGTACGATGACTGATCAATAACCCTAATATCCAGCACTTCATGACCGCTCAGACCACCCCGCACGCCCCTGCAGTTTTATCACCGGCCTCGCAGCCCCGCATCACCCACATGCGCGTGATCCCCGTCGCCGGCCATGACAGCATGCTGCTCAACCTCAGCGGCGCGCATGGCCCCTTTTTCACCCGCAACCTGGTCGTGTTGACCGACAGCCTGGGCCACACCGGCGTCGGCGAGGTGCCAGGCGGTGAAAAAATCCGCCAGACGCTGGAAGACGCGCGTGAACTCATCGTCGGCCAGTCGCCCGGCAACTGGAACCATATCCTCAACAGCATGCGCGCCCGCTTTGCCGACCGCGACAGCGGCGGCCGGGGCAACCAGACCTTTGATTTGCGCATCACCATTCACGCCGTCACCGCTGTTGAAAGCGCGCTGCTCGACCTGCTCGGGCAGTTTCTCGGCGTGCCGGTGGCGGCATTGCTGGGCGACGGCCAGCAGCGCGACTCGGTCTCCATGCTGGGTTACCTCTTCTATATTGCAGACGGCAAAAAGACCGGCCTGCCCTATCTTGCCGATCCCGGCGCAGACGACGACTGGCTGCGCCTGCGCCATGAACCAGCGATGGATGCCAAAAGCATAGTCCGCCTGGCAGAGGCCGCCCACGCGCGCTATGGCTTCAAGGACTTCAAGCTCAAGGGCGGCGTGCTGCGCGGTGAAGAAGAGATGGAAGCCATCATCGCGCTGTCAGAGCGTTTCCCCGATGCGCGCATCACGCTGGACCCGAACGGCGGCTGGCTATTGAAAGACGCGATCAGGATTTGCAAGGACCGCCACAAGGAACTGGCGTATGCCGAAGACCCGTGCGGCGGTGAAGGCGTGTTTTCGGGCCGCGAGGTGATGGCAGAGTTCCGCCGCGCCACCGGCCTCATGACCGCCACCAACATGATCGCGACAGACTGGCGCGAGATGGCGCACACCATACAGCTTCAGTCGGTCGACATCCCGCTGGCCGACCCGCACTTCTGGACCATGGAGGGCTCGGTGCGCGTCGCTCAGCTCTGCCAGACCTGGGGCCTGACATGGGGTTCACATTCGAACAACCACTTCGACGTGTCGCTCGCCATGTTCACGCAGGTCGCTGCAGCGGCACCGGGCAAGGTCACCGCTATCGACACCCACTGGATCTGGCAGGACGGCCAGCACCTGACCAAAAACCCGTTGAAGATCGTGGATGGCCAGGTCGCACTGCCGGAAAAACCCGGCCTCGGTGTCGAGCTCGACATGGACGCGGTTGAAGCCGCGCACCAGCTTTACCTCAAGCACGGCCTGGGTTCACGCGACGACGCGGTGGGCATGCAGTTCATGATTCCGGACTGGAAGTTCAATCCAAAAATGCCCTGCATGGTCCGTTAATGTGGCCCCCACGGTCGCTCACTGCGTGTAGCTCCCTGCCCCCCGAGGGGGCCGCCCGCCTGTGGCCCGGCAAAGCCGGTTCCACGGCTC
>JAZKHN010000329.1:0-2008 GCA_040385325.1 Pseudomonadota bacterium
TCAGGCCGCAGGGGTTTGTCTGCGGCGATGGCGTTCGACATCAGGCCGGCCTGTGCCACGAGGCCGAGTGATGTCAGCGCGCCCAGCTGGCCTGCGCGACCGAGGAAGTCGCGGCGGGAGGTGTCAAAAATGCTCATGCTTGTCTCTATTGCTTGTTGTGTTTTGTTGTATTGCGGGCGGTGATGCGTGCGATCAGTCCTGGCGCTCGATCTTGCGCAGGTTGACCACGCGGTTCCAGCGTTCCACCTCGCGCTGGATGCGGCCACGCATTTCATCGGGGCTTGAAGGTGCAGGTACGCCGCCCAGCTGTGCAAATTTTTCAGCAGTAGCCGGTTCGGCCAGGATGGCGCGCATCTCGCGGTTCAGGCGCTCGATGATGGGCGCGGGCGTGCCGGGTGCGACGACCAGGCCCAGCCATGAAGTCGTTTCAACACCGGGCAGGGTTTCAGACATGGTCGGTACGTTCGGAAAGTCCTTCAGGCGCTTCGACGACGACACGGCCAGCGGGCGTATCTGGCCGTTCTTGAAGTTGGTGCTCATGAAGGTCATGGTTTCGATCATCACGTCGATGCGGCCGCCCAGCAGCTCGGTGTAGGCGGGCGCTGCGCCTGCAAACGGCACGTGGATCATCTCGGCCCCGGATTCGATCTTCAGCCACTCGCCCATCAGGTGGTGCAGCGTACCCACACCGGCGGACGACATGCTGAGCTTGCCCTGCTCGGCCTTGGCGCGGGCCAGCAGGTCGGGGAAGGACTTGATGGGTGAGTCGGGTTTGACGCCTATGGCCATCGGGTATTCGATGATGGTCGAGATCATGCCGAAGTCATTGACGGGGTGGTAGGGCAGCGTCTTTTTCATCGCCGCAGACGTCGGGTGGCCGCCGGTGAGCAGCACCATGGTGTAGCCGTCAGGTGGTGCCTTGGCCACGGCCGATTGCGCGATGATGCCGCCGGCGCCCAGGCGCTGTTCGACCACAAAGGACTGGCCCAGGCGCTCACCCAATTTTTGCGCCATGAAACGGCTGATGATGTCGGCGCTGCCCCCGGGGGTGAAGCCGACGATGAACTTAACCGGCTTGTTGGGGTAGTCCTGCGCCTGCACGGGCATGCAGAGCGTCGACAGCGCTGCGATGGCTGCAAATGCCATTGATGAAAGGGCGGTGAAACGCCTGCGGGTTGGAATGCTCATGGTCTTGTCTCCTTCTTTGTTGTGGAAAGCCCACCGCCATGAAGCGGTGCGCTGCTGAAGCCGCGCTTCAGTTTTTGACTGTACGCTTCAAAAAATCAAGCCCGGCGCGGTTGAACTCTTCCGGCGCCTCGAACTGCGACCAGTGCGAGCTGCGGTGAATCTCGACGTATTCGGCGTTCGGTATCAATTTGGCAACCTGCCTGGCGGTCTCGAGAAAAATATCCTCGTGGTCCACCGCGCCTATCAGCAGCGTCGGTGCCTGCAGGGTGCGCCAGTCGGCTTCCGGGATCATGTTGCGTGCGCGTATGCCGGGCTCCTGCAGGCAAAGGATGTGTTCCATTGCGCGGCGCATGCCGGGCTGTTTGTACACAGCCTGCCGCACGCCCACAAAGTCGGGAATGCGGTTGTGTTCTTCAAGAATCAGGCCCTTGAACACGGCGCTGACGTTTTCCCAGCTCGGGTTGTCGACGGCGTTATAGCGCGCGCCCTTGATGTCTGAAGATGTCTTGGCATCGGTCAGCAGGCCGGCAGCAGAGACCAGCACCAGGCTTTGCACCTTGTCGGGATGGGTGAGCGCAAAACGCACGGCGATCCATGCACCCAGCGAGACACCGATGATGGACGCCTTCGTAATGCCGACCGCTTTCATGAAGTTGCTGGTGTGCTCTACATACAGCGGTATCTCATAGTCCACATCGGGCTTGTCGCTGAAGCCCGTGCCCACGGTGTCGAAGGCATAGCAGTTGTAGTCTTTTGAAAACGCGGCGATGTTGGCGCAAAAGCATTCCCAGCTGCCGCCGGTGCCGTGAATCATCAGCAG
>JAZKHN010000330.1:0-7617 GCA_040385325.1 Pseudomonadota bacterium
CCACGCGCACCGTCAACTTTGCCCACGGCGCATTTGTGTTGCTGGGTGCATTCGGCGCGTTTTACATACAGGTTGATAAAAGCTGGCCAGCCTGGGTCGCCTACCTCATCGTTCCCATCGTGGTGGGCGTTTTTTCTTCGGCCATTGAGGTCGTCATACTGCGCCCACTGCGCCGGGCCGACCTGTTCACGGTGGTCATTGCCACCGTGTTCCTCGGTGTCGTCATTTCAGAAGGTTTCCGCCTGACCTACAAGGCTGAAATTCTGGCTGTGCCGTCCACGTTTACCGGCGCGCCTTTCTTTATCGGCCCCGTCATCCTCACGCAGGATGCACTGTGGACGATTTGCGGCGCCATTGTGGTGAGCGCCGCCTGCATTGCCATCTTTCGTTATGCCAAGGCGGCCCGAGGCATGCGTGCGATGGCCGCCAATTACCGGGGTGCACAGCTCTGCGGCTTTTCTGTCGACAAAACCTATGCCCTGGCCTGGTTCTTTGGCGGAGCCATTGCCGGCATTGCCGGTGTGTTTGCCGCACCTGCCAAAGGCGTATCGCCGGAGCTGTCCATCATCGTGATTGCCTCTGCATTTGTCGCAGCCGTGATTGGCGGCTTTGACAGTCTCAAGGGCGCCATCTACGGCGGCCTGCTGCTGGGCCTGATCGAAACACTGGCTGCAGCCTATGGGTCAAGTGCCCTCAAGAGTGCCATCAGCTTCCTTGTGCTGTTTGCCGTCATGCTGTTCCGGCCTGAAGGCCTTTTCCCTGAAGCGAAGAAACGACATGTCTGAGGACATCACCCTTTCCAGTCAAAAGCCGGACATGACTTCAAAAAGCACTGGCGGCAAGGTCGAGCGCAGGCAGTTGCTTGCCCGATGGTTCAAGTGGTTCGCCCCCTCACTCTGCGTGCTGGGCGTCTTCCTGATTGCGACCCAGGTCGGTACCTATCCACAATATGTGGCCACCCTGCTGGTTGTGTCCATGCTGATTGGTACCGCACTGACGGTGCTGGTGGGTTTTGCGCGCTGCATCACACTGGCCAGCGGTGCCATGCTGGCGCTGGGCGCATATGGGTCGACCATACTCGTCGCCAAATTTGGGCTGCCCTTTATCCCGGCATTGCTTCTGGGTGCGGTCATCGGCGGTATTGGCGGTTTCATCCTGGGCCTGCCTGCGGTTCGTTTCCGCGGTCACAACCTGGCCATGGTGACGCTGGTTTTCCAGTCCGTGGTCATCATCGGTATCAGGGAATGGAAATCCATGACCGAAGGCGCAGCCGGCCTGCAGGTGCCCATGGTCACGATTGCGGGCATGGATCTCAAGAGCGATATCTCCTACCTCGCCTTTACGGCTGTCGTTGCAGCGGTGGTCTTGCTGATACCCATAGGCCTTCTGATTGGCCGCTTCGGTAGAAACCTCAAAGCCATTGCCGGCAATGAAGTGGCCGCACAGGCTTTCGGCATTTCGATTGCACAGCACCTGATCGCTGCCTTTGTCATCAGCTCCGCCGTGCTGGCCATCGCAGGTGGATTGCAGGCACCGCGCTCACGCATCATCGACCCTGAAAGTTACGGCATCCTGGCCTCCATCGCTACCCTTGCCTACCCCATCGTCGGCGGCATGAGCAGTGTCTGGGGAGGTTTGCTGGGTGGCACAACCTTGCGGCTGCTGCCCGAGCTTCTAAGGCCGGTAGCCGATTATCAGGAGCTGTTGTTCGCAGGCCTGGTGCTGCTGACCGTGCTGTTTTTCCCGGGCGGTATGGCTGGTCAGCTCGCGAGACTTCGCAGGGCCAAACCCGCAGAAGCAGTCGGCCAGGGGCAGCCTGGCAGAGCACCCGTACCACCAACCCCTGCGCCAGCGCAGGCGGACAAATCTGCGCTGCTTCATGTCGGTAATGTCAGCAAGTCCTTCGATGCATTGCGCGCTGTCGACAACCTGACCCTGTCCGTCCATCCAGGTGAAATCCTTGGCCTGATGGGCCCCAACGGTGCGGGAAAAACGACCCTGTTCAACATGTTGTCGGGCTTTACCAAACCCGACACCGGCAGCATCACCGCCTTTGGCCTGACACTTGAAAACGAAGGCGCCACCAGCCGCATGTCGCATGGCATTACCCGTACCTTCCAGCACGTGGCCATCTTTCGCGATCTGAGCTGCTACGACAACGTGGCCATCGGCCTGGGCGGCAACAGCATCCTGCGCGTCATCGGCGGGAGTTTTACCGACCTGGCAGCGCGCGCAGCCGGTGAGTCCGCCAAACAGAAAATCATGGCCGCCCTTGAGGGGGTTGGCCTGGCGGCTCAAAGCGGTGTGATGGCCGGCCAGCTCTCACTGGGTGACCAGCGCAGGCTGGAGATCGCGCGCGCCATCGTCTCAGGCCCCAAATTGCTGCTGCTGGACGAGCCGGTTTCCGGTGTCAGTGAAGAAGAGATTCACCGCATCGGCGACTTGCTGAAAAAGATCAACCGCGAAACCGGGATGGCCATGCTGCTGATCGAGCACAACATCGGCTTTCTTGCGCAAATGAGCAGCCGTATCTTCGTGATGGCCGCAGGTGCCGCCATCACTGAAGGCACACCCGAACAGGTCATGGCCAACGAATCGGTTCAACAGCTTTATTTCGGGAAAACAGCCGATGCTTGAAGTCAACAATCTGAGCGCCGGTTACGGCTCGGTCATGGCCGCACAGGGCTTGTCACTGCAGGTCGGAACCGGCGAGGCTGTTGCGATCCTGGGTGCGAACGGCGCAGGTAAAACCACGGCTGTTGAAGCCATTTCCGGCCTGATCTCCAAAACTGGGGGCACCGTCACGTTCGGTGGCAAGGACATCAGCAAGCACAAGGCAGGTGCCATTGCAAAAGCCGGCCTGTCGCTGGTTCCGCAATGGCGCGAGCTCTTTCCCACCTTCAGCGTGCAGGAAACGCTGGAGATAGGTGCCAACGCCGCCGGCGACCGAAAACCGCCGGAACTGGAAGACATCTTCACCCTTTTCCCGAAACTGAAGGAGCGACGCACACAGCTCGCGTCATCGCTTTCAGGTGGCGAGCAGCAGATGCTGACCATTGGCCGTTCGCTGATGGCCTCACCCAAGATGATTATTTTTGACGAGCCGTCTGCCGGTCTGGCGCTGGGCATCGTCAAGACCATGGTCGCCTCCATCAAGGCGATTCAGGAGCGCGGCGTGTCGATTCTGCTGGTCGAGCAGAACCTGGACATTGCCCACGCCATCGCATCTCGGGCCATCGTGATGTCTGCCGGCCGTGTTGCATGGACGGGCTTGATGGAAGAAGCGAAAGACTCGGAAGCGGTGAAAGAGGCGTTTTTCGCCTGAGAGCGCTGTAAGACGCGACTTCCGGTGCTTTAGCTGCCGCGCTCTATCGCATCCCCTGTTGCTTTCAGGATGTCGAAAAACGCCGTTTTGTCTTCGGTAATCTGCGCCTCCCTCAACCGGAGCACACCGATGCCGGATCGCCTCTGGTAATTCAGGGGCAACACGGTCACCTGCCTTGCTGCGACAAAATAGTCGGCCATACGGGCGGACATGGCGGCAACAAAAGTGCCTTCCTGCAGCAGGCTGGCGACCATGAGCATTGAAGAGGTCTCTACGGCGAAACGGGGTGCGGGCTCTCCGGCCAGCGCAAACTCATGCTCCAGCTCCCGCCTCAGCGGGCTCCCACCGGCGGGGCCCAGCCAGTCAACGCTGCCAAGATCGCGCCAGTCGAGCTTGCGTCTGCCTGCAAGTGGATGTTTTGAGCCCACAACAACACGCATCTCCTCCTGGTAAAGCACGTCGTAACGAATACTCTGTTCAAAAACCGGCTGCTCGATACGTATCACGCAGAAATCCAGACGGGCGGAGCGCAACTGCGGCAGCAGGAATTCCATAGAGCCTTCGATGATTTCCAGGTGCACGTCAGGGTGCAAGGCACGAAACTGGTGGATGGCCCGTGGCAACAACAGCGGCGTTGCGGGCGGGGATGTGCCGATGACCAGTGACGAAGACGCGCCATTGGCGACCAGCTTCACCGTCCTTTTTGAACGCTCCATCTCGCCGACAACCGCACGCGCATGAACGATGAGCTGTTCGCATACCGGCGTTGGCCGAAAGCCCCGGGTGGTCCTCTCAAAAAGCCTCACGCCGAGTTCTGCTTCCAGTTCCGACAACCATTTGGAGAGGGCTGGCTGGCTCATGCCGACCTCGCTCGCAGCTGTGGTCATGTTGCGTGACTCGTACAGCGTGACCAGTACCGAAAGTTGCCGGATACGAATACGCTGGGTCCAGTCCATTGATAACCTTTAATGTATGAATAGGCAAAATAATATCATTGGACGGTTAACTAAAGTCTGCCTAACATTCAGCGCATAAACGACAGCCAGACCTGCAGAATCCCTTCGGGGCCGGGCTGATTAAAAGTTCACTGGAGACAACCATGCAGAGCAACCGCCGCACATTGGGCAAGACAGCATTCAAGGCCGCACTGTTTGCGCCCGTGCTTTTTCTGATCTCAACTTCGCACGTATTTGGCCAGACGCCCCTGCCACCTGGCCCCATCCGTTTCATCGTCCCCTACAGCCCCGGCTCCGGCTCTGACACCATCGGCCGCACTGCAGGCCTGAAACTCGGCGAACGTGTAGACCGGCCGACGGTGGTCGACAACCGTCCCGGTGCTTCCGGCATGCTGGGTACCGAGGCTGTGGTGCGCGCACCTGCCAACGGCTCCACCCTGCTCATCACTGCCAGCACCATCGTGATCAACCGTGCGCTATACCCCAAAGCGACTTTTGACCCGCTCAAAGACCTCACACCCATCGTCAGCGCCGGTTCGACCCAGTTCCTGCTCGTCGCCAATACCCAGTCGGGTTTCAAGAATATGGCTGACATGCTCAAGGCGGTGCGCAAGTCACCGGGCAAGATCAATTACGGATCACCTGGCGTCGGTACCGTCCATCACCTGGCGATGGAGCTGTTCAAAATCAGGACCCGAACCAGCGTTTATCACATCCCCTACAGCGGCGCAGGCCCTGCAGTGACTGGGCTGCTCGGCGGCCAGGTCGACGTGATGTTCCTGCCGCTGACGTTTGCGATGCCGCACGTCAAAAGCGGAAAGCTGATTGCCCTGGCAATAGGCAGCGACAAACGCCACCCAGGCGCGCCGGATGTGCCAACGCTGACAGAAGCAGGCGTGAAGGACACCAATGTGTCGTCCTGGTATGGCATCTACGGCCCGCCGGGCATGGCGTCCGACCTTATCGCCAAACTCAACGCCGAGTTCAAGGAAATCCTGGCCACCGACGACATGCGCCAGAAGTTTTTTGCACAGGGCATTGACATCGACAGCAGCACGCCGGGCGAGTTGAAAGTGCTGGCCGAAAAAGACGCAGCGCGATGGGCTGCCGTTATCAAGCAGCAGAACATCACTGCCGAGTAAGACTTTTTTAATCACACCCCTGCCCTGCAACCAGAGACAAACACATGACACAAACACCGGTAATGATCGACATCTTCAACCATGTCATGCCGCCGCCCTACCTGGAGGAGATGAAAAAGCGCAGCAAGGAAGCGGGCATGATCAAGCGTATGAGCAGCCTGCCCATGCTGTGGGATTTCGAGGCACGCGCCCGAATGCTGGACCAGTTCCCCGGCGTGAAGCAGGTGTTGACACTGTCTGCGCCTTCTCCGGAAATGCTGGCAGGTCCGGACGAGTCACCCCAACTCGCGCGCATCGCCAACGATGGCATGGCCGAAGCCTGTGCCAGGTGGCCGGACAAATACATTGCCTTCGTCGCCAGCCTGCCGATGAACAACCCGGACGCAGCGCTGGTTGAAATGGACAGGGCCATCGGCGAACTGGGCGCCAAGGGCTCGCAAATCCTGACCAACGTCAATGGTCGCTCGCTCGACAACCCGGAATTCTTCCCCGTGTTCGAGCGCATGGCCAACCACTACAAGCTGCCCATCTGGATGCATCCGCACCGCCCGGCGACGCACGCCGATTACAGCGACGAAGAAAAATCCAGGTACGAAATCTGGCAGGTACTCGGCTGGCCTTTCGAGAGCAGCGTGGCGATGTCGCGCATGGTTTTTTCGGGCCTCTTCGACAAGCTGCCCGAGCTCAAGGTCATCACCCACCACTGCGGCGGCATGCTGCCTTATTTCAGCGGTCGCGCGGAAACGCTCTGGGCGCAACTGGGCTCGCGCAGTGCCGACGGCAGCGAAGCCGATGTACTGAAAAACCTCAAGAAAAAGCCCATCGAATACTTCAAGATGTTCTACGGCGACACGGTGCTGGGCGGCTCTACAGCGGCGCTGAAATGTGGCCTGGATTTTTTCGGCGCCGACCATGTGGTGTTTGCCAGCGACTGCCCCTTCGATCCCGAAGGCGGGCCCATGTTCATCCGTGAGGGTCTGCGCTCCATCAAGGAAGCCGGGCTGTCTGACGCCGACTACCAGAAGGTCTGCTGCGGCAACGCGTTTTCACTGATGCGCCTGCTGGACAAACAGCCTTCGTGAGAACAACCTCGTCGCCCCACCATGACCATTGACTTGCACAAGGCCGTTTCCGACGCACGCGCCAGCCTGAAAAGGCCGGGCGAAAACATTGGCGCAACGACCTCCGTAGCGCCACGCTTCGAGTTGTTCAACGCGCCGAATTCCATCTGCTCGCAAAAAGTACGGACGGTGCTCGCCCATCACCAGATTCCCTACCGCTCGCAGCACGTCGATATTTTTGAGGGTGAAACCTACCTGCCCGCCTATGTGCGGCTGCGCATGGCCGGTTGTGAGACCCTGGGCGGTGGGCTGGTAAACGCCCACACGGGTAGCACGTCGGTGACTGCCGGCGGCTGCGACCCCGCCGTGGTGCCTCTGCTGGTTGACTGGGAAACCGGCGAGCTGCTGGTCGACTCCAAACGCATCTGCTTCTATCTGGACAAGGTTGCTACGCAAGGTGCGTCATTGCGGCCTGCAGGCCTGGAAAAGCAGGTCGACGCCCAGCTCGATGTCGTCGACAACCTGCCCAACTACCAGATGCTCGCGGGCAAACCGCCGGGCGTTGACCACAGGCCGGAATCGCGCCGCAAGAGCAATGGCGTCGGCTTCGCCATGGGCAAAGTCGAGCGGTGCGACCGCTACCTGGCCGAGTTCAGCGACGATGCCAACCTTGTCAAAGCCTATTCGGCCAAACGCGCCAAGGAACTGAATGCGGCAGACCAGCTGTTCACGCCAGAGGCGATGCAGGCCGCCTACGACAAGGCCGAAGCCGGCTGTGCGCGCCTCGAGAGCGAACTCAAGGCGCGTAACACGTCCTGGATCCTGGGCGAAGACATCACCATGGCCGACCTGTACTGGGGCATCGAACTGCTGCGCATGAAAAACATGGCCGTCGAGTCGTTCTGGGCCCATGGCGCCAAACCCTCGGTGGCAGCTTTTGTCGAAAAGGCGGGGTCCATCCCGGCCATCCGCAGCGCCCTCATTGAATGGCCCGGCGCTTTATATTGACGTCAGCAGGAGAAAATTTCAGGCTATAATCTTGGACTTGTCGGAGTGTGGCGCAGTCTGGTAGCGCACCTGGTTTGGGACCAGGGGGTCCAAGGTTCGAATCCTTGTACTCCGACCATCAAATC
>JAZKHN010000331.1:0-23488 GCA_040385325.1 Pseudomonadota bacterium
GGGAAGGCATCGGCCTCGACCTTGGCAATGACGGGCTCTTCAATCGCCTGCGGCAGGCGGTTGCGCACGCGTGAGGTACGGTCACGGACTTCAGCGGCTGCGGAGTCGGCGTCTTTCTCAAGCCTGAAGCGCACGCTGATCTGCGCCTGGTCGGCCCGGCTGATGGACGTGATGACATCGACCGCATCAATGCCGGCAATGGAGTCTTCAAGCGGTTTGGTGACCTGCGACTCGATCACCTCGGCTGAAGCGCCTGCGTAACGCACGCTCACCGTCACCACCGGTTCGTCGATCTTGGGGTACTCGCGCACCGTGAGCCGGTTGAAGCTGACCGCGCCGATCAGCACAATCAGCAGGGACAGCACGGTTGCAAAAACCGGGCGGCGTATGGAGGTTTCAGCGAGTTGCATGGATCAGCCTTTGGGTCTGGTCGTTGACTGTCGGTCTGCCGCTACTTGCGCGCTGCGCGGGGTGCAGGGCTGTTGTCAGCCACCAGCGCTGCACAGGGGTTGGGGCCTGACAGGGCTGCCGGTGCCTTGATATTGGCCGGCAACGCGGGCGCGGAAGCCATGGCAGTTGATGCCGGTGCCTGCGAACTTGCGCCGGAGGAAGCAGCCGGGGAAGGCGCGGTGGCCGCAGGCGAGGAGGCCCTCGCCGCTGGTGCACCCGGCGCGCCAGCGTTGCCCCCTGCCCTGTTGCCACCCGACAGGTCCGCAAGGCTCACCACTGTGCCGTCTTTCTGCACGCGCTGCTGGCCGGTGGTGACCACCGTGTCACCGGCGTCCAAACCTTCAAGAATCTCGACCCGGCCCGGGCGTCGCAGGCCGACCTTGACCTCCACACGTTTGGTGGTGCGGGTATCGGCCGAAGGGCCGGGCAGGAGCTTGAGCACAAACTGGCGCCCGCCCTGCGGAATGATGGCTTCTTCGGGAATGATGCGGGCGTTTTCGCGCTCGCCGAACACGGCGTTCACACGGGCAAACATGCCGGGACGCATCTGCAACTGGCGGTTGTCTATGCAGCCGCGCACGCCAACGGAACGGCCATTGGCATCGATCAGCGGGTCAATCGCCTGCACCTGGGCGGTGAACCTGCGACCGGGCAAGGCGTCGATGTCGAGCATGGCGGTCTGCCCACGCTTGACCTTGCTCTGAAAGCGCTCGGGCAGGCGGAAGTCGACAAACAGTGCATCGATGTCTTCAATGTTGACGATGTCTGCGCCATCTTTCAGATAGTCGCCGACGTTGACCAGCCGGATGCCGGCAATGCCGTCAAAGGGGGCGACAATTTTCAGCCGGGCGGCAGTGGCCCTGGCCAGCGAGAGCCTGGCCTGTGCCACCTGCAGGTTGGCGGCGCTCTCGTCGAGCGAACGCTGGCTCACGAAATTTTGCGCTACCAGTTCCTGGTTGCGCTTCTGGTTGGCCTGGGCAATCGACAGTTCCGCCATGCTCTGCTGGACCTGCGCCAGGGGCAGCTGGTCATCAAACTGCACCAGCACCTGGCCCTTGCGCACGCGCTGGCCGTCGGTGAAATTCAGCTGGGTGATGCGGCCGCTGACCTCTGGCCTCAGCACCACCCCGCGCCGTGATCGCAGGCTGCCGACGGCCTGGGTGTCGTCGGTAATTTTGGCAATCTCAACTTTGGCAAACTCCACCGACAGCGGTTTGCCGTCAGACGGGCCGCTCGCGGCCGGCGAGGCCCCTGCCGCCTGGGACGATGCACCCGAGGCATCATTGGCTTTTGGTTTCTGGTACCACCATGCAGCGCCTGACGCCACAGCAATGCCCGCTACCGCGACCACCGTATAAATTGCTTTTGATGCCATCTGGAAGGAGACTTGTTATAAAAAGATACAAACTTCCAATGTATCAGGAGACGGGCCGGAACCTGTCCTTTTTCACCCTGCATGGAAGGTGATACGCGGCGGCTTTACAACGACTTTACAGAGCGCGTGAGCATCGATCCAGGTCTGATGATATGTACGCTTATGGTGCAGGGTTTGCCCGTATGTAAATGAGTGCACCGAATCAGCTCAAAGGCGTCCCAGCGCCCGATCCACACCCTTGTTCGCCAGCGCGTCTGCACGCTCGTTGCCGGGGTCGCCGGCATGCCCCTTGACCCAGCGCCAGTCGATGCGGTGACCGCTGGAGCCCACCAGCGCATCGAGCTTTTGCCAGAGGTCCACGTTTTTCACGGGTGCCTTGGCCGCCGTACGCCAGCCCCGCGCCTTCCAGCCGTGTATCCATTCAGTGATGCCTTTGCGGACATATTCGCTGTCGAGGTAAAGCGTCACCGAGCATGGGCGCCTGAGCGCTGCCAGTGCTTCAATCACCGCGGTCATTTCCATGCGGTTGTTGGTGGTGCCCAGCTCGCCGCCAAAGAGCTCCTTTTCAGTGCCGCCCATGCTGAGCAACACCCCCCAGCCGCCCGGGCCGGGATTTCCCTTGCAGGCGCCGTCGGTGTAGATGATGACCTGTTGGGGTGCTGAGTTGTCCTGTGAATCTGCCATCTGATCGTTTTTAAAATTGATTATTCGGAAAGGATTGAATCGGCTTCATGCCTGGTTTCGCGTCTGATTGTTGGCCCTCTATTGGCAACCACGGCTGGCGCGGCCGCAACAGGCTTGCGCGTCTTCCATGCGGGCTCAAGCAGCCTCACGCCCTGCACGCGCTTGACCGCCACCACAAAATACACCGCGCCAAAGATGGGCCACCAGCGCGCACCGGCCTTGTCCATCCAGTCAAAACGGGACAGCCACTTCTGGCTGGTCAGGGCCGGGCGGTAACAACCGAAGCGACCGGACTCTACCTCAAAACTCAAGAGGCGCAGCCAGTCACGCAGCCGCCAGTAGCCTATGAATTCACCGGCCTCGGGCAAAAACAGGTCGCCGTGACCAAACCGGCGGTAAAAGTGGCCGCGCGTCTGCCGCATGCTCCACAGGCTGGTCGGGTTCAGGCCGCTGATGACAACGCGACCCTCAGGCACCAGCACACGCTCGACCTCGCGCAGCGTGGCATGCGGGTCCATGCTGAGTTCCAGCGTGTGCGGGAGCACAACCAGGTCAAGGCTGGCCTCGGGAAACGGCAGTGCACCGGAATCAGTGACCAGTGCGGCACGCGGTCGGGAACTTGAGGCTGTGCCTGCAGTCGTATCGGGGTCGGGATAAAGCTGGCCGCCTGAAGGGGGTAAGGCAGGCGATGCAGTTTGGGTTACAGCACTGAGTGCGAGCCATTGATGGGGCATGCGGTTTGTATTGAGGGCATGCAGCTCCGGAAAACCAAGCTGGAGCGCGTGATAACCGAAGATGTCGCTCACCGCTTCGTCAAATTGCGTACGCTCCCATGCCAGCAGATACTCGCCGGGCGGGGTCTTGAGCCAGTCTGTCAAACCTATAATTTGCGAGTTCATCAGGACCACTGCATGTTGAAATTGATTCCCGTCCCCGCTTTTGCAGACAACTACCTTTGGATGTTGCATGACGGCAAGCGCGCGCTGGTGGTAGACCCCGGGGATGCCGCGCCTGTCATGCGCTTTCTGAAAGACAACGCGCTGCAGCTGGAGTCGATTCTAGTCACGCACCACCATGCAGACCATACGGGCGGCGTTGACGAATTGCGCGAAGCCACTGGTGCCAGGGTTTACGGCCCTGCCACTGAAAAAATACCAGCGCCGTATGAGCACCTTCATGAAGGCGACAAGGTCACGGCCATGGGGTTTGAGTTCAACGTGATAGATGTGCCGGGCCACACCGCAGGCCATATCGCCTTTTACACGGCAGACATGAACGGGAGGCCGCTGCTCTTTTGCGGCGACACGCTTTTTTCGGGCGGCTGCGGGCGGCTGTTTGAAGGCACACCCGCGCAAATGCTGGCCTCGCTCGACAAACTCGCCGCACTTCCGTCCAATACCCGTGTCTGCTGCACCCATGAATACACCCTGAGCAATCTCCGTTTTGCGCTGGCCGTCGAGCCCGACAATGCAGAGCTTGTCGCCTACAACGCCGAGTGCGTAAAATTGCGTGATGCTGGCCAGCCCACGCTGCCCACCTCCATTGCACAGGAGTTGAAGATCAACCCCTTTCTGCGCACCCGTCAAGCTCCCGTAAAAACCGCTGCCCTGCATTTCGATGCTTCGGCAAATGATGACATTTCAGTATTTGCCGCCATCAGGCAGTGGAAAAACCAATTCAAATGACGTTTAAAAACCGCCCGGACATATCGCGCTTTTTTCCATCCATACTTCTCTTCTGTGCCGCCCTGCTGGCGGGCTGTGCCACCCAGCCGGGCATGCCTGGTGACCCCGTTCTGACAACCGCCTCTGCTGCCGCCAAACCAGTCCCGTCACTGATCCCGTCCGGCCCACTGCAAGGCATCACACCGGGCCAGGTCGGCGGCTTCAGGATTGCCCAGACCGAGCCACCCAGGGAGTTGTGGGACCGCATACGCCGCGGTTTTGCCATGCCCGACCTGCAAAGCGAGCTGGTGACCGACCGCGAGCAGTGGTATTCAAGCCGCCCCGACTACATCCAGCGCATGACGGAGCGTTCCAGCAAGTACCTGTTCCATATCGTCGAAGAGCTGGAGCGCCGCCAGATGCCGACCGAGCTGGCCTTGCTGCCCTTTATTGAAAGCGCCTTCAACCCGCAGGCTGTATCAAGCGCCAAGGCCGCAGGCATGTGGCAATTCATGCCGGCCACCGGCAAATACTTTGACCTGAAACAGAACGCCTTCCGGGATGACAGGCGCGATGTTCTGGCATCCACCCGGGCGGCACTGGATTACCTGCAAAAACTCTACGGCATGTTCGGCGACTGGCACCTGGCCCTGGCGGCCTACAACTGGGGGGAAGGCAGCGTGGGCCGCGCCATTGCGCGCAACCAGAAGGCAGGCCTCGGTACCGGATACCTCGACCTCAACATGCCAGCCGAAACGCGGCTGTATGTGCCCAAGCTGCAGGCGGTCAAGAACATCGTGGCCAATCCGCAGGCTTTTCGCACCGAACTGCCGCTGATTGAGAACCACCCCTACTTCCAGCAAGTACAGATCACGCGCGACATCGACGTGGCGCTGGCAGCCAGACTGGCTGACGTGAAGCTTGAAGATTTCAAGGCCCTCAACCCTTCGGCACACAGGCCAGTCATTCTTGCTGCCGGCACGCCCCAGATTCTGCTGCCCTGGAACAACGCCACCGTTTTCCAGCGAAATTTTGAGGCCTATACCCAGGGCCAGTATGCAAGCTGGACTGCATGGACCGCGCCATCCACATTGAGCACTGCTGAAGCTGCCCGGCGCACAGGCATGAGCGAAGCCGATCTGCGTGCGGTCAACAACATCCCGCCGCGCATGCTGATCAAGGCCGGCTCAACACTTCTGGTGCCGCGTTCGGCAAAGATGGAAGAAGACGTCAAGCTGCAGGTGGCTGACAACGCCCAGATGTCGCTGGCACCGGAAATCGTGACACGCAAAACCAGCGTGAAAGCGCGCAAGAACGAAACAGTCGCCAGCATCGCCAAACGCTATGGCCTGAGTGCGACCAGCGTGGCTGAATGGAATGACGTCAGCGCGTCTTCGGGTTTCAAGACCGGTCATCAGGTGGTGGTCTACCTGCCAGTCAAGGCACGCACCTCAGTTCGTGCCAGCGGCCCACGCAATTCGGTCAGTGCCGTCAAGCGCAGCCCGTCAAAAGCGGTCGTCAAATCAAAACGCCGCTGAAAAGCGGCGCAAGAAGGCTCGGTCGAGAACGCCTACTTCATGCCCACCAGGCCAATAACGCCAATCACGATCAGGTAGATCGCGACGATGTAGTTGAGCAGGCGGGGCACCAGCAGGATGAGAATGCCTGCAATAAGGGCAACCAGCGGGCCTATGCTGAGGGAGAGGTTCATGACGCGTCCTTTTCGTAAGTGTTGTGCGGTGAATGCACTGTACGGCGCGTGATGTCCAGCAACTGTAGGACGGCAGGAAAAGATGGTGATCGCCGCTTGCGCAGAATCAAGCTGGTTTTTGGCGACTAAAGTTTTTCGGTGTCCCCGGTCCGGGGCTGCCATTTCATCAGCCGCTTCTCGATCTTTCCGACGATCCCGTCCAGCAGCAATGCAAACGCGGTTAACACCACAATACCGGCAAAGACGGTGTTCACATCGAACGTCCCTTCAGCCTGCAAAATCAGGTAGCCCACACCGCGGGCAGAACCCAGATATTCGCCCACCACCGCGCCCACAAACGCCAGGCCGACGGAGGTATGCAGACTTGAGAACACCCAGCTTGTCGCGCTTGGCAAATACACCGTGCGCAGCAGCTGCCGCTGGTTGGCGCCCAACATGCGGGCGTTTGCCAGCACCACCGGGCTGACTTCCTTAACGCCTTGGTACACATTAAAAAAGACGACAAAAAATACCAGCGTGATGGCCAGCGCCACCTTGCTCCAGATACCCAGGCCAAACCACAGTGCGAATATGGGTGCCAGGATCACGCGCGGCATGGAGTTGGCCGCCTTGATGTAAGGGTCGAGCACGGCACCAATGGTCGGCGCAAGCGCGAGCCACAGACCGCAGGCCAGGCCCATGACAGTGCCCAGGCCAAAAGCCAGAACGGTTTCCAGCAGGGTTGTGCCCAGATGAATGTAGATGTTGGCGTTGCCCTTGAGGCCTTCGGGGAACAGCAGGCTGGGCCCGAAGCCGAATGGCATGAACCAGCTCCAGATGCGGCCGGCCACAAGGATAGGTTCACCGAGAAAAAAAGCGATCTGCGAATCCGGCGACGCCAGATGCCATGTGCCCAGCATGACAACAAGCAGACCCAGTTGCCAGAAGCGCAGGTTGCTTTCCGAGGGCTTGATCTGGCGCCACATGTCAGGCGGCTTTTCTCAGTTGTTGCGCGTACCCTTTAAGAACTTCATCGCGCAATACTTCCCAGATCTGCTTGTGCAGGTCGATAAAGCGCGGATGTGTTCGCACTTCTGCCACGTCGCGCGGGCGAGGCAGATCAATTACAAATTCGCCGATGGGGTGCGTGGCGGGGCCAGCCGACAACACAATCACGCGGTCGCTCATGGCAATCGCTTCATCCAGGTCGTGGGTAATGAACAGCACTGCCTTTTTCTTTGCTGCCCAGAGTTCAAGTACCTCGTTTTCCATCAGTTGCCGGGTCTGGATGTCGAGGGCACTGAAGGGTTCATCCATGAGGATGATGTCGGGGTCCAGCGCCAGCACCTGGGCGAGCGCAGTACGCTTGCGCATGCCGCCCGACAGTTCATGCGGGTAGCGATCACCAAAACCACCAAGGCCGACACGTTCAAGCCAGGCCTGCGCCTGCCGACGCGCATCCGCATCTGGAATGCCCCGGTACTGCAAGCCGACCATGACGTTATCAATCGCGCTGCGCCAGGGCATCAGCGCCTCTGTCTGGAACATATACCCCGCGCGGATGTTGATGCCGTTCAGCGTTTCACCAAAGACCGTCACACTGCCATGGCTTGGCTGCAACAGTCCGGCGCCAATATTAAGCAGTGTGGATTTGCCACAGCCGGTAGGGCCCACGACAGAGACGAATTCTCCAGCGTTGACGCGCAGGCTGGTGGTGCCCACCGCCGTATATCCCGGAGAGCTGTCTTTGGATCTGAAGGTACAGGTGATGCCCTTGAACTCAAGGGCCGCTTCACTAGGGCCTGTCATCATGCGGAACTATACCCAAGACCATCAACGAAACTCAAGCCTTGAAGCGCTCCTTGGCGCGTCGCGCAAACTCGTTCGTGTAGAGCTTGCTGATGTCTATCTTGTCGGGCTTGATGCTGGTGTCAAAGCTGGCCAGCGCCTTGAGCGCAGTGCGCGCGCCGTCCTCGGGAATGATGCCGTCCAGCGAAATCGACTCGCGCACCTTGTTGAAAGACGCCAGATAAAGCGCACGGTCACCGAGCAGATAGCTCTCGGGCACGGTCTTGATGATGTCGCCAGGGCCTGCAGTCTGCAGCCATTTAAGGCCGTGAACGATGGCGTTCGCCATGGCCTGGCAGGTGTTGGGGTTCTTCTGGATGAACTCGACAGGGGCATACAGGCATGCTGCGGGCATGGTGCCGCCGAACACTTCCTGTGTACCTTTGAGCGTGCGGGTGTCACTGATGATCTTGACCTCGCCTTTTTGCTCCAGCATGGTCATGACCGGGTCGGTGTTGCTCATGGCATCTATCTGTCCCGAGCGCAGTGCCGACAGCGCACCGGCAGCCGTACCCACACCAATAAAACTCACATCGCTGGCCTGGAGGCCCCCCCGCGACAGAACCAGGTTGGCCATCATGTTGGTAGACGAGCCCGGCGCAGACACACCGATTTTTTTGCCCTTGAGGTCGGCAATCGTCTTGTAGTTGGGCATGGCCCTGGTCGAGACACCAAAGGCGATTTGCGGTGCCCTCCCCTGTAACACGAAGGCACGAAACATCTGGTTCTTGGACTGCAGGTTGATGGTGTGTTCGAAAGCACCCGAACACACATCTGCAGAACCGCCCACGACGGCCTGCAGTGCACGCGCACCGCCGGCAAAGTCGCTGATCTCTATATCCAGACCTTCAGCCTTGAAATAACCCAGTTGTTCGGAGATCGTCAGCGGCAGGTAATAAAACGCCGCCTTGCCCCCGACAGCCAGGGAAATTTTCGTTTTTTCAAGTTTTCCCTGCGCACGCAAGGAGGGAAAAGCAAGCGTCGCGGCGGCCAATGCCGTACCGCCGGCAAATGCACGTCGCGACAGCTTGTTGGATGTGATCATGTTGTACGTCCCTTTGTTTTTTTAAGTTGAATAGAGCTTATCAAGACGCAAAAAAACCCGCATCGGGGTCATCCCCTGCGGGTTTGTACCGAAAAAAACCGGTTCGTTAACGAATGGTTACGGACGGGAATGTTGCTGCCATTTGCACGTCAGGCAAGGTATCAGGTGATGCCCACCTTGCAGTCAGCGATAGCCGGCGAAAAGAATGCAGATGTTGATGACAAGCGCAACCGCCCAGACACTGCTCCGCGTTTTGGCCATATCTGCGATGTACATCAGGACGTAAGCAATGCGCAGCACCACAAACATGAAGGCAAGAATATCGACCAGGGCCTGGCGCGCCTGCAACTGGTGCGCAATGATCACTGCCGCAAAAAAGAAAGGCAGTGCCTCAAAGGTATTCGCCTGAGCGGCATTGGCACGGGCACGCCAGTCAGTTTGCCTGGCAAGCCATGCACGCGGGTTGTGGTTGTCGAACCCGCCATCGCGTCTGGGCTTGTCAAAAGTGCCGTATTTGGCAATCCCGGCGCAAATAATGGGAAGCATTGCGGCCACCAGGAGGCACCAGTAGGCAAATGTGAATCGTGCAAATGTCATTTTTACAAATCCTTTGGGTGTGCAGGCCATGCCCAACGTACACAAACAACTTTCAAAATTCTAGAACAGCGCGCATCTGTCGCGGCAAAAAATTCAGCGCCTGTCTACCAGTGCGTGTGCAATAGTTCCGAGGTCTACATATTCCAGCTCGCTGCCTACTGGCACGCCGCGCGCCAGGCGTGTGACCTGCACCCCCCGGCTCTTGAGCGCCTGCGCGATGACGTGTGCAGTAGCCTCGCCTTCTGCAGTGAAGTTGGTTGCAAGAATGACCTCTTGCACCTCGCGTGATTCGGACGCCGAGGGCTGACCCTGGTCATCCCTGGGCACTACGCGGTCAAACAGCTTTTGCAGACCGATGTCGTTGGGGCCAATGCCATCGAGCGGGCTCAACTTGCCCATCAGGACAAAGTAAAGGCCCTTGTAAGCCAGCGTTCGTTCAAGCGCAGCCTGGTCAGCCGGCGTCTCGACCACGCACAGTTTGCTGCGATCGCGTTGCGGGCTGGCGCAGGTGGTGCACACCTCTGACTCGGTGAGCGTATTGCACAGCGTGCAATGCCTGATACTGCTCACGGCATGTTCAAGTGCAGCGGCTATCTGCAGCGCGCCGCCTTTGTCATGCTGCAGCAGGTGAAACGCCATGCGGGCAGCCGACTTCGCCCCCACGCCGGGCAGCTTGCGCAGCGCCTGGGTCAGGCCTTCGAGGGCGTTGGAAGTGGGCATTTCTTTTGCTGAAGGAGTTCAAACGGCATAGCGGGCGGACTCAGGGCAAGGCGCGGGTGTCAGGCCACCTGAACGGGACCCGCAACGCAGCCCTGGGCACGCGCAGTAGCCGTCTAGAAGGGGAATTTCATCCCGCCTGGCAGGCCAGGCATACCTTGTGTGAGTTTGCCCATCTTTTCCTGGCTCACGTCCTCGGCCTTGCGTACCGCTGCATTGAAGGCTGCCGCGACCAGGTCTTCCAGCATGTCCTTGTCGTCGGCCAGCAGGCTGGGGTCGATCTCGACGCGCTTGACGTCGTGTTTACAGGTCATGGTGACCTTCACCAGACCGTTGCCCGACTCTGCAGTCACCTCAACGAAGGCGAGCTCGTCCTGGGCCTTTTTGAGGTTGTCCTGCATGGCCTGGGCCTGCTTCATGAGCCCTGCGAGTTGTCCTTTGTTGAACATGTGTGTTTCCTTTAAAAATCGGTGAGGTTGTTGTGTTTGGTATGGCGTTGGATATTACGTTTTGATCATATCGGCCTGGCAGTCCCGGCAGCAGCTGGCCGGGGCAAGGGCTTGATGCTGCCGGGCACCACCTTGCCGCCCCAGTTGCGCACCATGTCCTGCACAAACGGGTCATTCTGTATCAGCTCTTCCGCCTGGCGCTGGCGCTCCTGCTGAGCGGCCAGGTTGCGGCGGGCTGGCGTGTCGGCCACCGGGCCGACCTCTATCAACATCTGTATCGCGGGCTCGGCATTGAGCAGCGCCTGCAGGGCTGCCTGAAGCTTTTCGCAGGCGGCAGGCTGATTCAGCGACTGGCGCTCGACACGCAAGGTCCACACACTGCCTTCACGTGCGCACAGCTCGGATTGCAAGGCCAGTTCGCGCGTCAGGGCATTGACGGCTTCGGACGTGACCAGCTGGCCGACAACATCGCTCCACTCATTGCCGAGCATGGTTTGCACCACAACGACGGGCGCCATTCCTTCCATGGCCTTTGCTGGAGGCTGTTGAGGCAAACGTTCTGGCACCGGTGCAACAGGCGCCGCGGCAACCTCAACAGTCATGGGAGGGGCAGCCACAGGCAAACGCGTATTCGCTGCTTCGGGTTGTCTTTCCTGTACGGACGAGGTGCCTTGCGGCACTGGCGGCGCAGGGATGGGCCGGGTCACTGCAGTTGCCACAATGGCGACGGCCATTGGCGGGGATGATGCGAGCGGTGGCTGCCGGGCGACCTCTGATGGCTGCCGGGCGGGCTCAGGCTGCGGCTTTTTTAGGGGCTCGGCGGCACTCCCCATGGAAGCGGTCACTGCGATTGGAGCACCCTGGGGCTTGAAAGCCAGCAAACGCAGCAACACCATGGTGAGGGCTGCGTACTCATCGGGTGCAAGGCCCAGCTCACCACGTCCATGCAAGCACAGGCTGTAAAGCAACTGCGTTTCATCTGCAGGCAGGGTTTGCGCCAGCCTTGCGGTTTCGGTGGCTTCTGGGTCGGCATCGCCGTCGCCCGCATCTGCGGCTTCCTGAGCCATCATTTCAGGCACAGCCTGCAGCACAGCCATACGCTGCAGCACAGTGGTCATTTCTTCAAGGGTGGAGGCCGCGCTGAGGCCGTGCAGGCGGAGCGCTTCGGAGGTCTCCACCACCGTTTTGCCATCACCGCGCGCCAATGCATCAAGCAGGCGGAACACATAAGACCGGTCCACACTGCCCAGCATCAGGCGCACGCTGGATTCAAGCAGCTCGCCTGAACCAAAGGCAATCGCCTGATCGGTCAGTGACAGGGCATCACGCATGGAGCCGCGCGCCGCACGCGCCAGCAAACGGAGAGCCTGCGGCTCTGACGCCACGTTTTCAACAGCCAGCACCTTTCCCAGGTGTTCCAGCACGGTTTCGGGCGCCATGGGGCGCAGGTTGAACTGCAGGCAGCGCGACAGGACGGTGGCCGGTACTTTCTGCGGGTCAGTAGTCGCCAGCACAAACTTGAGGTACTCAGGAGGTTCTTCCAGCGTCTTGAGCATGGCGTTGAACGCCGTGTTCGTGAGCATGTGAACCTCGTCAATCATGAAAACCTTGAATCGGCCGACGACGGGTTTGTAAACCGCCTGCTCCAGCAACTGCGCAATTTCATCGACGCCGCGATTCGATGCTGCATCAAGCTCGGTGTAGTCGACAAACCGCCCACTGTCGATATCTGTACAGGCCTGGCACACACCGCAAGGCGTAGCGGTGATGCCGCCCTGCCCGTCTGGGCCCAGACAATTGAGCGACTTGGCCAGAATGCGCGAGATGGTGGTCTTGCCGACGCCTCGCGTTCCGGTAAAAAGGTAGGCATGGTGCAAACGCTGTGTCGTCAGCGCATTGCCAAGCGCCTGCACCACATGCGACTGCCCGACCATTTCAGAAAAATTTTTCGGCCGGTATTTGCGTGCAAGAACGAGATAGGACATGGGTACTTCTATAAATTCATTTTTCGGGCAAATTGCTGCGTTGCGCGGTGCTCGGAATCCTCATGGGTTATTGGGGTCAGACACCAATTTCATTGTGGTGCAAAGCACCCCACCCCTTGGGTGCGCCGGAGGCGCGATGAATTTGGGCTCTGACCCCAAAAACCCTCCTGTGCTCCGGGCGCCTTGCACTTCATCCCGAAAATCTGAATTTCTAGAAGCACCCATAGTCTGCATTCTAAAGTGGGCAAGGCTTGCATCAGTCATTTAAAGGCCAGATAAAACGCTCGCAACAGAAGGGCTATCTGCAGTCATTTACAATCATGGGTGACGGGCCTTCCCGCATGGTAAAGCGGCCAACCGGGTCAGGTGGGGAACCAAGCAGCCCTAACTGTGGAGCCAGTGCCGGGGTCAAGGCTCGTCACCTTATTCAATCTGCTGTCAGCGCTATTCAGACATGTGCCTTCAGTCCGCAGCAGACACAACGCCAACTAGCGCAACACCTCTTCAATCGCTGCCGTGGTCTGTACCGCGTGCCCAGCAATCTGCGCCGACATCAAGGCCAGTGACGCCAGCGCATAGGTGCCGCTGATGATTCCCTGGTAGGCCACTTCAGCCGCGACAGCGTCACTGCCCAGGCCTTCCAGCGCCGCGGTGATGCATTGCTCCAGGCTGTCCAGCCCTGCATCGCCATAGAGTTCTTCACCCTCGTGGGTCACGCGGTAGTCGAACTGGTCCTGTCCGGCAGTGTCTATGTTGAAACGAACAATCATGGGGTTCCGTATCTGCTATGAATTTCGTAGCTGCTCACGTACGTATTTAAAGGGCTTCAGCCGTTTTTATGCCTAAAAACAGGCCATTTTTCACAGTTTTCGGCAGTTTTTGTCGGCACTGAAGATAAAAGTCACCCAATTGTTAACTTATAAGTTAACAAATCAGGGATGGGCGTACAGGTTGTAGGCCCCGGAAGTCGCCTGCAGCCTTAGCAAACCCTTTAGTTCAGGCGACAGTTCCTTCACCTGATCCGGGTTAAGCGCCACAAACACGCCGCCCTGCTTCAGACGTTCTGCCAGTTCGGTATTGCCGGCAACAGCTTTGGCTTTGCCCTGTGAGTAGAAAGACGCGGAGTAAGGCAAGTCCCCCATGAACAGCAACGGCTGCGCGCCGGTCTTGCGTAACTCGTACGCGGCAACTGCGGCTTTGGCGGTCTTCCAGCTGTCAACGCGCTGCTGGTTGATAAAAAAAGCTGCAATCAGCGAGGCCATCACCACGACACCCACAGACACGAACACATCAACCCGGCGCGTACGCACATCGCCCGCCAGCCAGCCAGCGGCCAGCAGGGCCAGCGCGGGCAAGGCCGGCAGCACATAGGTCCACAGAATGTTGCCAGACATGGTGAAGAACAGGCATGGTGCGATGGACCAGGCCAGCAGGTACAGCCGCCAGCTTCCTGGCGCAGTTTGTTTGCCTGCGTGCGCAGGCAGGCCAGCCTGACCTCTCCGGAGAAGGGCCTTCTCGCGCCCAAAAGCCAGCAAGGGCAGCAGCAGCGTCCAGGGCAGGCAGGCCGCCACCGCCAGCAGCCAGATGGCGCCCCGGGCAGTGGCGTGGGCTGTGCCGTATTTGTCGCCCGCCCAGCCGGTGACGGTGAAACGCTTCCAGTGTTCGCCGATGAAAAAGTACTCCCAGAAGCCGGGCGTGCGCTGCTCTGCCATCCAGTACCAGGGCACGGCGATTGCCAGCATGAGCAGAATGCCGCGTATCCACGGCAGGCGCTTCCAGGCATGGACGATGTTTCCGGTGAAGACCGTCCACAAAAAGATCGGGATGCCCGCCAGCACCAGCGCAATCGGCCCCTTGGCCAGCAGTCCCAGTCCCAGGCCGATAAAAAGCAGCCAGCCCTCTCTTGGCCGGGGGGCATCAGCACGCTCAAACGCCGCCCAGAACCCGCGCATGGCCAGTGTGGTGCCCAGCACCAGGGCCATGTCGGTCATCACCGCAGCCGAGGCGATGAAATACAGCATGGTGCCGCTCATCACCGCAACAGCCAGCAACGCTTCCCGTTTTGACCAGCGGCGCGCCCAGTCCCAGACAAGCCAGGCAATCAGTACGGCGAGCAGGAAGTACGGCAGGCGCGCTGCGAACTCGTTGACGCCGAAAATCTTGAGACTGGCCGCCGTCAGCCATGTCGACAGCGGCGGCTTGGCCCAAAACGGCACGCCGTAGTCATACCAGGGCGTAATCCAGTCGCCCAGCTCGACCATCTTGCGGGCCACTTCGGCGTAACGCGCCTCCGTCGTGTCAGTCAGCGGATAAAGGCCCAATGTCAGCAAGCGCAGCAAGGCGACGATGGCCAGGGTCCAGACGACCATCGTACCGGTCGTTTTCTCACTCTTCAGTTTCATGCGTTGACTGGAAATTGGGTGGCAGGTGTAGGGGGTGGAACAGAAGCAGTCTGCAGGTCTGCGGGGTGGTATTCGTCCAGCAGATAGAGGGGGCGGCGTTTGCTTTCCATGAAAAGACGGCCGAGGTATTCACCAATGATGCCCATGGCCATCAATTGCAGGCCACCCAGGATGAGGATGGTCAAAATCAGTGTTGGAAAGCCCTTGACCGACTCGCCAACCGTGATGATTCTGATGAACAGCACCAGCGCATAAATAAATGCCGCAAATGCCGTCAGAAAACCGGCGTAGCTGGCCAGCCTGAGTGGCACGACTGAAAAACCAGTGATGCCTTCAATCGCAAAATTGAGCAATTTGAAATAAGGGAACTTGGTATTGCCCGCCGCACGGGAGTGACGGTCATATTCAACAATGACCTGTTTGTAGCCAACCCAGGCGAACAGGCCCTTCATGAAGCGGTTGCTTTCAGGCAACTCGTTCAGCGCCTCGACAGCCCGCCGGCTGAGCAGGCGAAAGTCACCAACATCCCTGGGAATCGGCACATCTGACAGCCAGTTGATGAAGCGGTAAAACCAGTGCGCCGAAAACTTCTTGAACCAGGTTTCGCCTTCGCGCGTCTTGCGGCGCATGTTGACCATGTCGGCGCCCTGCCGCCAGGTGTTGACCATGTCGGGGATCAGCTCTGGCGGGTCCTGCAGGTCGGCGTCAATCAGCACCACCGCCTCGCCTCGTGCCAGTTTGAGGCCCGCGCTCATGGCGGACTCCTTGCCAAAGTTTCGGCTTAACGAGGCTAGGCCGACGCGCGGGTCTGCTGCCTGCAAGGCCTTCAGGATGCGCAGCGTGCCGTCCTTGCTGCCGTCATTGACGTAAATCACTTCCCAACCCCCTTCAATGCCCTCCAGCGCAGAAACCAGACGCCGGTGAAAGATGGGCAGTACGTCTTCCTCGTTATAGGCCGGCACAACGATGCTCAGGGCGCATCGCCCAGGGAAGGAGGCCAGAGTACCGGGGACTTCAGGAGTTGGATACATCAGGCGAAGGTCCAGGAACGGTTAATTTGAAAAGTCAGGCCCAGAACAAGCAGTGTTGCCACGGCCTGGGCCAGCATGTAGTGCCACTCCAGCCAGTGGACACCGGCCCACACAAGAGCACCATTGATCAATGCACCAGCCACAGCGACAGCCAGAAACTTTGGAACCGCCACCTGGTGGCGAACTTTGACGCCTGGAAAAGTCAGGTGCCGGTTGACGACATAGGACACAGCAGCGCCGCAAAGTGCACCCGCCACAGCTGACGGAGAAGGCGCGCTGCCGAATGCTTCCACCAGTATCAGCAACACGGCGTAATGCACAGCCGTTGCCATGCCACCCGCCAGTGTGTACCAGAAAAAGACCATTGCGCCCCGATGTTTGGTTAGCCGCTGATTTTAACAAGACAGGTCCTACGTCCCCGGCAGAAAAACCGTTCATTCATGTTGACATCGGATGGCCCAACTGCGTTATATTGAAAGCATGTTTGAAGTACTCGTGTACGTCTACGAAAATTACTGGCAAGGTGACGCTTGCCCTGAACTTCACCACCTGGGCCGCAAGCTCACTGCCGCCGGCTTCGAAGCCGAAGAAATCCAGGCGGCGCTGATCTGGCTCGATGGCCTGAATACCGCAGCGCAAAGCACGCAGATTTGCCTGCCTCCGAGGCAGTCATCGAGTCCCCTTGGCGGCCCCCATGCCACCCAGGGTGTGCAAGCGCAATCAAGTGACAGCCTGCGTATTTACTCCGTCACCGAGCAGGAACATCTGGGTGCAGAATCGCTGGGTTTTGTAAGCTTTCTTGAGTCATCGGGCGTTCTGCCACCGCACATGCGTGAAATCGTCCTTGACCGGGCCATGGCAGCGCCCGGAGATCCACTGAGCCTGGACGATCTCAAGATCATCGTTCTCATGGTGTACTGGAGCTTTGGTGAAGAGCCGGATGCACTGGTACTGGACGAACTGTGCGATGACACCGAGCAGCGGGTTGCACACTGAATAACGCGACCCCACCGCCTGGCGTTGCAAAAAACTGCAGCCCTAGTTCAACAGGCGCTCCGGATTTGCATCAATTTTGGCCAGCGCATCACGTGTGGCGCGTATGGTAAGCGCCTCATCCTCTGTCGGCACCAGCAGGCCGGCCTGCAGATAAGCGGCCAGGCGGCGTGCCTGGATCAGGAAGTTACGACCATCGGACGATGCAAACAGGTGCAGCTGCTTTCTGTCACTGCGCCATGCAAACTGCACATGCGTGGTTTTACCGTTGTGATCCAGCGTGAACCACGCACCCAGCTGAAGCTCCTGCGCCCATGAACGCATCGCATCTGTCGGCTGGCTGCCGCCGTCAGTAATCACCTGTATGTCTGATGCATCAATGCCTATCATCATGACCAGGCTTTCAGTGTCCAGCGGCAGGTCACCAACATCCTCGTCAGAGAGATAGTCTTCCAGATTGGCAAGCCGCTTGGCCATGGTCTCAATGCGTTCACTTGAAATCGCATCGGTCTTGGACATGAAGGCATCGGCCAGGGTGTCGCTGATGGTCTTGATGTGGCTGTCCTGCGCCTTGACGTCCAGGCCCAGCATGGTCATGCCGATTCGCAGCAACTGCAAGAGCTTGGGGAGGTCAGAAATAACCTTGGCGCGGTCCACGCGGTTCGGCTTGGCGCTCGCTGCCCAGACCAGATCAGCCGCAGCACGCTTGAGGGTAATGGTCTCATCATGCTGGGGGCCATTGCGCATGGCCGCCAGGGCCAGCACTTCGGCCCAGACCTTGAACAGGAACTCGCGGATCTCGTCACGTACAGGCATGTCATTGAGCATGTTGCGCAGCTCAATCGTGTACTGGATGGCCATGGTCTCTTTTTGCTCGACCTGCTGGGCAACGCTGACGACACGCGCCGCACTGCCCTGCTCCGACAGGAACTTGGAGAGAAACTTCTGGAACTCGTCGTAGACAAGCTGAAATACCCGCCGCCCGGTTTCAGGATACTGCTCGATGACTTGCACGATGCGCTTGATTTCTATCTCAATGGCACTGCCCGACACACCGGCGTCAAACCCCAGAACACACGAGCCCATACGGTCGATCAGCTGGCGCGCCGGGTGCTGCATGGTGCCGAAGAATTCAGGCTCGGAAATCGCCACCCGAAGCACAGGCATCTGCAGGCGTGCGAACCATACGCGTATGGCAGGCGGAATGCGGTCTTCCGCCAGAATGCTCTGGAACATCAGCGCAACAATTTCAATCGTTGCTTTTTCCGACGAGGTGGAAGCTGCCTGCTTGAGGGTGCTGGTGCGCTGGCGCAACACGCTGGCGGCCTGGTCCACATGGCCGGCATCGTAAACCTGACCGGGCATGTCATTGGCCAGCATGGTGCGCTCGGCCTCGGAGGATTGCACCCCGGCCAGCGCCTGGGCCAATTGCGGGGAGGCCTGGGCAGCACGCGTATCGTCGAAGCCCTCAACCTGGCTTGACAACATGCGTTTGAGCTGGCCCATGACGCCCTGCGCGCGCATTTTGGTCCTGGCCAGCGGCGAGGTGTTCGTTTGCATGCGGGTTTCGTCAAAGGTGTTGCTCCTGCCGCCTGCCTGCCAGCCGCCACCATTGCCATGACCCCCACTGCGGCCTCCCTCGCCACCTGCAACGTCTCCATCCCTGCCGCCTTGGGAGGAGGTGCCCCCCTTGGCAGCTGACTTCGGCGAAGACAATGCAGCTGCGCGGTTATTGCCGGGCTTGCTGGTGGTTGTGCCAGTGCGTTTGACCAGCGGCCGCAGGTCAATCTCGGCCATGACGCCCCGGCTCACCAAAAATTCATTGGCCTGGTGATAGGCCTCAAGCAGGTGCTCCGCGAGCCGCGACTGGATAAGGTCCTGCACCATCATCCAGGACTCACGCGAGAGCTGGGCCACGGACCACTGGGCGACCAGTTTCTCGGCCAGCACCTCGGGTCTCAGCACATCGTTTTTCTGAAGCTCGGAAATCCCTTCAAGGCTCTGGATACGCAACCTGAGGTCGTTAAGTTCCCAACTGGCAAAGTCAAGCAGGCGCAGGGCCAGCCGGGAAGACAGGATTTTGTCTTCCATCACTTCATTGCCCATCAGTTCGAATTTTCCGGTATCCAGCAGTGATCTGGAAGCGTCAGTCTGAACCGCTGCGGGTTGCGCCCTTTTCCAGGCAGTGATGGTTCCGGCTACCCACGCCGCGCTGCCGGATTTGAAGGCCAGCCATGCGTCGCGCCGCTCCTGCATTTCGGGGGCGCTTGCCGGTTGGTCGACCAGCTCCAAAAGCCTGAGGGAGACCTCCTGAGCCACTTGCGGCAGGACAACACTGGCCTGCTCCGCGAAGAATTCGCGTACCTCCAGGGCCAGAAGATTGTTCTTGTTATTGGCAGCCACAAACGTTAGAAAAGCTAGTTAATCAATTAGTATGCAGCTTACACCGTGGCACCCGCATTCGGGTCGTTGGGATCCTCATCTTTTTTCACAATGCTGGTCTTGATCAGGTCTTCACGTTTGATACCCAGCCACATGGCGATGGCCGCAGCCACAAACACGGAAGAGTAAATACCAAACAGAATTCCGATCGTCAGGGCCAGCGCAAAGTAAAACAGGGTCGGTCCGCCAAACAGCAGCATGGACAACACCATGATCTGCGTCGAGCCATGGGTAATGATGGTACGGCTGATCGTCGACGTGATGGCGTTGTCAATGATCTCCGTCGTATCCATCTTGCGGTAACGGCGGAAGTTTTCACGAATCCGGTCGAAAATAACCACAGATTCGTTCACAGAATAGCCCAGAACCGCCAGCACGGCGGCCAGCACCGAGAGCGAAAACTCCCACTGGAAGAAGGCGAAAAAGCCAAGGATGATGATCACGTCATGCAGATTGGCCAGGATGGCCGCGACGGCGTATTTCCATTCAAAGCGAAACGCCAGGTAGATCATGATGCCCACCACCACCATGCCCAGTGCCTTGAGTCCGTCATGGGCCAGTTCCTCTCCGACCTGGGGTCCGACAAACTCGGTGCGCTTCAGAACCACCTGAGGGTCAATCGCCTTCAGTGCAGTGATGACCTTGTCACTCTGCTGGGCAGTACTGACGCCCTTCTGGGCTGGCAGGCGGATCATCACGTCGCGCGAGGTGCCGAAGTTCTGCACCTGCACATCGGTAAAACCCAGGCCTGAAACTGTGGTGCGCAGCTTCTCCACGTCCGGCGCCTGCTGGTAGGCCACTTCCATGACCGTTCCACCCGTGAACTCAACCGACAGGTGAAGCCCTCGCGAAAACAGGAAAAAAACCGCCAGTGCAAACGTGAGAAATGAAATCACGTTGAATACCAGTGCATGCCGCATGAACGGAATGTCTTTGCGAATTTTAAAAAATTCCATGGTGACGATGTCCTGCTGGTTATTTCGCGGAAACGCGGGGTTTGGATTCAGCCAGTGCGGGCTCAGTGGCTGTCGATGCCCCTCCGCGCCAGACCGTTCCGATAGACACGGATTTGAGCTTTTTCTGCCGGCCGTACCAGAAGTTGACCAGGCCGCGCGAGAAGAACACCGCCGAGAACATGCTGGTCAGAATGCCTATGCAATGCACCACGGCAAAACCACGCACAGGGCCAGAGCCGAAGGCCAGCAAGGCAAGACCCGCGATCAGCGTACTGATGTTGGAGTCCAGAATCGTCGCCCACGCACGCTCATAACCTGCATTGATGGCCGCCTGTGGCGATGCGCCATTGCGCAGCTCTTCGCGCACGCGTTCATTGATCAGCACGTTCGAATCGATTGCCATGCCAAGCGCAAGCGCCATAGCCGCCATGCCCGGCAGGGTCAGCGTCGCCTGCAGCATTGACAGCACGGCCACCAGCAGCAGCAAGTTGACGGCCAGCGCAATGCCGGAGAACAGTCCGAACAGCATGTAATACAGCGCCATGAAGACCACGATCACCGCAAAACCCCAGGCCACGCTGTGGAAGCCTTTTGAGATGTTCTCTGCACCCAGCGTCGGGCCTATGGTGCGTTCTTCAATGATCTCCATAGGCGCGGCCAGGGAGCCGGCGCGCAGCAGCAGCGCCAGGTCATTGGCTTCCGTCACGCTCATGGAGCCTGAAATCTGGAAGCGGTTGCCCAGTTCGCCTTGAATCACAGGCGCCGTCAGCACCTCGCCCCTGCCCTTTTCAAACAGCACGATGGCCATGCGCTTTTTCAGGTTTTCGCGGCTGACGTCGCGCATGATGCGGCCGCCCTTCGCGTCGACAGTCAGGTCAACCTTGGGGGCCTGGTTCTGCGAGTCAAAACCCGGCTGGGCATCCGTCAGGCTTTCACCCGTGATGACCACCTGCTTCTTGAGGATGACCGGACGGCCATCGCGTTCAAGAAAACGCTCGGAACCAAATGGCACGGGGCCGGTGTTCGTTTCAGCGGCGCGGCCCTCGCTCGACTCGTCGACCAGCCGCATTTCAAGCGTGGCCGTACGGCCCAGAATGTCTTTGGCCTTGGCGGTGTCCTGCACGCCAGGCAACTGCACCACGATGCGGTCCAGGCCTTGCTGCTGAATCACCGGCTCGGCAACACCCAGCTCATTGATGCGGTTGTGCAGCGTCACCATGTTCTGCTTGAGCGCCTGGTCCTGGATGCGGCGGGCCGCTTCAGGCTTGATGACTGCAACCATCCTGAACTCGGAGCCTTCGGGCGCTTCGGTCGTCTGCAGGTCCGGGAACTGGTCCTGAATCAGGCTTCTGGTCGCCGTCAGCGTCTGTGTGTCGCGAAACCTGATTTCAATCGTCTGCGCACTGCGGTTGATGCCAGAGTGGCGAATGTTCTTTTCCCGCAGCGACAGGCGTATGTCTCCGGCCAGCGACTCGGCCTTCTTGGTCAGCGCAGCCTGCATGTCTACCTGCAGCATGAAGTGCACACCGCCCCGCAGGTCAAGCCCCAGGTACATCGGTGATGCGTGTATCGCGGTCAGCCAGGCGGGTGAGCGCGAAAGCAGATTGAGCGCGACGATGTAGGCCGGATCAGCCGGGTCGGGAATCAGCGCCTTCTGCACGGCATCCCTGGCTTTGAGCTGGGTATCGGTGTCGCTGAAACGCGCCTTGACCGAGTTGCCATCAAAGGTCACCGCATCGGCCGTGATGCCGGCGTCTTTCAGTATCTGCTCTACGCGCACCGAGGTGCTCGCATCCAGCTTGACGATTGATTTGCCGCTGGACACCTGCACAGCCGGCGCTTCGCCGAAAAAGTTGGGCAGGGTGTAGAGAATGGCAACCAGCAACGCGACCGCGATGATGATGTACTTCCAGACCGGATAACGATTCATGGGAATGATGTTCCTGGTGAACTAGTCAGATATCTGAGAAAGGGTAGCTGATACATATCCGGAAAAATGCCATCAAGCTGTTTTCAAGCGCTGATGACCCCCCGACTTTTCCGGACAATGGGCCACGGGCAGCATGCACCGCTCATGTCCCGGGAGGCTTATTTCGCCGTAGCGATCGCACCCTTGGGCAACACCTGCACGATGGCGCTGCGCTGCAGTTGCACTTCGACGCCAGGGGCCAGTTCAAGCGACAGGTAGGCATCACCCAGCTTGGTGACCTTGCCCAGCAGACCGCCAGCCGTAGCCACCTCATCACCCTTGGCCAGAGCGTCGATCATGGCGCGGTGTTCCTTCTGCTTCTTCATCTGCGGGCGGATCATCACAAAATAAAGCACCACAAACATCAGCACCAGCGGCAGCATGCCCGTGAGCGAAGACATCATGTCGCTGCCACCGGCAGCGGCTGGGGCGGTCTGGGCAAAAGCAGAAGAAATAAACACGGCAAACTCCACGAATTGGTGAACTGACAGGGGGAAAAGTGACTGTTGAAACAGCCCCGAACGTAACCCGCGATTGTATGCGGGCAGCGGTAGCACTTTAGTCAGGTAGTGATTTAAATCACGGCTTCAGTGGCGCCACCGGGAACGTTGACATCCCTTTTTCGCTTCGATCCGGGCAAGGGCTGAAACTCCTTAATTCCCCTGGATTCCCCTGAATTCCCCTGAATTCCAAAGGTCAAATGCCTGACGGAAAGGAAAACGATCTGTTTACCTGTGAAACATCGCAAGTCCAGTCACGGCGTACGCGCTGAAAAAAGCTGAATCAAGGGGCAAACGAAGCTCCAGCCGCTGGACTGTCAGTTAACAGTCCTCGAATGCCGGACCGTTGTTCTGACATGACGCAATGCCCAACTTATGCAAACACTTCCGTATCAACCTCGGATGTACCCTGAGGGTTGTAGCGCGGGCCGGTCACCGTGTGCTGGTTGATGAGTTTTTCGGCCTTTGCGGTCAGCGCGGGCTCGAGCTTGACGTTTGCGGCACCCAGGTCATCAAGCAGGTGATCAACACTGGTTGTGCCGGGGATGGGAATGATGTGCGGGGCCTTTTGAAGCAGCCAGGCCAGGGCCAGCTGCGCCGGGCTGCAACCCGCTTCTTTGGCCAGCGCATGGTAAGCCGGCAGCAACTGCAGGTTGGCGGCATAGTTCTCTTCAGAAAAACGCGGCATGGC